>JAFTQT010000052.1 GCA_017462615.1 Clostridia bacterium | reverse complement strand
TCAGAGTCTCGTTGTTCACGTTGTACACGAGGGTCTTCAGGTCGTTGCCGGCGGGGGCAGAAATGACGACCTTCTTGGCGCCAGCGGTGATGTGAGCCATGGACTTCTCCTTGGAGGTGTAGAAGCCGGTGCACTCCAGAACTACGTCAACGTCCAGCTTAGCCCAAGGGCAGTCAGCAGCGTTCTTCTCGGCGTAGATCTTGATCTCCTTGCCGTCAACAATGATGGAATCCTCGGTAGCCTCAACAGTGTGAGCGTTCTCGCCGATCTTGCCGCAGTAAGAGCCCTGAGCGGTGTCGTACTTTAGCAGGTGAGCCAGCATCTTGGGGCTGGTCAGGTCATTGATGGCAACTACTTCGTAGCCCTCTGCGCCGAACATCTGACGGAACGCGAGACGGCCGATACGGCCGAAGCCGTTGATAGCAACTTTTACAGACATTGTAAAAATCCTCCGTTTTTATAGTATATTTTTTGGACAACTTGTTTTCGGCCCCTATGGGACCATCATACATTGTACCGCATTTTTCGCTTCTTGACAAGGGGTTTGTGAAAAATTCATCATTTTTTCGCAATCTGTCATATCGAGCGGTTTTCGCGGCGGCTTTTTTGTCAAATTTTGCCTTATTTTTCAAACGCAGCCTTCATCGCGGCGTGCTTTGCGGCGGCCTCGGTGCGATCCTTGCCTACTACGCAGTAGTAATACTTACACTTGGGCTCGGTGCCGCTGGGGCGTACGGCCAGCCAGCTGCCATCGGCAAAGGTATAGCGCAATACGTTGGAGGGAGGGAAGCCCTTTGCCATCATGTCAGCAGAAAGGTAATCCTCCACGCCGGTAACAGCAATGCCGCCGGCCTCCTTCGGGGGATCGCTCCGCAAGCCCTCCAGCAGTGCGGCGATCTTAGCCACGCCCGCCGCACCCTTGTGCACCGCATTGGTAATGGCGTCAAGGTAGAAGCCGTGCTCAGCGTACAGCCCCTCCAGCACGTCAAGGAGAGTCTTTCCCTTTGCCTTGTAGTAGGCGGCGGCCTCGCAGAGCATGAGGGATGCCTGCACGCCGTCCTTGTCCCTGGCGAAATCCGCAATCAGGCAGCCGTAGCTCTCCTCGTAGCCAAATACGTAGGTGTGAGCGCCGTTTTCCTCCCAGGTGTGGATCTTATCACCGATAAACTTGAAGCCGGTGAGGGTCTTTTCCACCGCCACGCCGTATTTTTCACAAATGCGGTCACCGAGGGTGGAGGTAACAATGGTATTGCACATCACGGCGTTTGCGGGCAGAGTGCCCTCTGCCTTTTTGGTGGAGAGGATATACTCCAGCAGAATAGCACCGGATTGGTTGCCGCTGAGCAGCGTGTAGTCCTCACCGTTCTTGACTGCCACGCCCAGACGGTCACAGTCGGGGTCGGTGGTAATGGCAATATCCGCATCCACACGACGGGCGTAGTCAAGGATCAGCTCGAAGGCCTCCTTCGTTTCGGGATTGGGGTTTTTGGTGTTGATGAAATCCTTATCGGGGAAGCACTGCTCCTCCACCGGCACTACCCGATAGCCGCAACGGTCAAGGACGGTGCGCACCGGCACGTTTCCCGTACCGTGTTGGGGAGAATATACCACGGTGAGGGGCGTTTTGGCAGCCTCGGGACGCAGGCGGATGCCCATAACAGCCGCATAGTAGGCCTCATCTACGTCAGCACCCAGCACGCGAATGAGATCGCCTGCCTCCTCTACGGTAAGGGAGCGGATGGCGAGGGGATCCTCGATCCTGTCGATCATACCGCTCAGCACATCGGTGTAACGGGGCATCAGCTGACAGCCCTCGGCATCGTAAAGCTTATAGCCGTTGTATTCGGGAGGATTGTGAGAGGCGGTGATGACCACGCCGCCCGCCGCGCCAAGATGCCGCACGGTAAAGGAAAGCTGAGGGGTGGTGCGCAGATCGTCAAAAATATAGGTCTGAATGCCCTCGGCGGCAAGAACACCGGCAGTTTCCAGACAAAACTCGCGGCTCATGCGGCGGTTATCGTGGGCGATCACCACACCCTTCTTTGCGGTCTCTGCGCCGCCGTACTGCTTCAAATACTGTGCAAAGCCAAGGGTGGCCTTGCGGACGGTATAGCGATTCATGCGATTGATACCCGCGCCAATGAGACCGCGCATGCCTGCCGTGCCAAAGGCCATGGCAGTATAAAAGCGATCGTAAATTTCGTTTTCGTCCTCTGCGATGGAGGAAAGCTCTCTTTTGGTCTCCTCGTCACAGAGGGGGCTCTCCTTCCATTTCAAATAAAGCTCCTTGTACTGTTCCATATCTGCTCCTTTCAAGCACTTGAAGAAAACTGTTCAAACAACATAACATATATAGTATACCATATTTTGGTGTCGCAATCAATGGAATTTTGCAAAAAGCCTGCAGTTTTTTCAAAAAGTACCCCTCACCCGACTTGACAATCGCCGCCGTTGGGATTATAATAGAATGGTATCTATCTATCCGTTTCAAGAGAAAGGAACCGACAATGGCAAAAGAAAAGAAATTGGTGGAGCAGATCACCTCGATGGAGGTTGATTTTGCCCAGTGGTATACCGACGTCGTAAAAAAGGCAGAGCTGATGGATTACTCCAGCGTCAAGGGCTGTATGATCTTCCGTCCTTACGGCTACGCCATTTGGGAAAACATCCAGAAGGATCTGGACGCCCGCTTTAAGAAGACCGGACACGAAAACGTATATATGCCCATGTTCATCCCCGAAAGCCTGCTGACCAAGGAGAAGGATCACGTGGAGGGTTTTGCTCCCGAGTGCGCCTGGGTCACCTTCGGCGGCGAGAACAAGCTCACCGAGCGTCTGGCCGTCCGCCCCACCTCGGAAACGCTTTTCTGCGAGCATTTCAAGAATGTGATCCAGTCCTACCGCGACCTGCCCAAGCTCTATAACCAGTGGTGCTCCGTGGTTCGCTGGGAAAAGACCACCCGTCCGTTCCTGCGCACGTCCGAGTTCCTGTGGCAGGAGGGACATACCATGCACGAAACCCGCGAGGAGGCCGAGGCCGAGACCCAGCAGATGCTGAAGGTCTACGAGGACTTCTACCTGGAGGCGCTGGCCATTCCCGCCATCACCGGCCGCAAGACCGACAAGGAAAAGTTTGCCGGTGCTGAGGCAACCTACACCATCGAACCCATGATGCACAACGGCGTTGCCCTGCAGGGCGGCACCTCTCACTTCTTCGGTGACGGCTTCGCCAAGGCCTTTGACATCACCTTCACCGCAAGAGATAATACCGTCAAGTATCCCTTCCAGACCTCCTGGGGCGTTTCTACGCGCTCCATCGGTGCCATCATTATGACCCACGGCGACGACAACGGCCTGATCCTGCCCCCTGCCGTAGCACCCATTCAGGTGGTTATCATTCCCGTTGCCCAGCACAAGGAGGGCGTTCTCGAAAAGGCAAACGAGCTGAAGGCCCGCCTTGCCGAGACCCTGCGCGTCAAGCTGGACGACAGCGATCAGTCCACCGGCTGGAAGTTCAGCCAATACGAGATGAAGGGCGTTCCGGTTCGTCTGGAGATCGGCCCCAAGGATATCGAAAACAATTCCTGCGTGCTGGTCAGCCGCGTGACCCGCGAGAAGAAGTTCGTCTCCCTTGATAACGTAGAGGCCGAGGTGGCCGCTATGCTCCGGCAGGTACACGACGAGCTGGTGGAGCGCGCCCGCAAGAATCTTGCGGAGAAGACCCACGTTGCAAAGAATCTGGAGGAGTTCCTGGAGATTGCCGAGAACAAGCCCGGCTATATCAAGGCCATGTGGTGCGGCGACGTGGCGTGTGAGGACGCGCTGAAGGATAAGACCGGCGGCGTCAAGTCCCGCTGCATCCCCTTCACCGAGGAAAAGCTCTCCGACACCTGCGTTTGCTGCGGCAAGCCCGCCAAGCATATGGTGGTCTGGGGCAGACAGTATTGATTCACAAACGGAGGGAGCCCGAGGGCTCCCTCTTTATTTATTGAGAGCCTGTAAGCCTCTCCGCTAAAAAAGAGAACGAAGCGGCAAGTCGCTTCGTTCTCTTTTTGGTTTATCTAAAATTTTGCCTTCGGCAGCTCGATGTCGGGCTTCTCGGCAGCACCGCACATCCAGCAATTGCCGTTTTCATACTGATGCTCTACGGTGGGATAGATCTCCTCTGACAGCACCTCGCCGCAAGCCACGCACAGCTCGCGATGATAGCCTTCGGTATAGCAGGTAGCATCCGCGTGATCGATCTCCACGGTATGACCCGGTGCCAAGGAGGAATAAGCTCTCAGCTCCGTACCGCAAATGGCGCAAATATCCCGCAAAGCCCGCTCATCCGTGCAGCCGTAGCTCGCGTCTGCCACGGTAACGGTCACGTGGGCATTTTCGCCCACCTCGGATCTCCAAAGGGAGCATTTTTCACAGCGGGATACGATCAAAACAAGACCCTGCTGGGTGAACTCCCGATGCATTTCCTCAAAGGTATGCCCCTGCGGCTCGATGTCCGCCCATACGGATCCAGCGCAGATCGCGCAGCTCCAAAGCTGTGTACCGTACTCGGTGCAGCTTGCCTCCGTGTGGTATAGCAGTACGTAGTCGCATTCATGCGCGCCAGGCTGCGCCATACCGCAGGCGGTACACGCGCCGCTTGCGTAGCTATGCCCCACCGGCTGCCGCACCTCATCGACGATCTTCCCACATTCGTGGCACTCCCACTTTGTAACAACAGCATCGGTACAGCCTGTGGTCAGATCCTGAGGAAGCCTCTCCAGCCATCCGTGGTTCTCGTAATCGCAATATTCACACTTACACAGATTCATTACGTGCCCGGGCGAGCAAATCCGTTGATCGATCATGCCGCACAGCATGCATTCCCAGATCTGCGTATATTCCTCCGTGCAGCTATGGTAGTAGGGCAGCTCCCGTAGGTGCTCCCTGCAATCGTGCTCAAGGGCAACGCCACAGCGGGAACAGTTTGCGCCCGCAAAATCGTGGCCAAGGGCAGGCGTGGGCAGCTGAACGATCTGGAGGCAATTCATACAGCTGTAAGCGGAAACGCCGCGCTCCGTGCAGGTGGCCTCCCGTATGACTTCGGAAAATACCGGCAAATGATGCTGGCAGAAGGCGTCGTTTGTTGCCGAGCAGCGACCACAGGTGCCGTAGAAAAAGTAATTATCGTCGTGGGAAAGGGGCGCAAGAGGCTCGATGACCTCCTCGCCGCAGCCATAGCAGCAAAGGGTACGCGTGCCCTGTCCGGTGCAGGCCTCGGTTCTGGATATTTCTATCCACAAGCAGCGATGCTGCCGGACGTCACCGCAATTGCCGCAGATCCCATCCAAATAATGATGACCAAGGGCGGGCAAAAGCTCCTCGCGCTCAGCTCCGCATTGCACGCAGCCTTCCCTGATCTTGCCGCTCTTTTCGCAGGAGGCGGGTATCTCGCTGAGGGTCACCCACATGTGCTCGTGCTTCTCGTTCACTGCGCCGCAATGCTTGCAGACATCACGCTCGTCATAATCGTGCCCGAGAGCGGGCACGGGAACAAAGCGCTCCGCGCCGCAAAGCACGCATTGCTCCAGCATTTCGCCGGGCCTTTCACAAGTGGGAAGGATACTGTACCCTATCTCCTCGTATTCGTGAACGTGGGTGGTCTCGTCCACCGCGCCACAAGCGGTGCAAACACCCTTTTCATAGCTATGCCCGGTGGCGGGCAGCACGCTCTGGCGCTGCTTCCAGCAATGCACGCACCGCTCCGTCAGCGTGCCGGGCTTTGTACACGTGGCATCCATTTTCCAGTATTCTTCGTATTCGTGGGTGTGGTCGCTGGGTTCCTCCGCGCCACAGCGGATGCAAACCTCATTTTCGTAGAGATGTCTGCCAAAGATGATCACGACCTCCTCCAGAGCCTCGCCGCAGGTCGCGCAAGCGATATAGGCCTCGTGGCCGTTTTCCTCACAGGTGGCATCCTTGCGCGGAACGGTGATCTGCTGATGACCGGGAGCCGGAATGGACTCGGTAACAGCGTAACCGCAGATAACGCAATAGGTCGTCAAGGTGCCTGGTGCCTCACATTCGGGCTCCACACGCGAGGTGCGGTAGGAATGCTCGTGATCGGTCGTATCCGGCGCCTCCAGCTCCGCTCCGCACCAAAGACAAACCAACCGTTTTGCGCCGCCCAACACATCGGAAACGGTCACAGAGACGTGGGCGTGAGACAGGGAATCACCATAGGTGACGCTCAGCGCGTCACAATCCACACAGCACTCCTCGCGCACCACGTAGCCCTTTGTGCTCACAATTTCCTGCACCAGCTTGTAGTGGTGAGGCGTGGGAAGGGGCTGCTCCCATTTCACGCCCTCACAAATGCGGCAGACCCAGATCTGCCAACCGAAGGCGTCACAATTCTCCGCGGTTGCATGGGCCAGATAAAAATCGCAGTCGTGCGTGCCGACACGCACAAAATCGCAGTTCAGACAGCGGCCGTCCTCGCCTATGTCGTGCTCCTGCGGAGCCACGATCTGCTCCTTGATATGGCCGCAAATGTCACATTGCAGGCGCTTGACACCAACCTCAACGCAGCCGGCGCTCTCTTCTGAAAGCACGGTATAGGCGTGCAGCTCCATGCCACAAATAAAGCATTCACAGTTGGGGGTGATGGCGTGCCCTGTGGGTGGCCGCTCCTCCGCAAGGATCTTGCCGCAAACGGTGCATTCCGAAAGCACAATCACCCTATCCGCGCAGCTGTTCTTTCGGTACAGCTGACTGAGATGATTTTGGCAATCGTGCGCTTCCGTAGCGCCGCATTGCGTACAGGTGCCGCCCGCGTAGCTGTGACCAAGCGCAGGCACAGGAATACGACAGGTACGATGGCAGCCGGCGCAGGTGTAGACGGCCCTGCCCTTGGTGACGCAACCGGGCAGCGTCTCCAGATCGGAAAGCACCCAGCTGCAAACCGTGCAAACGGCATTGTTGCGCGTACCGCAAAGGCCGCAGACACCCACGCTGTCGTAGGATTGATCGTGCTTGCCCGTGGGCGGGATCATCTCTGTTTTTTCAAGGCCGCAGCCATAGCAGCGCAGTTGACGGGTTCCGCTTTCCGCGCAGGACTCCCGACGCGAGACCTCGGCCCAATGGCACTGATGCACCTTGGCATATCCACACACGGTGCAGCTTCCCGTGCTGTTATAGGAATGGCCCGGCGAAAACAGCGGGATCCGCTCCTCAAAGCCGCACTCACCGCACCGCACCAAGCGCCAGCCATCCTGCACGCAGGTAGCGGGCTGCTCCTCCACCACATCCTGACCATGCAGATGCAGCGACTCATCTCTCCATCCGCACACACCGCAGATACCGTTTTGATATGCGTGACCCGTGGCCTGGCGCTCCGTCCGAAGCTCTTCACCGCAGTCGCACGCTTCAAGAAGCCATCCGTTCACAAGGCAGGTAGCGGGTACGTCCTTCTTCACTACGAAAACGTGCCGATGCGTATCCGGCTTAGGCTCCTCCTGGCTGCCGCCTCCGGGAATGGAGGGGATCCCTTCGACACCACCAGGGCCAATGATCACGTTGCCGCCTTGATTACCGCCGCCCTCGGGCTCGTTGCCGCCGGGCTCATTGCCGCCGGGCTCGTTGCCGCCGGGCTCGTTGCCGCCGGGCTCGCCGGGATTCTCCATTCCGGGATCCTCTCCGGGGACCTGCGGTGTGGTATCACAGGAAACGGTGACCAGGCACACCGTCACCGCCAACAGCAGCACCAGCAGCAGCTCTAATAATCTGCAAATCTTTGTCGTCATATGCGCCCTCTCTCACTTGTCAAGGAATGAAGCCTTGATTCTGATACCATTAGTTTAGCACTTCCCGCCCTCCTTGTCAACGCTTTTGCGTGTTTTCTTCATCTACGTAACATGTAAATATTTCGCTGAAGTGTGACCGTCCGCGCGAGGATCCGCGCCAACGCGCTTGCCTTCTCTGTCATAATCCTCACCGCCCCTGCGTATATTGGTATGGGAAACCACCAAAGGAGGTTTGTTATGTTCATTTATTCTATGCGGGCGGGAACGGTACGCTTTATTGCCGTCTTATGTGTGGCGCTGGCGGCACTGATCACGTTGATCGCCTTTGTGCCGGAGCTGCAGCCGACAGCGGCCGCGGCGGATGAAGGCGTGAATTTTGAAGGCATTCGCAGTAACGAGGACAGAGTGGCGCTCCTTGCCCAGCTTGGGTGGCAGGTAGAGACAATGCCCCTGGAGAGCACCACCGTCACCATTCCTCGGGAATTCGACAAGGTTTTTGCGGCCTATAACGAGCTGCAGCGAAGGGAGGGGCTGAATCTATCGGATTACGGCGGCCGCACGGTAGAGCGCTACACCTATCGGGTGCAAAATTACGAAGGGTACGAGGGAACCGTGCTTGCCAACCTTTTGGTGTTTCGCGGCAGGGTCATTGGCGGTGACATTTCCTCGGCCGACAGCGCCGGCTTTATGCACGGCCTCACAAAGCCCTAAGTATCTTTCCAAAAAGCCACCCCGTTTGCATTAGGCCGCAAACGGGGTGGCTTTTTTGGGTTCACGATTTCTTCATTTTTACACCGTTTGCCGCTTTTCTGAATAAAAAGCGATGATTTTGTCCTCTTTCTGACACCAAAATCGGTGACTTGCGCTATTTTTTCAAAAAAAAGCGTTTTTGAAAAAACAAAGCCACGTATCCCACCCTTTTTTCACTTTTTGCAGTTTTTTTTACGGCTAAAAAATGAGTTTTTTGCCAAGTGACACAATTCGTTTTCAATTTTTTAACAAAATGTTCATATTTTTTTGCAAAAACTCTTCCCTTTTTGCAATTTTTGTGTTATAATGGAAATGCCTGTAGTAGGTGTGTGATTTTTCGCATTTACTGCAAGAGCGGGGCGAGTTTTCTCCCAATTCAAAAAACTGCGCCTCAAACCAACAAAGGAGCTCCAGGATGAAACGCTTGATCGCACTTCTCCTATTCCTTTGCCTATCCATTTCCCTGCTCGTTCCCCTCGGTGTCGGCGCTACCCAGCCCGACGAGGATCCCCCCGCCATTTATACGATGACCCAGGTATCCACTGCCCCCGGCATCGTGCTGCGCGGCGAGGAAACCGTGACCATCTCCACCACAGAGGAGCTGCTGGCCTTTGCCGCTTACGTAAGCAGCGGCAAGCCGACCGCCGGTATTCTCTTCCGACTGGAGGCCACCATCACCCTTAACAAAGGGAAATTCAACACCGACGGGCGTTGGTTTGAGCTGGACGGTGCCACGCAGAAAAAAGGAGATCCCTCCCCATTCGTGCCCATTGGCCATACCGGAGGGGAGCCCATTCCCTTTCTTGGCATCCTGGATGGCAACGGATATCACATCAACGGTCTTTATATTGATATGGAAGCGAAAAGCCTTGGCTTCTTCGCTCTTCTGGGTCCCGGTGCCGTGCTGCGCGATCTTTCCTTCCGTAACGGTTACGTAGGCAGCAGCGCGCCGACGGTCGGCGTACTGGCCGGCAGAGCAGAGGGCACCCCGGACGCCCCTGTGCTGATCGACGGCTGTCGTAACATGAGCCACGTAGAAACAGACGGCGCCGCAGGCGGCGTTGTGGGAACTGCCCACTACACCACGCTGGCCAACTGCAGCAACGAGGGCTGGATCACCGGCGGTGACTATGCCGGCGGCATTGTAGCGCTGGCCGCTGCGGGCACGGAGATCTACACAGCCTCCAACATGCAGGTAGTGCGCTGCCCCAGCATTACCGGCGGCATCGCAGCAAGGCTTTCAAGCGGCACCACGCTGCAAAACAGTCTGAACGTGGCTTATCTTGCCGGAAACGAGCAAAAAGGAGCCATTGTAGGCAAGGTGGCAGCGGATGCTACCGTGGCGGGCTGCTATTATAAGGAAGACACCTCGGATCGCGGCATTGGCGGCACCGCAGCAAATGATCCGGCGCTTACCGCTCCCAAGACCGAGCAGCAGCTGAAAAGTCTGGTGCTGGTCATTGAAATGAACACCTTTCACCTCACCTCCCCGCGGATACGCGCCCTCTGCCATCCTTGGCAGCGCGGCAGTGACTATCCCGGAATCGGCACTTCTCCCACCGTTGCTATTGTCACCGAGGGCGAAACCGTATTCGGCGCGGGAAGCCTGGCGAACGCTGCCAGCATGTGCAGCTCCGGTGCCACCGTCCGGCTGTTTGACCACGTGACCGATATGGGCGGTGATATTTCCGGCACCTACACGCTGGATCTGAACGGCTACACCGTCACCCTACTGACACCGCTGCTGATCAAGGGCGGCATTGTAACACTCACCGATACGGCCCCCACCGATCATCCCGCCGGCAAGCTGCTGGCACCGGACAACGACGCCGTACGCCTCACAGGCGGCTCGTTACGCATATTGGCGGGCACTATCGTATCCAATAGCGATTATGCCATCCGCTGCGACGGCATCGGCACGCTACAGCTTCCCACCAATCCGCAGATCATAGGCGGCGCGGCAGATATTTATCTGCGCTACGCCAATTGCCTCGTTGGCGGCGGTCCCGTACCGTCCGGCGATACCGAATACGTAGGCGCCGGCCCCGTTGCGCTGGTTTGCGGCTGGAACCTTTCGGAGGGTGATATCGTAGCCCAAAATGCTACGCTGAAGGAATACGAGCTGCAGCAGCTGCCACCCGGTACCTCCGTGGTGGAATCCGAGGGTGGGCTGGTAGTCAGCAAAACCGCCGCTCACTCAAATTCCGCGATGATCTTTGCTACTGCGACCATCACCGCTCTCGCGCTCCTGATCCTCACCTTTATCCTGTCAAAAAAATTGCGGAAAGCCGCTAAAAAATAAAAAAAGAAGAGGAAGAGAAATTATGAAAAACATTCTTGCATTCTCGCTGTTTGGTCTGGATCAGACCAAATCCATCGCGTTGGTTGCTGTAGCCGCCGTGCTGGCCGTAGTGATCATCGCCCTCATCGCCAAGCATGCCAGCGCCAAAAAGAAGGTTGGTAAGGCTGCTCCCGCGCCCAGCAAAAAGCCCGAGGCGCCCTTGACCGACGCCCAGAAGGCTGCTGCCGAGGCTCGTGCTGCCCGCGTTGCTGCCGTAGAGGCTGCTGCTGCTGAAAAGGCCGCTGCAGAGAAGGCTGCCGCTGAGAAGGCTGCCGCTGAGAAGGCTGCTGCCGAGCCCGTTGCCGAGGAGCCCGTTGCTGAGACTCCCGCTGAGCCCGTTGCCGAGGAGCCTGTCGCTGAAGCTCCCGCCGAGCCCGTTGCCGAGGAGCCTGTCGCTGAAGCTCCCGCCGAGCCTGTTGCCGAGGAGCCTGTCGCTGAAGCTCCCGCCGAGCCTGTTGCCGAGGAGCCTGTCGTTGAAGCCCCCGCCGAGCCCGTTGCCGAGGAGCCTGTCGCTGAAGCTCCCGCCGAGCCCGTTGCCGAGGAGCCCGCTGCCGAAGCAGACGGCGAGGATGGTGCCACCAGCGGTTCCTATTCCGAGTACAAGAGATCCTTTACCGCTCGTATGATCCAGGCCCCCGTTGAGGTACAGGAGCGCTATGAGGAGCTGAAGAACGCCCTGCTTTCCTACAAGAAGGTTGCCGCACGCACCAGCTGGGGCTACGAGTCCTTCAAGAGTGGCCGCGATCAGCTGGCCAAGTTCGCCGTACGCGGCAAGACCCTGTGCCTGCTGCTTGCCCTCGATCCCAACGAGCTGGAGGCCTCCAAGTACAACGTAACCGACGTCGGCTCCTCCAAGAAATACGACACCGTGCCCTGCTGCCTGCGCCTGACCTCCAAGCGTAGCGTAAAGTGGGGTCTGGAGCTGATCGCTCTGCTGGCCTCCAAGAATCAGCTGGTACCCGATCCCAAGTTCACCGCCGAGAAGTACGTATGTGAGTACGAGTCCGATGAGGCTCTGCTCGAAAAGGGTCTTGTTAAGAAGGCTCAATAAGCAAACATAGCATTACAGCCGCACGCTTGGCGTGCGGCTGTAATTTTATTATTTGGCATTTAACCCAGTAACGGTGCGTAAAAAACAGCATTTCACTCACAGATAGCGCTTCAACGCTTCCACGTTGCAGCCTTCAAAATCGATCACATCACGGGCAAGCCGTATCGCATCCTCTGCCTCCTCCCGATCTCCCGCGTAATTGTTGAGGAGCCGCGTCATGTCGGTAATATTCATGTTTGACCCCTCAATCAGCATTTCCGCGATGTGCCCCGCGCTGGCATCCACCATGGTATGAAAGGCCATCCCCATCCGGGCAGAGACCCGCAGCAGCAGATTTTCCTCCTTGACAGCGCTCCCTATGCGCTCCAGCTCCCGTCGTGCCGAGGCAGCGTAGCGCTCATAACCATCCAGCTGGCGTGTCATCTGGCTGCGCAGACCGTCGTTTTTTACCTTTGGCAGCAGATTGATGATCGCGTCCGCTCCCATTTTAGCGCTTTTATAGACGGTAGAGAAAAAATCCTCCTCCGTCAGCAGCTCCTTTACCGTATTCATCCGCTTCACCTCCAAAAAAATGTAGGACACGGCTATTATGCCCGTGTCCTACGTTTTTTATACAAAGGATTTCAGCGACCCAGCTTTTGGCGGCGAACGTCCGTACCGTAAAACCGCATCGTCAAAAATTCACCGATCAAGCGGCTGGTAATGCGGTCGGAATACCGCTCCCGCAGCTCCTTGGCAGTCAGATTGGTGCTGATGATGGTAGGGCGGTTCAGATTGATCCGATTGTTCAGGACCGTATAGAGGCAGGAATTGGTAAACTGGTTGGTCACCTCCGTGCCCAGGTCGTCCAGGATCAGCAGATCGCAGGTGGTGTAGCGTCTGGGATTCTCCGCCGCCTCCTCGGTGCTTTGACCGAAGCGCACGCTTTCAAAATCCGCAAACATCCCCACGGCGCTGGTATAATATACGTCAAAACCGCGATCGATCACCCGACGGGCCAGAGCGGTGGAAAGATGCGTCTTGCCAAGCCCCGTATCACCGACAAGCAGCAAATTGGGAGAGAGCTTACCAAAGTCCTCCGCATAGCGCCGCAGCAGTTCAAGATTCCGGCTCATTTTTGCCCGGTCACCGTTTTGCTTCTGATAATAAGAAAGATCAAAGCTTTCAAAGGTCTGCGTACGCATCAGATTTCCAAGGCCGGAGCTTTCATATCCCGCTAAAATCAGCTCCCTGCGCATGCAGCTGCACATTTTGGCATCTACAAAGCCGGTGTCATGGCAATGAGGACAATCATAGTGCGGATCCGCATAATCGGCGGGGTAACCGAGGCTCTCGATCAACGCGCGGCGCTCTGCTTGCAGCCGCAGATTTTTCGCCTCCACCGCGGCAAGATTCTCTTTCCAGCGCTCTCCCGCGCCGATGGCAGCCATCGCGATCTCCGCTCCCGTAGCGGAGAGCTGACGATCAATATTGGCAAGGGCAGGCGACAAGGCGTGCAGCTCATCACGGCGGCGATCTGCCGCCTCCTCAGCCTTCAGAAATTTGGTTTGATAGGCCAACCGCACGCGGCGATAATTCTCTTGATTATATCCCATATTACTGTTCTCCGTAGGTTTTTTTCAACGCGGCCTCAAAGAAGTCGTCCACGTCAAAGCTGCCGCCGCCCGCCTTCTGGCGACGGTAATCGGCCAAGGCACGCTCTACGTCCTCGGTGGTACGGTATCCTGCCGCATGCCAGCGCTCCAGAATGGTGTTGGCGTAGGCAAAGGAGGGCTCGTGGATGGCATCTACCGTGGCATCGTAGGCCAGCCTCAGCACGTCCATGCCGTACTGCATCACGCACACCCATTGCTCGATCATCCGCTTTTCCTTGGTGCTGAGAGCGCGCGAGCCGGCTCCAAACATGGCACGAATCTGCCCCACGGCCGTATTCAGCGTCTCGATGCGGTTGAGCCGCTCCTCCAGGGCAGCGGCATCGGTAACACCCTCGTCAAAAAGGCTGATGGCGGTTTTTTCCGCATATCGCAGCGATTTCTTTTCCATCCGTACACAATGGGAAAGGAGCAGCAGCACGTATTCGCCATCCACACCGAGATAATCCACCATGCCGGCAATGATTCCCACCTCCGCAGCGTTAAATATTTTGCCAAAGGTCTGCTGACAGGCGTCGATCAACGAGGCGAACTCCTGCCTTGTTTCCAGCACACGGGAAAGCTCGTCCGTCGAATAAGAGGGCAATCCCTTGTCCGGTAGGGGCTTACGCTCCGCGCGGGCAACGGGCTGGGTCACGGGTGCTTGGGTAGAGGCTCCGTTGCCCTCTCCCGCAAGCAACACCCCCGTTCCACGCCAAAAGGCAATGGCACTACTCACCTCTGATGCGGGAAGCCCGGTGCGGGCAGCAACGTCAGCGGCAAGGGCCTCCTCTTCAGCAGGCAGCGTAGCAGAAAGAGCCAACAGCACCCGCAGCTCCCGCTTGCCGGCCTTGTCAATATGAGCGAGCACGGCGGCAGGCAGCGTCAGCACGCCGGTGCCGTAAGAAAAGTGCAGCATCATTTTTCATCCTCCTGCAGGTTCAGACAGCGCAGCTCGTAGCAGAGGGTCATGAGGGAGTCGCCAATATGTACGTTTTCCACGATCACGGAAGCGGGGCAGATCAGCTCCTTGCTGGTAAAATTCCAAATGCCGGAGACGCCGGCCTTCACCAAGCGCTCTGCCACCTCGGCGGCATATTCCTTCGGCAGTGTCAGCACGGCAATATCCACTACGTTTTCCGTACAAAAGTGCTCCAACGCATCCATATGGAGCACCTCAACGCCCGCTACCGTGGTACCCACCAGATTTTCCGCTACGTCAAACATGGCGACAATATCCACGCCTCGCTTTTCGAACATGGGACTGCGCACCAGGGCACGGCCCAAATTGCCGGTACCGATCACCACCGCGCGAAAGCCCTCACCGACGCCGAGGATCTCACAAATTTTGGCGTAGAGATAATTCACGTTGTAGCCATAGCCCTGTTGACCGAAGCCACCAAAGCAATTCAGATCCTGGCGGATTTGGGAGGCAGTCACGTGCATCATTTCCGACAGCTCACCGGAGCTGATGCGAAGCTTTCCGTTACGGATCAGCTCTCGCAGATAGCGAAAATAGCGAGGGAGACGTTTGATGACCGCGGGGCTGACCTCGCCGTAGCCCTCTACCGTGTAGCGTGTTTTTTTCTTATCCATTTGAGTTTTTACTCCTAAAAAATTTTTCAAAATCGTCATTTTTGTAACATTGCACAATCCCCTTTTCCCAAAAAGGGGCAGGTTACGAAAGGGAAAAATTTTCCATATTAGACTTTTCCACAGCGAAAAGCGAAGAAAAGTTATCCACACTTCCAACAGACTTTTCCACAGAAAAGGGCTTGTTTCCAATGAATCCAAGGAATTTTTGTGAAAAAGTATTCTGTTTTTCTATGAATTTCCATACATAAAATCCCGTTTTGCGGACTTTTCCACAAAGTTGTGGAAAAGTTCTGTTGAAAACTGCTTTGCTGACATTTTTCGCAAACTTTATCGAAAATGCCGAATTTGCACTTTTTTCAAAAAAGGGCTTGACAAAAAATTAGCCTTGTTTTTTAGAATACACAGTCTCCGGCTCGTCGAGGGCGGAGGCGTTGAGGGATACGTCGGCAAAGCGCCCCTCCATAAATTCGTAGTATCCGGCAGCGGCTACCATAGCACCGTTATCGCCGCAAAGAGAGATGGGCGGCACCACGAACCGTACACCGAGACGGTCACAGGTCTCCGTCAGACGTCGACGCAAGTGGGAGTTGGCAGCAACGCCGCCGGCCAGAACCAGCGTTTTTCTGCCGGTGCGGAGCAGAGCCTCCTCGGTCTTAACGGCAAGGCCGCTGACCACCGCCTCGGTAAAGGAGGCGGCAAGATCGGCTCTGGGCACCTCCATACCGCTTTGGCGGCAGGTGTTGATGGTATTGAGAGCGGCGGTTTTGAGGCCGCTGAAGGAGAAATCCAGAGTATCGCCCTGCAAAGCGGGCGAGGGGAGCCGCACAGCGTGGGCGTCACCCTCATAGGCCAGCTTATCCAGCGCGGCACCGCCGGGATAGGGCAGTCCGATCACGCGGCCGATCTTATCAAAGGCCTCGCCCGCCGCATCGTCGCGGGTGGCGCCGATCTCCCGGAAATCCGTGGGAGCGGCCACGTCAAACAGCGAGGTATGGCCACCGGATACCACCAACGCAAGAAATGGGGGCTTCAGCGTCACCTCGGAGAGATATGCCGCCGCCACGTGAGCCTTGATGTGGTTCACCGCCACCAGAGGGATGTCGTTTGCAAAGGCAAAGGATTTGGCAAAATTCACGCCCACCAAAAGGGCACCGATCAAGCCCGGAAAAGCAGTTACAGCCACGGCAGAGAGATCCTGTGGCGCGATGCCGGCAGCATCCAGCGCCTCGCGGGTAATGCCGCTGACGGCCTCGATATGGGCGCGGCTGGCAATTTCCGGCACCACACCGCCATAAAGCCGATGGGTCTCCACCTGGGAGGCCACAATATTAGAAGCGATGGCGAGTTTTCCCTCCTCCACCCGCAGCACCGCTGCGGAGGTCTCATCGCAAGAGCTTTCCATTCCAAGAATATACATAACGTCACCTTTTTGCGCTTGCGCGCGAATCTTATATCATCAAATCTCCGCCACCATGACCAGCGCGGCTTCGCGTGGGTGGCTATAAAAGCCGGGGCGCTTACCGGCCGTCTGAAAGCCGTGCTTCTCATAAAGTGCAATGGCAGGGGCGTTGCTTTCCCGCACCTCCAGCGACAGGCTGCGGATGCTTCTTTTGCGGCACGCATCAAGCAGCGCCGCTAAAACGGCATTGGCACAGCCGCGGCGTCTGAAATCCGGATGCGTGGCCACGTTGGTGATCTGTCCCTCGTCCAGCACCGTTAAAACGCCCACGTAGGCGGCAACGCTGCCATCCTCCGTAAGACACACAAGCCCAAAGCCCTGCTCACCGCAAAGCATCCGGAGGGACTGCTCGCTCCAAGGAGCGTGAAAGCAAAGAGCCTCCAGCGCGGCCACCTCCGGAAGATGCGCCGAGGTCAGCAGCGCGACGGTCACTGTGCACCCTCCCCGCTGAAAAACAGCCGCTTCACGCAATGGGAGAGCTGCAACAGACAGGCGCGGTAAACCTCCGCCGTACCGCCGAAGGGATCGGGAATATCGGTCTCAAAGGTCGTGATCTTGGAGGCCTGATCGGGATAGCGCATCATCAGCTCCATGGCGTGGGCAGCGCTGATGCCCACCACGATATCCGCAGCGGAAAGCAACTCCTCCGTCACCCCTCTCGCCCGATGAGCGGTATAGTCGTTGCCGGGCAGCGCCGGAATACCAAATTCCGACAGGGCCTCGGCAGCGGTGGGTGTGATAGGCGCCCCCTCGTTGGCGTAAAGTCCGGCAGAGGTGGCAATAAAGCGCCGTGGCGCCGCTTCGCATCCCACGGAGCAGACCTCGCGGGGGCGGGCGAAATGATTGAGCAAGGCCGCTGCCATAGGGGAACGGCAGGTGTTACCGGTGCAAACAAAGAGCACTCGAAGCCCTTCCTCGGGGCAGGTACCGTCCGTGGCGATCCTCGGCTTCATTTCGGTAGCGATCATGCCTCAGCCTCCTCGTCCGGTAGGAATTTCTCAACAAGCGCCTCGGGTACAGCCACCGCGCGACTGGGAACGGGCGCGTAGAAGTAAGCCTCGCCGCTTTCGTACAGGTAAAAATAGAAGGAGTAGTAAAGCCCCGGCCAGGCCTTGGTAGAAAGCTTCACGGTGCGGCACAGCATGGCGGTGCCCTCCGGCAGCTCGGTAGCCTCGCCGGAAAACCACAGGGTCTGAATTTCCGCAATGGCCGCATCCTCCTCGCCGGGCAAAAGGCCAAAAAGCTCCACGGAAATGGCCTCCTCCTGACAGATCAAAACGCCGGAAAGCTCCCACGTGGCGGCATCGATCACCGCGTCTCCCGCATACCAGACCGTCAGATCATCGTCGGTGAGAAACAGGGATGCATCCACGCCCGGAATACTGTAGAAGCTGCGTGTATAGTCCAATTTTTTATTGGTATAGGCGCCCACAGCGGTACCACGCTTGACAGCCTCGTAGTGGAAATCCAGCGCCGCATAATGCACGCCGGTCTCCTTATTGGTATAACCATTGCCATCTGCATCCACCGTAAAGACAGGCAAGCCCTGCTTGCAGCCTGCAAGCAGCAGGGAAAGCAGCAAAAGCAAAAGAACGCTTCGCTTCACAGATCAATACCCCAGCTTTCCGGTGAGGGAATCATCATCCTCGATCCAATCCGCCGTGCGGATGACCCGATACTCGGTAGGCGTATCCCGTACCACCACGGTCTCAATGCCTGCGTTGAGGATCACGCGCTTGCACATCATGCAGCTGTTGCAGCCAGCGTAAAGAGAGCCGTCCTCAGGGTTCACGCAGGCCATGTAAAGAGTGGCGCCCAGCATCTGCTCGCGAGGCGCGGCAATGATGGCGTTCTGCTCCGCGTGCACCGAACGACACAGCTCGTAGCGCTCACCACGGGGAATCCCCAGCTTCTCTCGCTGGCAAAAGGCAAGATCGTTGCAGTTTTTACGGCCGCGGGGAGCACCGTTGTAGCCCGTGGAAACGATCACGTCGTTTTTCACGATGATGGCACCGAATTTGCGGCGCAGGCACGTGGCGCGCTCGGCCACCGTTTGGGCAATGTCCAGATAGTAGTTGGTTTTGGAAACACGATCCATAAGGCATCCTTTCCGGGGCCTCGCCCCATTCTCTTATTTTAAGAGAATATAATTATACAGAATATAGTATAACATATAAAAATACAAAAATCAAGCGTCCCAACGCAAAAAAAGCAAGGGCAGCGCAAGAAATTCTTGCGCTGCCCAACCAGGCAAAATCACCGTTTTTCACAAAAAGCACCCAAACGGTATGGATTATTTTTAATTATGATTTATTTTGAGCCGTGCTTGCCCTTTCGACCCTTCAGGACACGACCGAACAGCATAGAGCCTACCACGAGCACGATGGCACCTACAACGATGCCCGAGCTGACGTAGATCCACAAGCCGCCGTCCGCGTGGATGACGGGCAGATCGGTTACGTCCAACCCACCGCCAAAGCTCGTTTTCTCCAGCTTCATTTCCGAAAACCGCTTTTCTACCATGCCGTTGAGAATAATAAAATAGGTTTTTTCCTTCAGCTCCTGGAAATGCTCCTTGATATACGTCTCGCTCTTGGGCATACGCATAATGACGTAGTAGCCCTCGGCAGTCTCCACCACGTCGCTGACGCCGTATTCCTTCAGCGCAAAGGCTGCATCCTCATAGAAGTCGTTCATCTCACCGCGGGAGAAATAGAAGCCATTCCCTGCGAGATCGGAAAAATCATTGTTATACTTGCCGCCAATAGCCTCACGCATGGCCTCATAGCGCTTCGCATCATCGGTGATGGCAGAAAGCTCCTTTTGGATCTCTGCTGCATGGGTGGCATTTTCCTCCTTGGTGTAGAGGTCATTGGTGTTGCTGATAAACACGTGCACGGTACGAATGAGATCCTCGCCGTAAATATGCGCCTCGGCTGCCGCATCGGAGGTATCCAGCTCCCCCCGCTTCATCATTTCCTTGACGATGGCCGTGGCAAGATAATTCTCCACCGCAAGATAGGTGCGCACGTAACGGTCGGTCATGTGCTGCTTGTCGAGGACGGCAACATATTCGTCGTAGCCACCCTCAAAGGAATCGGTGATCAATCCATCCAGGTGCTTTTCCACCTCCTCGGCGATCTCCCCCTCGGTGATGTCAATGCCGTAATCCCGACCGACGGAGATCAGGGCGTGATCACGAGTGACCAGATTTTTCCACACAAAGTCCGCCACCTCGGCAACGGCACCCTCCTGCTGCAGATAATCCTCGCCCTTCAGCTTCTCCATATCCTCAATATGGTTCTTCGCGAGAAAATACAGCTCGTCGTAATAAATATCCTCACCGCCGGCCGTTGCCACCACCTTGCCCGCGCGGGGCGTAGGCACGGGACCGGAGCAGGCCGTCAGCGTCAATGCCAACAGGGTCATCGTCAACAGCAATGTGACTGTGCGCAGAATGAAACCTTTTTTCATATCAAAACTCCTTTTTTGTCGTTGCGCTTTTCTTAATTATAATTTATAGTTGTGACGAAAATATGAACTCCTGCCACATTCCTCAATACTTTTTGAAAAAAATCAAAATTTCCTCTTTCAAACCGCGGCGTTTTATGCTATAATACTACTTAACAGAAAATACATTGTGTAAAGGAGAAGAGCTATGCAAGAAACATATAGCATTTCCCTTGCTACCTTGATTGAAAAATTCGCTCTGGAGCCGATCTATCTGCCGGACGAGGCCGAAAAAATCATGATCTCCAACACCGAGGTCAACCGCCCGGGTCTTGCGCTGGCGGGCTTTTTCGATATGTTTGAGCCCTCTCGTATTCAGATCATGGGCAAGGCTGAGCATCTGTATCTGGAGCAGCGGGAGGAGGCCACCCGCAACGCGAAGATCGAGGATCTCTTCCGTCATCGCTCTGCGGCCATCATTCTGACCACCAGTCTGCCCGCCTTTCCCCACATGAAGGATGCCGCTGCCCGCTACGGCGTGCCACTGCTGGTTACCAAGGAGCGCACCAGCGCCTTCACGGCAGCGCTCATCGCCTTTCTGAACGTGGAGCTGGCGCCCCGTATCACCCGTCACGGTGTACTGGTGGAGGTGTACGGCGAGGGTCTTTTGCTGCTGGGCGACTCCGGCGTTGGTAAAAGTGAAACCGCCATCGAGCTGGTCAAGCGCGGTCACCGTCTGATCGCTGATGACGCGGTGGAGATCAAAAAGGTATCTGCCATCCGTCTGGTGGACACCGCGCCCCCCATTATCCGCCACTACGTAGAGCTGCGGGGCATCGGCATTGTGGACGTGCGCCGCATCTTCGGAATGGGTGCCGTCAAGGATACCCAAAGCATCGATCTGGTCATCAATCTGGAGCCCTGGATCCAGGGGAAGATGTACGACCGCCTCGGCCTTGACAAGCAGACCATGGACATTCTCGGCATCGAGGTGCCCAGTATCACCATTCCCGTCAAGCCCGGCCGCAACCTGGCCATTATTCTGGAGATCGCCGCCATGAACAACCGCCAGAAAAAAATGGGCTACAATACTGCGGAGGAATTCAACCGCAAGCTGATGGGCCAGATGGGCCTTGAATAACAGGAGGAAAATCACATGAACACCATAGCACTTTGCAGCGCCATCAAGGAAGGCGCATTGGACACCCGCCTCACCGCCCTGTACGGTGGTGCTGCTGCACTGGGCAAGCAAAAAGAGCGCTATCTTGCCGCCATCGGTGAATTTGCTGCCCTGTACGGCGCCGATCGCGAAGTCTCTCTCTTTTCCGTATCCGGCCGCAGCGAGCTCGCCGGCAACCATACCGACCACAATCGGGGCTGTGTCATTGCCGCCTCCATTGATCTGGATATCATCGCCGTTGCCTCCCCCACCACCGACAGCATCGTGCGGGTGAAGTCTGAGGGCTTCCCCGAGGACGTGGTGGACATCGCGGACTTCGACACGCCCCGCGAGGCGCGCTTTTCCAAATCCGACGCCATCGTGGCAGGTATGTGCGCGGGACTTTGCCGCAACGGCCACAAGGCCGGCGGCTTCGTGGCCTACACCACCTCCAGCGTGCTGAAGGGCTCCGGCCTTTCCTCCTCCGCCGCCTTTGAGGTGATGATCGGCAATATCGAGAACCATTTCTATAACGAGGGCACCGTCAGCAACGTGGAGATCGCCAAGATCGCTCAATACGCTGAAAACGCCTTCTTCGGCAAGCCTTGCGGATTGATGGATCAGATGGCCTGCGCCGTTGGCGGCATCATTGCCATTGATTTCGCCGATAACGCGGCTCCCGTCATTGAACAGGTGCAGTTTGACATTACGGCAGCCGGCTACAGCCTCTGCATCGTAAACACCGGCGGCAACCATGCCGATCTCACCCCGGATTACGCCGCCGTTCCCGCCGAGATGAAGGCCGTGGCCGCGGCGCTGGGTAAGAGCGTGCTTCGGGAGTCCGACGAGGAAGCGCTCATCGCCGCCATTCCGGCTCTGCGAGAGCAGGTGGGCGACCGCGCCATTTTGCGCGCGTTGCATTTCTTTGCAGAAAACCGCCGCGTTTCTGCCGGAAAGGACGCCTTGCTCTCCGGCGATCTTGACGCCTTCTTTGCCGAGGTGCTGGCCTCCGGCCGCTCCTCCTTCAACTATCTGCAGAACGTCTATACCACCAAAAACGTGGCGGAGCAGGGTCTTTCCCTTGCACTGTGCCTTTCCGAGCGTTACCTTGGCAGTAAAAAAGCAGCCTTCCGCGTCCATGGCGGTGGCTTTGCCGGCACCATTCAAGCCTACGTGCCCACCGAGGACGTTGCCGGCTACTGTGCCCTGATGGACGGCGTATTTGGCAAGGGCGCTTGCATGCCCCTCTCCATTCGCGCCGAGGGTGCTACCCGCGTTTGCTGAAGCCTATGCCGTACCCCCGCGAGCCTCGGGAGAGGAAGGAGCTTTCTCCGGAAAAGAAGCGACAAAACCGCCGCTATCTTCTGCTGCTTGCTCTCAATACCCTGCTGTTTTTTATGCTCTATCGTATTCTGTTGGCCTATGCCGAGCTCACCGATCAGACCTTCGGCTCCTTCCTTTTAATGGTGCTGTATATGGCTCTGCTCCTGGGCTTCGGCCTTGCCTATCTCATTTATAACCGCTTTTTCTACCGCAACGGCGTGATGCCCGAGCAGCTCCCGTCCGAATGGCCAGAGGAGCAAAAGGCGGCATTTCTGGAGGATGCCCGGATACGGGTTGAGAAATCCAAATGGATGCTGACCATCATCTTCCCCTTGATCTTCACCTTTTTCATTGACGCGGTAGATCTTTTTATCATCGACCCCTTTCTGCGAGGCTGATATGATGGAATATCCCTACACGCTGAAGCTGCTCTATTCCGGCTCCACAGGCAACGCAGCTCTGCTCACCGCCGGCAATACCGCGGTTTTGATCGACGCGGGACGCTCCGCCAAGGCCTTGACGGCGGCCCTTGATGCGGCAGGCGTCGTACCGGAGCAGCTTTCTGCTATTTTCCTCACCCACGAGCACCGGGACCACACCTCCGCCCTGGAGGTGTTTCTCAAAAACCGTACCGTTCCGGTACATATTGTGCGCGCCTCGGCCGAACGGCTTTGCCGCACGGCAAGCGACGCACTACGGGAGCGGCTGGTGATCCACCCGCCCCTTTTTACCGAAACGGTAGGTCCCTTCACCCTTCGCTCCTTCCCCACACCTCATGACAGTTGCTGCAGCGTGGGGTACCGTATTCAATTTAGTGGCCAAACGGTGCACGAAATCGGCTACGCCACTGACCTTGGCTGCATCACGCCCGCCGTGGAGGAAGGCCTCCTTGGGTGCGAAGCGGTGGTGATAGAATGTAACCACGACCCGGAAATGCTGGCCGATGGCCCTTACCCTTACGATTTGAAACGCCGTATCGCTTCCCGAAACGGCCACCTCTCCAACGGCGATTGTGCCGCGTTCTGCGCTCGTCTTGCCGCTACCGGCACCCGCCGCCTTTTGTTGGCTCATTTGTCCGAAACCAACAATCTGCCGGAGCTGGCGCTCTCGGAGGTGCGTGCAGCCCTTGCGGGCTTTGCCGTCCACGTGGAGGCCGCCGCCCCAGATCATGTTACCGAGCTGTGACGATCAAAACTCACCCCGTTTGCACCTTAAATTTCAAAAGGACTGTGAAATTATATGCTGCACATCAGACTTATCACCCTGGGCAGCCTCAAGGAAGCCTATTGGCGCGAGGCCGTTGCGGAATACGAAAAACGCCTTGGCGCCTTTGCCAAGGTGGAGATTGTTGAACTAAAGGAGCATCGTCTGCCCGATGCCCCCGGTGCTGCCGAGATCGAAGCAGCGCTTGAAAAGGAGGCGGAGGCAGTTTTGGCCGCCATACCGCCCCGCGCCTTCGTGGTAGCGCTCTGCGTGGAGGGCAAGCAGCTCTCCTCCGAGGAGCTGGCCACAAAGCTTTCTGCCGTCATGCAGGAAAGCGGCAGCGTCACCCTCATCATCGGTAGCTCCCATGGGCTCTCTCCCCGTGTAAAGGCCGCCGCCGATCTGCGCCTTTCGGTATCAAAGCTCACCTTCCCCCATCAGCTGATGCGCGTGCTGCTACTGGAGACTGTCTACCGCAGCCTTTCCATTCTCCACGGCACCAAATATCACAAATAATCGCATTTACCCCGCAAACGGGGTAAAAAGCCATAAAAAGCCCGAGGGCGCACCTTTCGTGCGCCCTCGGGCTTTCTTCTTGAATCAAGGGTTTCAAACAGGCAGGATATCGTCGCTCATATCAAGAAAGCCGTCGATAGCCACGTCGTCCACAGGTGCAGCCTCGGCATCGCTTTCCTCGTTTTCCGTACCCGTTATGGGCTCTTCTGCCTCCGGCTCCAGATAGGAAAGATCCATCCGGGGCTTATTTGCGAGGCGCGCCTCACTGGTTTCCAGCAGGTCAAAGAGCAGCTTGATGGGATAGATCTCTACCTCCTCGCCGGCCTCCCGGCGCTCCTCCATCACGGCAAGACGGCTGTCTCCCTCCTCGCCGCAATCGTAGGTATACAGGGTATCAGCATCCCTGCTTGACAGGGTATAGCGGCCGCCGGCGTTAGTGATCATCTGCACCAGATACAGCATCTCGTTGAAGTGATACCGCTGGTATCCAAGGCTTACCGTTACCGTATGACCGGAAAGCAACGGAGGCTTGCGGGTCTTTTTGGGACGAACGGCATCCAGATACTTTACGAAAAGCTCCGCGTTCCGGGAGCCGCGTTCCATCAGATTGGCCTCGTTTACCGCAGCCTCCTCGGTCGCGGCCTCAGCCTCGCCCTTTTTCTTTTTGCCGCCCCGGTGCCGACGCTTTTTCGCTTTGGCCTCCTCCGGCTTCTTCCAGGCATAATCAATGACAAAATCGTGGGTCTCACCGCCGCAGTCGGGATACATCTCCAGCAGCTCCGGCAGATTCTTGCCGTGATAGGCGGCAATGGCCTTGAGGATCAGCATGGTGTTGTAAGCATCCTCGTCGCTGCGGTGCAGATTCTCTGCCTCAATGCCGCACCAGGAAAGGAGAGAGTCCTCCAAGTTCTTGGCGGTGTTATTTTCGGGCTGACGGGCGTAGATCTGCTGCACGTCGTAAAAGCGATAGGTGAAGGGCGTGAGATCATAGCGCTTGCAATCATCCTGCAGAAAGTGCACGTCGTTGGTGACGGCATAACCGATCACGATGGTCTCCTCGTCCTCGAACATTTCCCGAAAACGGTCGTAGAAATCGGGGAACGGAGGCAGATCCGCAAAAATGCTGCGAGGATAGGCCATCATTTTTTTCGCCACGTACCAGTCGAAGCGATCCTTGGGATTGATCAACACGTCCTCCTTATCGTGGAGAATGTTGAAATTTTCATCGGTGATCACGTATCCAAGGCTGAAAATTTTGGCACAGTTATTATAGCAGTTGGCACATTCGATATCAAAAAACAAATACTTCATCGCGCCACCATTATTCTACAAAATCCATCACATCCAGCTGCATCATAGGCAGCAAGCGCGTCAGCAGAATACGATAGCGCATATAGCTGTGGTAACGAAGGCCCTTTTCCAGTAGCTCCTTTGAAACGTGCACGTCGGCGGGCTCGGTCACAGCGCCCGCTGCCTGCATCAGACGCATCATTTCGGCATCCGTAGGCAGGATCTCCTTTACAAGACGGCGCACCTCCGGCCAAATATCCTTGAGGCGGGCAGGATCTACCTTGTCGGTGATGGTGGGGGTATTCAGCTTCATCAGCTCCTCGTGCTGAGTTTCGTCAAAGGCAGCGCGTACGGCATCCCAATCCGTAGGATCTGCGATGGGGTCGATCTCCTCCACACGGTCAGCAATGTTGTGATAGATGCGGTTGATCAGCACCGATGCCACGCCCACCTTTTTGCCGTGGAACTCCGGCCAGATGCCGCGTGCCAGCTTGTAGCACTCCCAGTAGTGGGAGACCACGTGCTCGGCACCCGATGCAGGGCGGGAGCTCATGGCCAGCTTCATGCCGAGGCCGGAAAGAATGAGTCCCTCCATAATGCTACCGGCGGCCTCCTCGTCCTCTCCCGCAACCTTTTCGGCAAGGGACATCACCTTCTCCACGCCCTGCATGGTCAACTCAGCCACGGCGGGGCAGTAGTATTCGTCAATAAGGAGGTTGGCAAGACGCCAATCGAAAATACCGATATACTTGGCCACCATGTCGCCAAAGCCGGCGGCCTTCAGCTCCAGGGGAGCCTTGGCAAGAATCTTGGTATCTGCCAGAATAACGGAGGGCTGCTCCGCCTTCCAGGAGTTTTTGAAATTGTTTTCGATAATGGGCGCAGTATCCGAGGCAAAGCCATCCATGGAGGGAGCGGTGGCAAAAATGCAGAACTTTTTGCCCTTTTCAAAGGAAGCCACGCGGCAAATATCGTTGATGGAGCCAGTGCCCACGGCAATGATTCCCTCTATGTTGTCGGCCAGCGCCTCTACCTCACGCACCTGCTCCACGCGGGCGTAGGTCATCTTGGGATAAACCAATCGGGTCACCTCAAAGCCGGCTACAGAAAGGCTTTCCAGCACGCCGTCAGCAGCACGGAGTGCAGGCTCATCAGACACCACCAGCACCTTTTTGGGAAAGCCAAAATCGGCGAGAATCGCACCCGTTTTGGCAGTAAGGCCGCTTTCAATCTCCACCAACTCGGTGGCAAAGGTATGCTTTTTGCCGCAAGGGCAATTTTCCAGGGAATGTAATATCTTTTTCAGATCCATCAGAGTCACCTCACATAAAAATTCAACATCTTATATTATACCGCAGAGCACATCACTTGTCAAGGCAAAAAATTCCCACACCCCGCCCTTTCCCCTTGCTTTTTTTTGCGCATTGTGCTATAATGGGGAAAATAACCGAAAAGGAGGCATCATTATGTCCTTTGATCTTCGTGCAGACGCCCGTGAGCGTCTTTTGCTGGTCGCCCACCGCGGCGTTTGGGCAGGCAACATTCCCTGCAATACCATCGCCGCCTATGAAGCCGCCCTTCGCCAGGGCGCTGATATGATCGAGATCGACGTCGATTACACTGCTGACGGCAAGCTCATCGTATTCCACCCCGGCATGGAACGGGTGCAGCTGGGCTTTTCCGAGCGTCTCACCAACTGTAACTGGGACTTTGTAAAGCAGCTGCGGTATATCAATATGGACAACGACCCCACCCAGTTTGGCATCAACACGCTGGAGGAGGTGCTGGAGCAGTTTAAGGGGCGCTGTTACATCAATATCGATAAATTTTGGCTCAAGCCGAAGGAGGTCACCGAAATGGTGCGCCGCCACGGCATGATCGATCAGATCCTGGCCAAAACCGCTTCCAAGCCCGAATATCTCGACATCGTGGAGGAGCATTGCCCCGATATTCCCTATATGGTGGTGGCAGGCAACGAGGCGGACATTGAGCGTGCCAAGGCGAGAAAGATCAACTTCGTGGGCACGGAGGTTATTTTCCGCGAGGATACCTCCCCCCTCTGTTCTCCGGAATTTATTGAAGCACAGCACAAGGAGGGCAACCTCCTTTGGTGCAACGCCATCGTTTATAACTACCGCGCCGTGCTGGCCGGTGGCCACTCCGATGACCGCGCCTTCCTCGGTGACCCCGAGGGCAGTTGGGGCTGGATCGCAGACCGAGGCTTTGATCTGATGCAGACCGACCACGTGCTGGAGTCCGCCCTGTTCCTCGATAAAACCGGGCGCAGAAAGAGAACGGTATGCTAAAAAAGGTTCGCATACAGATCACCACAGAGCGGTGTGAAATCAAGGGTTCGCTTTTCGAGACGCCAATGGGGCAATTCCTGCCCACCGGAGCGCAGCCGTCCGAGGAGGCACCGGAGCGCCTGGAGCTACTGATGGAGGGTCGCTACCACGACGACGGCACAAGGGTCTCGATCTCCTATAAGGAAAGCGAGGCTACCGGCATGGAGGGCGCCACCACCACTCTTTTCTTCCAGAAAAACGAGCCGGGGCTCATCACCATGACGCGCACCGGAACGGTACGCACCGCCCTTGTATTTGAGGCGGGGCACCGCCACCATTGCATATACGAAACGCCGATCATGCCCTTTGACGTTTCGGTGGAGACGCGCGTGGTGCAAAACGATATCGAGGTCGCCGGCAGATTACACTTGGACTACACCGTGGAGCTGCGTGGTGCCAATGCGGAGCATACCCGATTTGAAATGAAGCTTTTGCCGGATTATCAACGGCCATTGGGCCAATAAGTGCCAAAACGGTACAGAAAAAGGACGGGAACCTTGTGTCCGTCCTTTTTCCGTATACAAATCAAAGCAGCACGCAGCGCTTCACATCGTCCGTGGTATCCACAATAGTGGTGGCGCCTGCCTCACGGAGCTGCTCCACGGTGCGGAAGCCCCAGGTGACGAAAATGCCATCCAGCCCCGCATTCCGGGCAGTAGCCACGTCCACCTCGGAGTCGCCGATATATACGGCGTCGGCAGCAGCCATACCTAAGGTTCTCAGAATATCAAAAACACCGTCTGGAGCGGGCTTTTTGGGGATCCCCTCACTTTCCCGCTCACCGGCTATCACGTCAAAAAAGCCGGAAAAATAATGACCGCAAAGAGGCACCGTAGCAGCGTGCGCCTTGTTGGAGACTACTGCCGTCTTTACACCTGCGGCACGCAGATCAGCCAAAAGCTGCAAAACACCCGCATACGGGGCGGTTTTATCGGCGCTATGCACCGTGTAATGTGCCATAAAGGCAGCATGCACCCGATCAATTTCCGCAACAGGTGTGCCCGCGGGCACGATGCGCTCCATCAGGTTTCGAATACCGTTTCCAACGAAGGAGCGAATTTCCTCAAAGGTGCGCAGAGGGTATCCGCAGGCCTCCAGAGCCACGTTGCAGCTGTTGAAAAGATCCTCCAGCGTGTCCAGTACCGTACCGTCCAAATCAAATATCGCAAGCTTATAACTCATACCGTTCCTCCACTTCTTATAGTTTTCCGGCCTCGATGGCCTCGATCACATCGGCGATCATGCCCTCGTCGCAGTGCGAAAATACCTGCTTCGACACGGCCTTCACCGCGTCGATGGCGTTGGCAGGTACCACCGCGATGTCCGCAGCCTGCAGCATGGCCAGATCGTTTTCCTGGTCACCGCAAGCAATGACGATGCGGTCGTTTCCCATACCGTTATAGGCCTTTTTCAACTTTTCAAGTCCCCAAGCCTTGGTAATTTCCGGCTTCTGCACCTCCCAAAGACGAGTACCGGAAGTGATGGCGGTCAAGCGGTGAGCAAACAGCTCGTTGAAACGGTCGCGCGCCTCAAAAAAACGTTCACCCTCGCCACGCATGACGATCTTTACCCAGTCGTCCATTGGCCATTCCTCCGCAGGAGCATGAACCTCCACCGTGCCGGGATTAAAGCTTTTTGTATCCTCACCGGCAGGCGTATCAAGCGCCTCCACGCGTACGCTTTTATCACTGGACACACGAAAGGTCAGCTCAGGGTAATGGGTGCGCAGAAAGGCGAGAATATCCCGGGCATCCTCCGCGGGGATAAAATCCACGTCGCGAATGACATCAGCGGTGGGATCATAAAGGTATGCACCGTTACAGCAGATAATCGGTGCATTGACCAGCGTTGCAGGATCACCCAAGGACGAGCGAATGTTCAGATGCAAACGACCGGTAGCAATGGTGAAAAGTCCGCCGCCTGCTTGAAAACGGCGCACAGCCTCTCTGTTTCGGGGCACCATGCGGGCGCCCTTACCGAGGAAGGTGCCATCCAGATCGGTGACGATCATATATTTTGAAAAATCCATACCGTTTTCCTTCCTTTTTGTTTCCAGCATCAAACTCTCCCCTGTTCAATGGACTCGATCACATTGGCGATCAACCCCTCGGTGCAATGACAAAGAACGTGATCCGAGACCGCCTTAACGGCATTCACGGCATTTTCGGGGCAAACGGCTACGTCGGCCTCCTCCAGCATTGCAATATCGTTATCAAAGTCACCGCAGGCAATAATTTTTCGTTTTTCCATACCGTCAAGGCACTTTTTGAGCTTTTGCAGCCCCAGCGCCTTATGAATACCGGGATATTGGATCTCCAGGATCCACGTATTGGAGAAGGTGGGCACCACGCGCTCTCCAAAACGCTTTTTCACGGCGTCGAACACCTCTTGCAGCCGCTCCGTGGTGTCAAAAAAGAGGAGCTTGTACCAATCATCCATCGGCCACTCCTCCACCGGGCGGATCTCTACGGCCTCGGGGTCATAGGTGGCCATATCCAGCGCCACCAATCCCGCATTCTCCACGGAGCGGATGCAGGAAACCGCCGAAACGCTATAGCGCACGTCGGGAAATTCGCGCAGGGTAAAGTCCAACAGCTCGGTTGCATCATCGGGAGAGAGAAGATCCTTGGCAAAGCTTTCACCACTGGCGTAATCGTGCAAATACGCGCCGTTATCGCAGATAACGGCGGGGGCGTTTACCAGCTGCAAGGGATCACCAATAGCAGAGCGCAAATTCAAATGGGCTCTGCCCGTGGCGACGGTAAACATTCCTCCACCCTCCCGGAAGCGCCGCAGCGCCTCCGCGTTGCGGGGTACCAGTTTGCCATTGCCGAGAAACGTGCCGTCCAGATCGCTGACGATCATATAATCGGAAAAACGCATTATTTCGAACTCTCTTTCTCAAGAAGTGCCAAAACGGTATCGAAATCATCGGGCATAGGGGCTGTAAAACGCATCTCCTCACCCGTACGGGGATGCACCAGTGCCAGCTCTCCTGCAAACAGAAACTGTCCGCAAAAGAGCGCGCGGTGACGCGCCTCGAACTTGGTACCGTCTCCGCCGTAAACGGGATCCCCAAGAAGCGGATGACCAAGAGAAGCCATATGCACGCGGATCTGATGGGTGCGACCGGTCTCCAGCTGACATTCCACCAGCGTCATTTGCCCAAAGCGCCGCAGCACCCGATAATGGGTAATAGCCTCGCGGCCCTCACCAGGACGACGCATGATGGCCATGCGCTTGCGATCCACCGGATGCCTTCCGATAGGAGCGTTGACCGTGCCCTCGTCCTCCTTGAGATTGCCAAGCACGATAGCCTTGTAAATGCGGCTGACACGATGCACCTTCAGCTGATCCGACAAATGCTGATGGGCGGCGTCGTTTTTTGCCACCACCAAGAGTCCGGCGGTATCCTTATCAATGCGGTGCACAATACCGGGGCGCTCCACGCCTCCCACACCGGACAAGCTCCCCTTGCAATGATAGAGCAGAGCGTTGACCAGGGTACCTCGCTCGTTTCCGGCAGCGGGATGCACCACCATACCGGCAGGCTTGTTCACCACCACAATGTCCTCATCCTCATATATAATATGGAGGGGAATATTCTCCGGCTCGGCCTCGGCGGGCGTCGGCTCGGGCAATTGCAGTGTGATCCGTTCCCCGCCCCGCAGGCGATATTTTTTATTGGCCTCGCCCCCTGCAACCGTCACTCTCCCCTCGGAGAGCAGGCGCTCCGCCGCCGAGCGGGAAAGCGAGAAGGCGGTGGACAAGAAGCTATCGAGGCGCGTACCCGCATCAGAGGGCGTCACCGTACATTCCAGAAGCTCTGCCATCACACGTCTCCGCTATCGCGGCTATCCGATGTGTTTTCCGCACCGTTTGCCGCCGTTTTGGCCTTTTTGGCATCGGCAACGATCTCCAAAAGCAGGTCGAGGATGAAAAGCCCCGCGCCTACGCAAACCGCAGCGTCTGCCACGTTGAAGACCCAGTACCAAATCTCCGGGAACGCGCAAAAATCAATAAAGTCCACCACGAAGCCAAGAGAAAGCCGGTCGATCATATTGCCAATGCCACCGCCGATGATCAGCGACAGCGCCACACGGCTTTTCCAACGGGTCACAAAGCGCCAAAGATAAAAGCCCATCAGCGCAATGCCCACCACGGAAAAGACCAAAAACACCCAACGGTGCTCCGAAAGAAGCCCGAAAGCCATACCATCGTTTTCCACGTAGGTAAAATTCAGTATGCCGGGGATCACCTCCACCTGTCCCTGGTAAAGGTACGTCAGCACCAGCACCTTGCTGATCTGATCCACCGCGACGACAGCGGCCACGATCCCTGCAACGATCCATATCCAAAGCATAGAAAATCCTTTCAAAAAGGTGCCGCAAACGGTCGAACCCGACATTTGCGGCACCAGCAACACGATTATTTACCCAGCACGGCGCGGCAGCGGGGGCACAGGCACCCGTCCTCGTCGTGGAAGGGGGTGGTGGTGTAATTCCAGCAGCGGTCGCACTTTTCGCCATCGGCGGCGCTGACCACTACACCAATGGTGGCACCCTCGGCAAGGGTCACCTCAGCGGGAATACCCTTCTGCAGCTCCACACCGGAAACGATAAAGACGGTGGGCAGCTCCTCACGGAAGGTATCCAGCAGAGCATAGGTCTTGTCGTCGGGCGCATAGACCGTTACCTTGGCATCCAAGGATTTGCCAATGCGCTTTTCGGCGCGGGCCAGCTCCAGGGCCTTCATCACGTCCTCGCGCAGCGCAAAGAGCTCATTCCAGCGAGAAACGATGCGAGGGAAGGTCAGAGCCTCGTCATAGTCGGGCATATCATTGAGGAATACGCTCTCGGCCACGTCGCTCTCGCGGTGAGGCATGGCCTGCCAGATCTCCTCTGCCGTAAAGGAAAGCAGAGGCGCGATCAAGCGCGTCAGACTACTGATGATATAATACATGGCCGTTTGCGCGGAGCGGCGGGCGTGAGAATCAGCACCCTCGGCGTACACACGATCCTTGGTGATATCGATATAGAGCTTGGAAAGCTCGGTGGTGCAGAAATTGTTCACATCGTGGTAAATGGTATGGAACTCGTAACGGTTGTAGGCGTCACGGGCATTCACCACCAGCTCATTCATGCCGGCCACGATCCACTGATCGATCTCGTAGAGTTCCTCCATAGGCAACGCATCCTTGTCGGGATCGAAATCATACAGGTCTGCAAGCAGGAAGCGGGCGGTGTTACGGATCTTACGGTAAGCGTCGGACAGCTGCTTGAAAATGGGGTCGGACACGCGCACGTCCACGTGGTAGTCGCTGGAGGCGACCCACAGACGCACCAGATCCGCACCGTATTTCACGATCATTTCCTCGGGCGCGATGGAGTTGCCGAGAGACTTGTGCATAGCCTTACCCTCGCCGTCTACTACCCAACCGTGAGTCAGCACGGTCTTATAGGGCGCGCCCTCTCCCTTGGCGCCCACAGCGGTGAGCAGGGAGGACTGGAACCAACCGCGATACTGGTCGGCACCCTCCAGATACACGTCTGCGGGGAAGTGGCGACCGCCCTCGCCATCCAGCACGTTGAAATGGCTGGAGCCGGAGTCAAACCATCAATCAAGGGTATTGGTCTCCTTGGTGAAGCGCTTGCCCTGGCAGTGGGGGCAGGCAAAGTCTGCAGGCAGAATGTCTGCGGCCTCCATATCAAACCAGGTGTTGGAGCCCTTCTCACCAAAGAGCGTGGCAACGGCCTCAATGGTCTCCTGGGTACAAACAGGCTTGTCGCAGTCCTCGCAGTAGAACACAGGAATCGGCAGACCCCAATGGCGCTGACGGGAAATGCACCAGTCGGCACGATCACGCACCATGGACTTGATGCGCTCTCCGCCCCACTCGGGCAGCCATTCTACCTTATCACAGGCAGCGGCAGCCTCCTCCTTGAAGGCATCTACCGAGCAGAACCACTGCGGGGTGGCGCGGAAGATAATGGGGTTCTTGCAGCGGTCGCAGTGGGGATACTCATGCTCCATGACAGAGGAGGCGAACAGAGCGCCGGACTCCTTCATGTCGGCAAGAATGGCATCACCGGACTCAGCATAGAACATTCCTGCGTATTTGCCCGCGTCTGCAGTCTGGTAGCCGCGGTCATCCACGGGCACGATAATATCCATATTGTAGCGGCGGCAGGTCTGGTAGTCATCCGCGCCAAAGCCGGGAGCGGTGTGCACGCAACCAGTACCGCTATCCATGGTGACGTAGTCTGCATTCACCAGCAGAGAGTCCCGGTCAAGGAAGGGATGCTGTGCGGTCATATACTCAAATTCCTTGCCCGCCATGGTAGCAACCACCTTGTACTGCTCCACGCCGCCGGCCTGCATGGTCTTCTCCAGCAGCTCCTTGGCAACGATATAGAATTCCTCCCCGGCCTTGACGACCACGTACTTTTCTATAGGATTGAGCGCGATGGCAAGGTTGCCAGGCAGCGTCCAGGTGGTGGTGGTCCAGATGATGACGTAGGTGCGGGAAAGATCACAGCTGCGGGGCAACTTGCCCTTGTCGTCCTTCAGCTTAAACTTCACAAAGATGGAGGTGCAAGTATCGGTGCGGTACTCGATCTCCGCCTCGGCCAAAGCCGTTTCGTCCTTGGGGCACCAGTAAACCGGCTTCAGGCCCTTGTAGATATATCCCTTGCGGTACATTTCGCCAAATACGCGTACCTCTCTTGCCTCGTAGGAGGGAGACATGGTAAGGTAGGGGTGCTCCCAGTCTGCGGTGACACCCAAGCGCTTGAACTGGCCCATCTGAATATCCACAAAATCCTGCGCAAACTTGTGGCAGGCGGAGCGGAATTCCGTCACGGACATTTTCTTGCGGTTGATCTTATTCTTCTTGATTATGGCGTTCTCAATGGGCATACCATGGTTATCCCAGCCGGGAATATAGGGCACGGCGTATCCCATCATGGTCTTGGACTTATTGATAAAATCCTTGAGAATCTTATTGAGAGCCGTCCCCATATGGATATTGCCATTGGAGAAGGGAGGGCCGTCGTGCAGCACAAAGGTGGGCTTGCCGGCTCTGTGCTCCTGCATACGGTCATAAAGCTTCATTCCCTGCCAATAGTCAAGCATCTGAGGCTCGCGCTTGGGCAGCTCCGCACGCATCGCGAAGGAGGTGCTGGGCAGGTTTAGAGATGCACTGTAATCTTTTGCCATAATCTTAAAACTCCTGTATGTTCAATGAAATTACTTTCTTAGTCAATATCAAGCATATCGATCGCAAAGCAAACGATACCGTCCCTTTTTGGTCTTGTCCGAAAGGGAACGGACGATGAATTTGCCATAACCCCGCACGGTGATCACCATCCCCTCGGGAATTTCCCGGTCGGGCTTATCTGCGGGCTCGTAATCCAGCTCCACGCGCCCCTCGGCAAACAGGGCACGGGCACGTTCACGTGAAAGGTTGCAAAGGGCGGCTACCACGGCGTCAGCTCTTGGAGAGGCCACCGTGTCACTCACCGCCTGAAAGCAGCGTCCACCGTCAAAATCCGGTGGCAGCTGCGCGGGGGTCACCCGCACGGCATCCCGCGCCACGCGGGTCAGATTTTCCGTAAAAAAGGTTGCCATCAGGCTATCACAAAACAGCACCGCCCGATGGGAAGAAAGCACGCAGATATCACCAACCGCATCCCGCTCCACGCCCAGATTCAGCAATGCTCCCAGGTAGTCCCGGTGGGTAAGCGTCACAAAGCCGCTCCCCTCCACCTGCAGCGGATACGCACGCTCGCGAAAGGGCTCCTCCAGCAGCGCTTCGCGCAGGGACTCGTCTGCCTCCCGCACGTAGTCGGGCAAAAAGAACATCCGACACCGTTCCGCCCCCTCATAGCCACCGAAGAGCAGCAGCTCCTCTCTGGCAAAGGCAAGATGAGCGGCAAGTCGACGCTGCTCCCGCGGCGTCAGATATGTGGTAGCGGTGATCTCGCCGTCTCGCGCGCGGCGCAGCAGCTCCTCGCCATGAGCGTACAGCTGCAGCAGCGCCTTGTCCTCTCCTCCCATCACAGGAAAAAGAGCCCCACCAAACTCACCAGCAAAAAGGCGATCAAGTAGGAAAAATCCATGGGGCCGCCCTGAAGCCAGTTCATCTTGTAAAGCAAAAGGCGCACGGGACGCACCACGGGCTCCACCACAAGACCGGTGAAGCGGTAGAAGGCGTTATCCTCATCCACGAACCAGGAGAGTATGGCGTGCAGGAAAAAGCATAGCTCCAGCACAGACAGCATCATTTGCGCCATCAACGCCAAAACAACCATAAACAGCTCCATACCATACTCCTTTCCCGATTCGTTGAATGTTATGCGTTACACGCAGAGGATCAGTTGTCGCCTTCCTCGTCGTACTCGTCGTCGTCAGAGGAAACGGCACCGCTGGGAGAGAACACCAGCGTGGTCTTGGTCACAGGGCGGAAATCACCCTCCAGCACCTCGATGGCACCCAGCAGGAAGTCGATCAGACGCATTGCGGAAGCGCGCTCCATGCCCTCGATATTCAGCACGACGGTGTAGCCGGCGCGCAGGTGCTTGACAATGCTGGGAGCGTCGTCATAGCTGCGGGGAGCCAGCACCTTCAGCATGCCGCTGCTGGCAGGATTCTGGGGAGCCTTGGGAGCGGGAGCCTGCGTCTCCTCCTCAACGGCGGGCTCGGCGGTCTCAAAGCTTTCTACCACGCCCTCATCCTCATCCTGCTGCTCGGGGTTGTAGAAGCCGCCCTCGTAGCTTTCGTCGTATCCGTACTCGTTTCTCGTTTTCTTGCCAAAGGATTTCATAAGTTGTACCTCCGTTATGTTTTGTATTTTTAATTCTTTGGTTTTTTCTTTATTGCGCGTCCTTCTGAAACAGACGCCGTCCCACGCGCACCAGATCGGCACCCTCGGCTACTGCAGCCTCAAAGCTCTCCGACATGCCCATGGAAAGCAGCGGCTTGCCCGGCAGACACAACGCCTGCCAAAGTCCCTCCGCCAGCACGCGGGTCGCCGCAAAATAGGTGTGGTAAGCGGTTTTATTCTCGCAGCGGGGTGCCATGGTCATAAAGCCACAAAGGGAAAGCCCCGGCAGGGCGAGGATCGCCCGGCAAAGCGCCTCCGCCTCCTCCGGCAAAACGCCGCTTTTTGCTGCCTCACGGCCGCTGTTGATCTCCACCAGCACGGACACCGTCAGCCCCAGGGCAACGGCCCGGCGAGAGATCTCTCCGGCCAGCTCCGCAGAATCCACAGAGTGGATCAGTGCCACCTTATCCACGATATACTTGACCTTGTTTTTTTGCAAGTGACCAATGAAGTGGACCTTCACGTTGCTCTTTTCATAAAGCGGCCAATGGGCCAGTAGCTGCTGTACCCGGTTTTCGCCCACCTCGTCAACACCCAGCCGCAGAAGCTCCGCAAGCTCTCGATCCTCGGCGTATTTTACCGCCGCTACCATGCGTGTGCTACCGGAACGCCCGGCCGCCGTCTCCGCCGCGGCTAACGCCGCTCTTACAGCCTGCAGATTCTCGCGCATATACGCAAGCGGCACAATATCCTTCATTTCGGTTTCTGTCATTTCAGCACCTTTCCCTCATAGATGCGACGGGACGTCAGCACAATGTCGTCTCCGACGGAAAGCTCTCCCTCTCCGGTGGGCATTGCGGCAAGGCAATGGCCATCCCGATACAGCACGGGAACAAAGCTTCGGCGTGTTGCTTTCCCCTCGACAGCCACGTAAACAAACCATTCCTCGCCCTCGCGCTCCACCGCTGCCATCGGCACGCGGATGCCCGTGTGCGATCCACTCGGGAAGGAAACGCTGACCCGACGGCTGCCGGCATACAACGCGGGAAGTGCGAAGGAGAGCAGTACCTCGCCCGCCTCGTCAACTGCGGAACGACCCGTTAATGGGAGCGTAAGCGATTCGTCGTTGAAAAGCAAGGAATAGGCCTGGCCGATCGCGAACGCTTCTGCCATCTCCGAGGGAACCGCCACCGCCAGAGTCGCTTCATCCGCAACAAGCTTTCCGACCCGCGAGGCATCCGCGGTCGGCGTGGCCAGCAAGGCTTGCAGGGCCGCAGGAGTCAATCCCTCCAGCGCCGAAAGCGTCAGCACCTCCTCGAAGCCGTCAAGCTCACGGTAAAACATGCCGTCTGTCGGCGCGTACATCGATGCGGGGGCACCGTCGGAGACGGCGATCAGCGCATCAAGCTCACGCTCCAACGCCGCGATACGCAACGCCATCGCATCCTTATCAGCCTCCTTGCGCTCCAGCGCAGCCAGGAGCGCCCGCGCCTCCTCGGTCAGGTTTTCCGCACCGTTTGCGGTGCAAGCAGCCATCAAGGACTCATACGCCTCGAAATACGCCTCCTGCCACGGCTCCTCTGCCGCAGCAAGCTCGCGCCAAAAATCCAGCTCCGCGCCCAGGATGTCGCCCACGATGCGATCATCTCTTTCGCCATCCCAGGCGGTAAACAGCAGATCGCCCGCGGCCACCTGCGTTCCGCTCCGCTGAGCATAGCGCAGAACACCGCTTTTTTCGCTTTTCAATACCGTTTCGGCACGAAATACGTACCCGGCGGCGGTAAAACGCTCCTCAACCGTTACGCTCTCTGCCCGAACGAGGGTAAGATCCGATGCCATACGCCAGTGCTCGGAAACGAGGATGCCGGCAAGCACGGCCAGCAGCAGGACAATGGCAGTGATCTGCAAGGCCAGCCGATAGGACTTTTTTGCGCCGTCTTCAGGCATGGCTCCCCTCCTTCTCCGCGCGCACAACGCGCAGGCGTGATATTTTATTATAACATATTATTGCTTTGTTTGAGCAGCATCAAGGCATTGTTTACAATTTGTTCAAATTTAAGCGGCCCATTTTCGTCGTCTGCCGGCAGCGGAACAACGTAATCCTTGGCAGAAAACCAGGTGATCTGTCGCTTTGCATAGCGCCGGGTGGCAGTTTTCAGCTCCGCGACGGCCTCCTCCAGCGTTACATCGCCCGTAAGATAGGGCAGCAGCTCCTTATAGCCAATGGCAGCGGAAGCCGTCCGCGAAGCGGCAAACACACCCGCCTCCAGAAGGCGTTTGGTCTCCGCTACCAGCCCGGCCTCCAGCATCGCGTCTACACGCTCCTCGATGCGCCGGTAAAGCAGCTCCCTATTTCCATAGCAAAGTCCCAATACCGTAGCCTCGTAACGAGGCGGCGCCTCACGGCTTTTCCTGTCCCATTCGCTTTTGGGCACCCCCGTGGCGCGGTAGATCTCCAAAGCGCGGATCACCCGCCGGACGTTGGCGGGGTGAATGGCGGCAGCGCTCTCCGGATCGGCCTCCGTCAGCATCTGATAGAGCGCGTCGCCCCCCCGCTCCTCCGCGATATGCTGCAGCTCGGCTCGCAAGGCGGCGTCACCGCCGGGAGAGGCCGGCTCCCCACGCAGAACGGCATCCAGATACAGTCCCGTGCCGCCGCACAGGATGGGCAAATGCCCACGGGCGCTGATATCCGCAATGGCGGCATCGGCGGCGCGCACGTAGTCTACCATGGAAAAATCCACCGTTGGATCCACCACGTCAATGAGGTGATAAGGTACCCGTTCCCGCTCGGCGGCCGAGGGCTTCGCCGTGCCGATATCCATGCCGCGATAGACCTGCATGGAATCGCAGGAAACCACCTCACCGCCAAGCCGAAGCGCCAAGGCCTCCGCCAAAGCGGATTTGCCGCTGGCCGTGGCACCGACCACAGCAATCAATCTCGTTTTTTTCAATACCGTTTCACCACTTTTCTCAAAAAATCGCTGTTGCCACCCGACAGCCTGCCAGAGGGCAACAGCGCCAAAAATCATTTCAAAAGTCCAAGATCGGGCAGCTTGAATCCGCCAAACTGCGCCCGCAGATCTCGCAACGCATCCAGCAAATATTGCAGAATACTGTGATTGGAAAAGAGAAACCAAAGCACCAGCACGATCACCACCACGGTAATCAGCCACTTGGCGAATTTCCCCAACAGCCGCAGCGCCAGGTAAATGGCCAGCACCGCCACCAGCACCGCCAGCGACGCATAGGCAAGATCGATAAAAAATTGCAGATCCAGCACGGTCATCCTCCCTTCCCTTCCTTTTTCATTATTATACCGCAAAAGCGGCGGTATAAACAGCGATCCTCAAAATCGCGTT
>JAFTQT010000051.1 GCA_017462615.1 Clostridia bacterium | reverse complement strand
TTCACTCTTCACTCTTCACTGTTGCGCCCCGCCGGAGGTGCGTCGCAGATGCGGGAGACCAAAGGTCTCCCCTACCGGGTTTGATCTACATTGTGCCCTGCCGGAGGTGCGTCGCGGATGCGGGAGGCGAAACGCCTCCCCTACGGGGTCGATTTGACATTGCGCGAAGCCGTTTCATTTTGCATTTTGCATTCCTCAGCGCCGCCCGACACCGAAGGTGTCATTCTGAGCGGAGGAGCGTTCGCATAACGAGCGCGACGCAGTCGAACCGCGCAGCGACACCGAGCAAAGCGAAGGTGGAATCTCGGCGGCGGGATTTGCCCTTCGCCCCTCGTAGATCCCTTCGTCGCTTCGCTCCTCGGTTTTGCTTGCTACACCGCGCAAAACTTCGGCTGCGGGCGTTGCCCTCCGCTCAGAATGACACGAGGGGCGCGGAGCCTCACCCTGCATTCCCCTACATTCCGCATTGCCCTCTCAGGCACCAACGCGCCAGCTCTCCCGGAGGGCGAGCCTACGTTTGATTGCGAAACACCTCGCCCGCGTCTTCATTCTGCATTTTTATTGCGGTGATTTGCGGTCAAGCTTTGCTTTGCGCCGGTGCCAGATAAAGCCCAGTGCAAACAGAACCGCGCTGACGGCAAGGCACATCCACGCCGCGAGGCACGCTTCGGCATTTTGCTCATCCACATACGCTCCAAAGCAAAACAAAGCCGCCAGCAACAGCATTACGCCAAAGCCCATGAAGCAAAGCTCACCAAGACGCAGGGAAGAATGCCGCAGAAACCGCTGATACGGTGCGGCGGCCTTCATTTCCTCAGTAGGAAAGGGGCTTGTGGTGGGCGGGATCTGTTTCTCCTGCAAAATCTCGCACAGCCGCCCGTAGCCCACGTACATGCCGTCCAAGCCGAGCAATGGAATGCCATCCTTGTCATAGACCACAAGGGAAAGCTCATCTGCCACGCACTGATACGCCATTTCCTCAAACCGTACCAATCTTTTGTGGCGGAAGCTTCTGATCTCTATCCCCTCCCCCGTCACCAAAAAGTAATGATAACGGACATACATCGCGCCCCAAAAGGGCAGAAAGCAACCAACGGCCAACCCCAGCTCGATCGAAACGACGACAAACAGGGAGGTAGGCTCAAAAATCACCAATAGCACCGGAGCCGCTATCATACAAACCAACAAAAAGAGCGTAACGCTCCAAAAGAAGCGTTCCATACCCGAGGCCGCTCGTACGCAAAAGCTCTCGCTAAAATCCAGCCTTGCCTCCTCCCGCTCCCGCGACCGGAAAACACACCACATTGAAAGCGGAACGACAAGGGCATACACCGCCCCCGGCAACAGGATGGTTAAAACGTCCTCCATGATCACTCACCGAAACTCGGTGACGCCATCGGCAAGGTAGGCTGCGCGACGAAGAATGCGGTAGTGCTCCTCGGTAGGATTACCGGAAAGGATGCCGGTCTGCGCCCGCAGGGCAGAAACGAGCGCCTCGGGGCTGAGGTAATTCCCCTCCCCGGCCGCGAGGATGGCGTGCATCCTGATCAGCTCGCCCTCCGCCGTGACGGTGATCTCCCGGATGAGGGGCAGGATGTTCACCTCTCGCTCCCCGGCCTTGCCCTTCTTGATGATATGGAGCGCCTCGCCCGCAAGGCAAGCCTTGATGCGGGCGGCGTTCTCGGCGGGGTCACCGGCGGTTTTGATGGTATAATCGTAGGCTGCAAAGGCAATTTCCGAAAACTTCCGCTCGGCGGGATAGACCTCCAGCACGCCAAGCTCCTCGGTGAGCTCGGCGGCAAGGCGTGCCTTTACCTCATCGCAGCTCATTTCCCGTTCGATGCGGATATCCAGCAGCTCACACTCACTCTCCGCGCCCACGGGCAGGGGCATACCGAACACCATTTTGATATGGGGGTTAAAGCCCTTGGTATACCAAAGGGGCAGCCCCGCCCGCACCAGCACGCGGCTGAAGGTGCGCTGGAGATCCAGGTGGGAAATATATTGCAGATTGCCCACCTTGCGGAATTTTACCCGCAGGGTGCGGGGGGATTCCAGCATAGGCAGGGTGAATTTCTTTTCATTATCCTTCATCATATCACTTCGCGCCCTGCGGGCAGCAGGTACGCACTCCTCCCAGTTTATTGGCGCCGCAGCCGGAGCATTTCTCACGGCAGTTGGGGGTGGTGGCACCCTCGTAGGCGCGTGCCCGCTCCCGCTTGAAGAATTCCTTGCTGACGCCGCAGTCAATGACATCCCAGGGCAGCACCTCGTCAAGGCCCATCTGCCGATTGGCGAAGAAGGCGGGGTCTACCCCTGCCCGCTCAAACACCGAAAGCCAACGGTCGTAGTCAAAGAACTCGTCCCACGCGTCAAAGCCGAAGCCCTCCTCAGCGGCCAGCGCAAGGGCGCGGCAAAGCTTGCGGCTGCCCCTTGCCAGCACCGCCTCAATGCGGCTGACGCGGGCGTCGTGGTGGGTATAGCGCACCTTGCGGTCGGTGATCTGCTCCCGCAGATACTCTTGCTTTTCACTGAGCATTTCCATAGTGTCCTGCGCCTCCCACTGGAAGGGGGTAAAGGGCTTGGGCACAAAGCAGGCCACGCTGATGGTCACCTGGGGGGAGCGCCCCTTCTGGCGGTGAGGGCTCTGGTAATAGGCGTGCACCACGTTTTTGGCCATGTCGGCAATGCCGGCAATGTCCTCGGCGGTCTCGGTGGGCAGACCGTTCATAAAATAGAGCTTCACGTTGGTCTTGCCGCCCTCAAAGGCCACGTTTGCGGCGTGGAGCAGATCCTCCTCGGTGACGTTTTTATTGATGACGTCACGCAGCCGCTGGGTGCCCGCCTCCGGCGCGAAGGTGAGAGACGAGGTACGCACCGAGGCGATGCGCTCCATCAGCTCACGACTGAAGCTATCTACGCGCAGAGAGGGCAGCGACAGGCTGACCATATTTCTGTCCGTCCATTGGAGCAGGCTTCTTGTCAGGGGCTCCAGCTCGGTATAATCGCTGATGGAAAGGGACATGAGAGAAATTTCCTCATAGCCGCTGTTGTCATAGATGCACCGCGCCTGGCGGTTCAGCACCTCGGCGGATTTTTCCCGCACGGGGCGATAGATCATGCCCGCCTGGCAGAAGCGGCAGCCGCGAATACAGCCGCGGTAGACCTCCAGCATAATGCGGTCGTGCACGGCCTCGATATAGGGGATGATGGGCTTTTCCGGGAAGTAGGCCTTATCCATATCCGCCATGATGCACTTCTCTACCCTTGCCGGGATATCGTCGCATTTGGGTGTGATGGCAGAGATGGTGCCGTCCTCGTGGTAGGTGACCTCATAGAGCGAGGGCACGTAGATGCCCTTGATGGTAGCGGCAGCCTCGTGAAGGAAGGCGGCACGGCTGTAGCGCCCCTCCTCCTTCATTTTGACGTAAAGGCGGGTGAACTCCACCAGATTATCCTCGCCCTCGCCAATGGAAAAGCAATCGAAAAAGTCGGCCATGGGCTCCGGGTTATAGGCACAGGCACCGCCGCCGATGACGATGGGATCCTCCTCGGTGCGGTCGGCGGCAAGCAGCGGAATGCGGCTCATTTTCAGCATGGAAAGCACGTTGGTATAGCACATCTCGTAGCCGAGGGTGAAGCCGAGAATGTCAAACTCCCGCACGGGGTCGCCGGACTCGTGAGCCCAGAGGGGGATGTCGTGCTCCCGCATTCGCTCTTGCATATCCACCCAGGGGCAGAAGACGCGTTCGCACCAGATATCGGGCTGCTCGTTCAGGACGCCGTAGAGGATGCGCATACCGAGATTGGACATGCCGATCTCGTAGGTGTCGGGAAAGGCAAAGGCAAAGCGCGCCTTGATGGCCGCCTTGTCCTTGATGATGGCACCGTATTCGCCGCCACAGTAGCGGCCGGGCTTTTCCACGGATTTGAGAACCGAGCTGATTTTTTCGTTGATCATGGGTTTTCTCCTTTATGGGGACGTGTTTTTTTTGCGGGGCGCGGAGTGTTTTTGTGGGGGAGGACGCTTTTGCCAAACGCGCCCGCCCCCACGCCCCCTCCCCCAAAACCTTTGAAAAAAGGGCATGGGTGGGTTCATGGTACGAAGCCGGTGTGGGCGCCGAGATGGGAAATGATTGTTTCCCCGTAGGGGCGAACTGCGTGTCAAGAGTAACATTGTACTGCGTTCGCCCGTTTGTGGGGATATTGCCGTTTATAGCGGGAGACCAAAGGTCTCCCCTACGGGGTCGATTTAACATTGCGCGGAGCCGGAGGCATATCGCGGACGCGGGAGACCCAAGGTCTCCCCCTGCCGCACAGTGTGCCCTGCGGCCTCATTTTGCATTTCGCATTTTGTTCCGTTCTGCGTTATTTCTCCCGCAGGTAGAGGTAGGAAACCAGGCCGTGAAGGCCGCACCACAGCAGCATATAGCCGGTGACGGCAAAGGCAGGGATGCGGGCGACCAGACCGAAGAAGGCCAGCGTGCCGCAAAGCGCCACGCCAAAGAGGGTGGAAAGGATCTGCAGCACACCGCCGAAGCTGCCGGCACGGCGCACAAGGCGGCAGGTGGCGTAGGTACGGGCAACCTCGCGACCGGAGCCCAGCGCCACGATGGTGGCGTCCACACGGTCGGCACGGAGATCCAGCTCACCGGTAAGGGGCTTGGTAACGCGGATGCGGTTGGCCGCATCCACCGTCAGGCGATCCAGCTGGGGCTGATGCACGCCGGGGTCCTTGGTGCGCACCACCAGCGTGACGTTTTCGGCAGCCAAGGCGTTCACCAGGGGCAGGATCTCTCCGTGCAGACGGTAGCGCGCCAGGAACAGCGCCGTCAGCTGGCCGTCCACGGAGGCGCACAGCAGCCGCTTGCAAAGATCCTCGTGATCCTCCTCACGGGTGAAGACCTTGATGCCGTATTTTTCAAGATAAGCAACGCCGCCAAACAGCAGCGTGCTCCGCTTGCCCTCGGCGTCAATGACCACGGCGCTGACGCCGTTGTCTTCAATTTCTGTCAGCGTGACGGCAGAGGCGGAAAGGCGCTTGGTGGGATCCACGCTGACCGACTCCACCATGGGGCTGTCCAGCCGCTCCAGCAGCGCGCGGATCAGCACCGCGCCCCGCACCGTATCGGCATCCGACTTCAGCTCAAACTGCTCGTGGTGCATGGGCAGAAATACCTCCTCCTCCGGCAGCACCAGGGATGCGGAGGCGGGCGTCTGATAGACCGTTTCCTCACCAATGATGGCGCCTCTCCGCTTCAACCGCAGGAGCGAGGCCAGGAACATGGGCAGGGCGGTGATCAGCACCGACAGCGCCGGCAGGCAGAGCATGACCGTTACAAAGGCGGTATGTACCACGGTACGGGCGGCGGCACCCGTGACGCCCACGTACAGGGCAAGGGCGATGCCAATGGAGAGAATGAGCAGCAACAGTGAGCCGAAAAAGCTGTTGTGTGCGGGCTTTTTCTCGGTATTGGTGAAGTAATTGCGCACAAAATCCACAGGACGCGCGTAGTAGATCTCCTCCCGGCTCTCCGAGCGCATCAGACGGTCGGCGGCGCCGCCGTCGCTGTTGCCCACCGACACGCGGGTGAGCAGCGCGTATTTCTGCTGCTTGGAGGACACCACCCGGAAGGCGGCGGACTCTCTGTGCCCGTCCATCAGGCTGGCCAGCGCCAGCAGCATCATGCTACAGGCGGCGGGAGACAGATAAAGGGAAAGGTTCCCTTCCCTTGGCAGGAAGAAGAGCAGCAAATGATAGAGATAGGTCAGCAGCACCGTCACCGAGCAAAGGGAGTGGTCGGTGGGGGCAAGGCGCACCATCTGCATAAAGCCCTCCCAAAGCTGACGGCGCAGAAGGATCACGCCCACTGAAAAGATCAGAAGCCCCAGCAGCACGTAAAGCGCCGGATAACGGGCGGCACCCTCACCGCCGAACCAGCGGTGCATAAAGGAAAGGCGCTCGTACACAAACAGGAGCAGCAGCAGCGCCAGGCTCACCACCAGATTCAACATCAGGCGGCGGCGCTTTTTGGCATAATGCTTGACGATGCCGATATCCTGGGCGTGACTGCCATATTCAAAACGCTTTTTGCCGCGCTGCTTTTTGCCGTTCTCGCGACGACTGCCGTTGAGACCCCGCTCGTGATACTCGCGGATCTTTTCGTAGCCGATGGCGGTACCAAGCTCCTTTTCGTAATCCAGCCCTAGCAGCAGCTGAAAATCCTCCTCAGAGGACTCCACCGAGCGCTTGAAGGCCATTTGCTCCGCCGTGACCTTGGCGGTGCCCACGCGGGGCTTGGCCCCTCCCTGGGGGCGCGTCACCGACAGGGCGGAAAAGAGCTCGCCCGAGGTGGCGTTGGGGTTCTGATGCTCAAAGGCGGGGCCGACGCGCTTGGTATAGGGCGCGAAGAATTGATCGGTATCCTCCGGGATCACCACGGTCTGGCCGCCGCATTGCAGGGTCACGTCGTCCTCACCGGAGGCATAACGGGCGGCCTTGCTGTTGGGCACCACGTGGATCGCCGGCGTCTCTCCCTTCGGAGCAGTTTTGGGTTTCTTTCCCACCTTTTGGGGTTTTTCGGCAGATTTAGCGTTTCCGTTCTCCACTTTTTGCGGTTTTTTCTGCTTTTTAGGAGTAACGCTTTCCACTATATCGGAATCCGGCTCTGCCTCCACGGCTGCGGGGGCAGGGGGCTCAACGGTCCGCTGCTCCTCCCCGCGGGGCGCGTCACCGCGCTTTTTCCTTTTGCCGCGCTTGGCAGGTGCGGCCACCCAGTCCTCCGCAGGCTTTTCCGCCTTTTGGGGCGGTACTGCCACGGGAGCAGGCTCCCCTGCCACG
>JAFTQT010000050.1 GCA_017462615.1 Clostridia bacterium | reverse complement strand
TGCAGTTTTGAGTGAACAAATATTTTGCAGATGCAAAGAGAAAATGCGCAGTAATATAAGATATTGCAAGCATTTTATCTGCCGCAGATGCGGATATTTGTCACACAAAACCGTATGAGTTCGGCTCTCTTCGGCTATAGGCAAAGAGAGTCGAAATTGCGAGGGGAGGTGCGGCTGTGACGGACTTTGAGGCGCTCTACAACGCCTATTTTCACGACGTATTTTTGTACGTCTGCAGTCTTTCCGGCGACGAGCACGTGGCCGAGGAGATCACCAGCGACACCTTTTTCCGCGCCATGCGGGGCATCGGGAGCTTTCGCGGCGACTGCGAGCCGCGGGTGTGGCTCTGCCAGATCGCCAAAAACTGCTATTTTTCCTACCGGAAGCGTCAACGCGCCCTGCCCCTGGAGGCGGCGGAGCAGCTGGCCGCCGAGGAGGAGCCCATTGGCGAGGCGCTGCAAAGGCGGGAGACCCTTTGTCGCATCCGGGAGATCCTGCACAGCCTCGACAACCCTTACAAGGAGGTCTTTATGTGGCGCGCCCTATCCGGCCTTTCCTTCAAGGAGATCGGGGCGCTATACGGCAAGACCGAAAACTGGGCGTGCGTCACCTATCACCGGGCCCGCCGGCACATCAAGGAACGATTGGAGGAAGAGGAACGTGAAGCTTGACTGTCACATCGTCAAAGACCTGCTACCCCTTTACACCGAGGGGCTGACAAGCGCGGAAAGCGCCGAGGATATCAAAGCACATCTGGCTGAATGTCCCACCTGTCAAAAGGAGCTTGCGGAGCTGCAAAGCACCGAAATTCCCGCCCCGTTTGTGGGGCAAATGCAAAAAAAGCCCCCCGCCTTCAAAAAGGTCATGGGGCGCTTTCATCGGGAGCTGCACACCTTGTTCTGTGTGGCCATTGTGTTTTTCCTGCTCTTTGGCTTTGGCCTTACCGCCGGCAGCGACGTGCTGTATAACGCTCTTATTATGCCCTTTGCAGGCGTGATCGCCTATCTTGCCTTCCGCTGGCGGGCGGTCTATATGCTGCCGCTGCTGCTTCTGCTCACGGATGCGGCGGCACTACTGCTACGACTGGTAGAAATGGAGCCTGTGGAAATGCTGCTTTGGACGCTGATCTACTCACTCTTTGCCCTTGCAGGTGCCGTGGTGGCCTTCCTGCTGCACTTTGCCCTTGGAAAGGAGCCGATACTATGAAAAATGTTCGAATCAGTCGCAACAAGCCGGCGCGTATCGTCGCAGGACTCGCGGCGCTTTGTATCATTGCGGGGCTGCTGTATTTTGCTGTGGGACTTCTCGGCAATCCCGTTTCCTGGGGGCTGGCCAATCGCACGGCGGGGAAGCATCTTGCCGAAAAATACGCCGGAACCGACTATGAAATCGATACCGTTTCCTATGATTTTAAGACTGGGGGCTACTATGCTCACGTCACCTCTCCCACGCTGCCGGACGGCAGCTTTACCCTGCATTTCAATATGGCAGGGCAGCTGACCCACGACGATTACGATTCCCGGGTGACGGGCCGTGGCAACGTGACGCGGCGCGTGCAAAATGAATTCCGCACGCTGACCGACGCCGTGCTGAAAAGCCCCGCCTTTCCCTACGATACTCACATTGCCTACTGTGACCTGGAGTTTTACTGGAGCATTGACGAGGAGCCGCTGCCGGGCGCCATTCGGCGGGAGGAGTTGGAGAACGGCCGCGTCTATGACGTGGGGGCCATGGGCACCACCAACGGGCGGCTGGTGCTTTACGTAGAGACCGACACCCACACGGCGGAAAAGGCCGCAGAGGTGCTACGCACCGTCAAGACGCTTTTTGACAGCGCCGGCATCGGCTGCTGCGAGGTGGATCTGGTGCTGGAATATCCCCCCTTTGAGCCCGACACCTACGCCCGCCCGGAGGGGAGCTACCATCTGCGGGGCTTCTCCTATGCCGCCATTGACGGCGAGGGCCTTGTTGAGCGCGTGGAAAAATGCCACCAAGATACCCTTGCCTACTACGCCGCCAAGGACGCGGAGAAATGATTTTGAAAAAATGACGTAAAGTGAGAGGGCCGAGGCGCAAAGCGCGCCTGGGCGCTCTTTCTTTATTTTATTCCAGCTTTTCCGCAAAGCGCCTTCACCACCTCGGCGGCGAGAATAAGCCCCGCCGCCGCAGGCACGAAGGGGCTGCTTCCCGGGGCGTGGCGGCCGTTCTCCTCGGGGAGGGTCACGCGTTTGGGCGCTTCGGTTGAATACACCACCCGCAATTTTTTGATGCCCTCTCGCCGGCAAAGCCCCCGCACCGTCCGCGCCAGGGGGCAGCCCTCGGTCTTGTGGATATCCGTGACCACCAGCGCCGTGGGATCCAGCTTATTGCCCGTGCCCATAGCCGAAATGATGGGCACACCCGCGGCGTTGGCGCGGCGGATCAGCTCCATCTTGGCGCTGACGGTATCCACCGCGTCCACCACGTAATCAAAGGCGGTAAAGTCGATGGCATCCGCCGTTTCCGGCAGGAAAAAGAGGTCCTTCTCCAGAATTTCCGCATCGGGGTTGATCTCCCGCACACGGGCGGCGGCGGCAGCCGTCTTTTTCATGCCCACGGTTTTGTAGGTGGCAATGATCTGACGGTTGATATTGCTTTCGCTGACCACATCGGCATCCACCAGGGTAAAACGCCCAACACCGGCTCGCGCCAACGCCTCCACGGCGTAGCCACCCACGCCGCCGATGCCAAACACCGCCACGTGAGCGGCGGCAAGGCGGTCGATGGCTGCCTCACCGAGAAGCATTGCGGTTCTCGTCCATTGTTCCTTCATATCTCCTCCAAAAGGGGCGCAAACGCCCGAAAACTCGCACCGTTTGCGCCCATTTTTACATTTAATGCAGCTTCATAATGCCCTTGTACTCCAGCAGCTTGATAAACAGGCCGCCTTGCACGGTGCGGTTCTGGAAGCCCTTGATAAAGCCCTCCTCAGGGTGAGCGGGGCTATAGGTGCGGCTGCTGTACTCCTTCTCGCCGGCGGTCACCGTCCAATACCAGTCGGTCATGGGCACGCGGGTCTCGGTACTGTTGAAGGCATTCCAAAGCTTTTCTACCATTGCCTCAAAATCGGCACGGTTCTTGGCCAAGGTTGCCGTCCACACCAGCCAGTCGCTCTTGGTGTAGCCCTCGCGGTTATCAAGAGGCAGACCGTATACGTTCTCGTGGCGGCGGTAGGAGGCCACCTCGGACTCGATAACGGTGGGATTCATGATTCCGGTGCCGAACAGCTTATCCCACACGATATTGTACTTCATGGAGAAGGTGCCGGGGCGGTCGAAGGCCAGGCGGTAGCTGCCGTCGCCATTGGCGGCGCGCTTTGCCCAATCGGCGGCCATATCCCTTGCCATGGCAAGATACTTCCGCTCCTCGCGCTTCTTGCCGTTCATGCCCTGCAGAATACCGTAGCAGGCAATGCCCATGATGGCCTTGAGTGTCAGGTTGCAGTTGTGGGCAAAATGGCCGGCAAAGTCGTCGGTGCACAGCTGATTTTCGGGGTCGCGGCCGTTCTTGATGAGATACTTCACCCACTGATCCAAAAGATCCATATGCTCACCTGCAAAGGACACGTCGCCGGTGGCAATGGCCACGGTGGCTTCCATGATCAGCATATTGCCGCACTCCTCCACGGGCATCTGCTTTTCGTAAAGCAGGTCTCCGTTCTTGTAGCCGTACATCTGACCGTTGAGGATGGGGTAACGACCGGCGTCGTGGGGGGCAAAATCAAATCTCGATTTCCAGAAGTCGCTTCTTGCCACGCGGTAAACGGGGCGCATCATACCCTTAACAAGCTCCGGATTATAGAGCAGGAACAGGGGGATGGAGGGATAGGAAACGTCCACGGTGGCGGCACAGCCGTTGGAGTAGCACTCCTTGGAGATCCACAGCACCTCGCCGTTCTCGTCCAGCACCAGCTTGTGTGCGGCAATGGTCTGCCGGAAGGCCAGCTCCAAAAGCTCCGCATACTTCTCGCCGCCGGCGCGGACGGCGTCAATGAACATCCGATCCGCAAAGGCGCGGCAACGGGCAAGCACGCGCTTATAGTCGGCAAAGGCCTTGCCGATCTCGTCCACGATATCCGCACCGTCACGGTTCCAGTAGGATTTCAGATTTTGGTGGAAATACTGGATGGAATAGCCATCGTCGTAGGCAAAGGTAAAGAGCGCGCTGCTGCCAAGGCTCACCTCGGCGGTGGCAAAGGTCATTTCGGCCTCCACGTCGGGGCGCTCACGGAAGGTGAAGAAGGAGATGCTCTTCTTCTCCACGCCCACCACGGCCTCGGGCGCATTGGTGGAAAGATAGAAGTGGCCCCAGCTGATACGGGCGTCATCCGCCTCGTAGGCCAGCATTTTCTGGCCAACGGAACCCATTTTGACGGTCTTGACCTTGCCGCTCTCGGGCAGCACCTCAGCGGTAACGGTATCGTCGCCCACGCGGTCTACGCAAAGCTGCTCCGCACAGGCCAGCTTCACCTTAACGGTGTGCTTGTGGCCGTCCACGATCTCCTTTTTGATCTCAAGGTAGCTGACGGGACGGGTAAGGTAATAAAGATCATCGGGCAGAATGGGAGAGGTGAAGAGCAGCGTCAGCCGTACGCCGCAGGCCTCATACACGTATGTTGTGGTAAAGGCATCCACATCCACGGAAACCTGCTCCATGGCGGGCACGCCGTCCCGATCCTTGCCCATAAAGCGATAGGGCTTGCCGTCGATCTCGGCGGTGCCGAGAATGGCGTTGGTATAGCCCGTCCAATGGGCGGTATCCACGTCAGTCAGGCGGTCAGCAGGAGACCAGACGCTGAAAAAGGGGTCAATGGTAATGAGCGGATAAGAGGGGGCACGAAGCTGCATGATTTGTTCTCCTTTTCACATCAAATTTCATAAAAGTGGGACTGCATCAAACGATGCAGTCCCCGTTGGGAATCTGCCGCTTATAATATAGCACAGATCACCCCAAAAGTCAACCGTATTAAAAAATTTTTGCGCGGCTCAGTCGCCCTTTTTCTTGTCGATCATGCGGTGCACCAGCTTCACGATCTCCACGATGGGAATGATGCAGAAGCCCAGCGCCAGCGCGATGCCATACTCCATGAGGCTCAGGTGAGAAAGCTCGAACACCTCGGCAAGGAAGGGCACCTCAATGACCACGGTGGTCAGCAGGAGCGACAGCAGACCTGCGCCCCAAAGCCACCAGTTCTGATTCTTCATGACAAAGATGGAGCCCTTGAGGGAGCGCATATTGAAGGAGTGGAAGATCTCACACATGGAAAGGGTCAGGAACGCCATGGTGGTGCCCAGCATATCGGCAGAATAGTGACCTGCCGCAATGGCCTCGGCGTGGTGCATATCGGCCAGCACGAAGCGACCAAGCAGGTAGGAGCCCAGGGTGATGAGGGTGACCAGCACGCCCTGGTAAGCCACGGCAGCACCAAGGCCGCCGGCAAAGATGCCCTCCTTGCTGTCGCGGGGCTTGCGGTTCATCACGTCGGCCTCGGGCTTTTCCATACCAAGGGCCAGCACCGGGAAGCAGTCGGTGATGAGGTTGATCCACAGAAGGTGCACGGGCTTGAAGATGGTGAAGCCCAGGAGCGTTGCAAAGAAGATGGCCAGAACCTCGGAGAGGTTGGAGGCCAGCAGGAACTGGATGGCCTTACGGATATTGTCGTAAATGCGGCGTCCCTCGCCTGCGGCGGAAACGATGGTGGCAAAGTTATCGTCGGCAAGGATCATATCCGCCACGTTCTTGGTCACGTCCGTGCCGGTGATGCCCATGCCCACGCCGATATCGGCGTTCTTGATGGAGGGCGCGTCGTTGACGCCGTCACCGGTCATTGCGGTGACCTTGCCCTTCTTACGCCAGGCGTTGACGATACGGGTCTTGTGCTCGGGCTGCACGCGGGCGTAGACCGAGTACTTCTCCACGGCGGTCTCAAACTCCTCGTCGGAGATCTTATCGAGATCGGCACCGGTGATGGCGGCGGAGGCGTCGTCAATGATGCCCAGCTCCTTGGCAATGGCGACGGCGGTATCCTTGTGGTCGCCGGTGATCATAATGGGACGGATGCCTGCAGAGCGGCACTGGTCGATAGCAGGCTTCACCTCGGGACGAACGGGGTCGATCATGCCCACCAGACCCACGAAGCAAAGCTCACACTCCACAGCCTCCGGCTCGTAGACGGCAGGCTCGGCGGTCAGCATCTTGTTAGCAGCGGCCAGCACGCGCAGAGCGCGGTCGGCCATGGCCTTATTGGCGGCAAGAATCTCGGCGCGCAGGCCCTCGGTCATATCCACCACCTCGCCACCTACCAGCGCCTTGGTGCAGCGCTTCAGGATCTCGTCGGGCGCGCCCTTGGTGAACTGCACCAGGGTGCCGTTTTCGGTGCGGTGCACGGTAGACATCATCTTACGGCCGGAGTCGAAGGGTACCTCGCCGATGCGGTCGTACACCTTCTTCTGTACGTTCTTGGAAAGACCCAGCTTCTCGGCGTAGTTCACCAGCGCGCACTCGGTGGGCTCACCCACGGCAGCGCCCACCTCGGCGTCAAACTCCGCGTCGGAGCAAAGAGACATGGCGTTGGCAAGCAGGGATTCGTCTTCGCCGTAGTGATCCACCACGGTCATCTTGTTCTGGGTAAGGGTACCGGTCTTGTCGGAGCAAATGATCTGGGTGCAGCCCAGGGTCTCCACAGCAGTCAGCTTGCGGATGATGGCGCTACGACGGGACATATTGGTCACGCCGATGGACAGCACGATGGTCACCACCGTGGCAAGTCCCTCGGGAATGGCGGCTACCGCCAGGGAAATGGCGATCATAAAGAAGTCCAGCACCTCGGGGAAGCCGAAGGCGGCACCGGTGGCAAGGGCACGGACGATGTTGATGCCGAACACGATCACGCAGATGCCGATGACCAGATAGGTGAGGATCTTGGAAAGGCCGGCCAGCTTGATCTGCAGGGGGGTTTTGCCCTCCTCGGCGTTGGCAAGCGCATCCGCGATCTTACCCATTTCGGTATCCATACCGGTGGCAGTCACCACGGCCTTGCCGCGGCCGTAAACCACGGTGGAGCCCATGAATACCATGTTCTTGCGGTCACCGAGGGAAACGTCGCCGTTCTCGCCTGCGGTCAGCGCCTCTACCTTTTTATCTACGGGTACGGATTCACCGGTCAGCGCTGCCTCCTCGATCTTCATAGAGGCGCACTCGATGATACGGGCATCGGCAGGAACGGCGTCACCGGCCTCCAGCACGATGATATCGCCCACCACCAGATCCTCGCTATGGACGGTGATCTGCTTGCCGTCGCGAATGACCTTGGAGGTGGCGGCGGCTATTTCTTGCAGGGCTTCAATGGCCTTTTCGGCCTTGCTCTCCTGAAAAACGCCCAGAACGGCGTTGATGATGACCACCGCCATGATGATAATGACGTCGGAGGGGAACTCCTTTTCCACCACGGCCAGCACGCCGGAGATGGCGGCAGCCACCAGCAGAATGATGGTCATGGGCTCGGCCAGCTGCTTCAGGAAACGATGAATGAGGGACTCCTTCTTGCCCTCGGCCAGCTTGTTTTTGCCGTTCTTTTCGAGCCTTGCTGCAGCCTCGCCGGCGGAAAGACCCTGCTCGCTGCTTTCGAGCTCGGCAAGAACCTTGTCGGATTGCTCAAGATAATGCTTCATGTTGCTCCTTTCTCGCCCCGTTCAGGGGCTTTCCGTAAAAAAGGACTCGCGGGGCGACGCAAAATAAGCATAGCCCCGCGAGTCTCGTCGATTAAGATAAGCCAAACCGCGCCGGAACGCGGCCTGTGTTGTTGACTTATCACGCTATGCGTCAACTACTCCCTCACGGAATATCACTCGCATTATAACACATATTTGATCGCTTGTCAAGAGCATTTTTTCCATCATTTGCCGCAATTATACGGTAGAAACGTCTCCTTTTTATAAAAAAGCCCGTTTTTTCCACCCCTCTTGACTTTTTGGCCGCAAAATGTTACACTACAAACAACGACACCCGCCGCGGCGGTGGAAGGAGCGCTTATGAAGCACGTGCTTGTGATCGACGACGACGTTTATATCGGGAATATGCTGGAGGAGCTCCTCACCCGGGAGGGCTATCGCGTCACCCGCGCTTATTCCGGCACCGAGGCGCTGCTGGTGCTGGAGGGCGCTCGCCCCGATCTGGTGCTGCTGGATCTGATGCTGCCCGGCCTCTCCGGCGAGAAGCTGCTGCCCCACATCAAGGACGTGCCCGTCATCGTGGTCAGCGCCAAGGTGGATACGGAAAGCAAGATCTCTCTCCTGATGGAAGGGGCGGTGGATTACGTGACCAAGCCCTTTGAGCCGCGGGAGCTGCTGGCCCGCATCGTGGCAGCGCTGCGCAAAAGCACCGCCACCGCGCCGATGCTCAGCTGCGGCAGCCTTTCTCTTGACACGATCTCCCACACCGTTACGGCCTCCGGCGTGACGGTGAAGCTGACGCGCACCGAATACGCCATTTTGAAATTATTGATGCAAAATCCCACCCAGGTCTTGACCAAATCTCTCCTGCTGGATCGCATTTCTACGGACACGCCCGACTGCACCGAAAGCTCTCTGAAGATCCACGTCAGCAACCTGCGAAAAAAGCTGCGGGAGGCGGACGGCGAGGACTACGTGGAGGCGGTGTGGGGTATCGGCTTCAAGCTGCGGGAGCCCCGCTGAAATCTTTACCGTTTCTTTACCCTTTCCTTTACCGTTTTCTTTACCCCCAGGCGGTAAACTGTAGGCACCAAAGGGTCGCAGGACCCAAAAGGAGGTAACACAATGGATTATGTTTTGACAACCGAGGGCCTTTGCAAGCAATATGGCAAAAGCAGAGCCCTGAACGGACTTTCTATGCACGTGCCCCGTGGCGCCATCTACGGCCTCGTGGGCAAAAACGGCTCCGGCAAGACCACGCTGATCCGCCTCGTTTGCGGATTGCAGTCCCCCACCGCCGGCAGCTTTACGCTCTACGGCGTGGGAAACGGTGACCGTGCTCTGACCGGCGCCCGCCGCCGCATGGGTGCCGTGGTGGAGACCCCCGCCATTTATATGGATATGAGCGCCGAGGACAATCTGAAGGAGCAGTACCGCATCCTGGGGCTACCCTCCTTCGACAGCATCCCGGAGCTGCTGCAGCTGGTGGGACTGGAAAACACGGGCAAGAAAAAGGCCCGCCACTTTTCCCTTGGCATGAAGCAGCGCCTGGGCATTGCCATTGCCCTTGCGGGCGATCCCGATTTTCTGGTGCTGGACGAGCCGGTCAACGGCCTTGACCCCCAGGGCGTGATCGAGATCCGCGAGCTCATTCTGAAGCTCAATCGGGAGCATCAGATCACGGTGCTGATCTCCAGCCACATTCTCGACGAGCTCTCCCGTCTTGCCACCCACTACGGCTTCGTGGATGCCGGGCGGATGGTCAAGGAGCTCAGCGCCGAGGAGCTGGAGGCCGCCTGCCGCAAATGCACCCGCGTGGAGGTGTCCGATACCGGCGCCCTTTCCCGGGTACTGGACGCAATGGGTCTTGAATACAAGATCCAAGGTGCGCGCATAGCCGACGTTTTTGCCAAGCCGAACGTCTCCACCCTGGTGACTGCTCTGAGCGCCGAGGGATGCGAGCTGATTTCCGTCGCAGAGCACAACGAATCGCTGGAAAGCTACTTCGTTGGCCTGGTGGGAGGTGAGCGCCGTGCGTAAGCTGCTTTCTGCCGCTCTTTTCCGCACCACGAGACACCCCGTTTTTCTGGCTATTCTACTGGTGCTGCCCGCCGTGCTGGGCATCGCTACAGGCAACACGCTGCGCTACGGCGTTGACGATCTGTTTCTGCTTCCCATGCTCTTTGCCTTTGGTGCCTTCGTGGCCCTTTCCTGGGGCAGGGAGCACGGCGACGGCACGCTGCGCAACAAGGTCATTGCGGGATATTCCCGTGGGCAGGTCTTTTTTGCGGAGCTGCTGCTGAACACGGCGCTTTGCACGCTGATGATGCTGATCTTCGCCGTTTTCACCACCGTTTTCGGGTTTTCCGTGCTTGGTAAGGTGCCCGCCACCGTGCTGCTGCGCGTAGGGCTTTGTCTGCTGCTCTCTGCCGTCGGCATGGGCGCGCTACTCTCCGCCGTCTGCTGTCTCATCAGCAACCGTGCCCTCTCGGCCATCGTGGGCGTGCTGCTGGTGCTGTGCCTGATGTACGGCGCCACCTCCCTGCAGCATGTGCTGGAGCAGGAGCCCACCTTTACTATGGAATATTTCGACGAGAACGGCGAGTTCACCCATGCGGAGGAGCTGGAAAACCATCTGTACGTGCATGAGCCCCTTCGCACGGCTCTTGACGTGGCCAACCGCGCCAATCCCTTCGGACAGCTGAACCAATGCATGGCCGCCCTCAGCGAATACGTTTACGACTGGGGCGACGGATATGAGCCCCATTACGACGTAACAGCCGAAAAGGCTGAGCTGACCGCGCGGCTCAACACCCTTCCTCTGATATCTCTCTTCTCCACCGCCGCCATCTGCGCTGCCGGCTGGGCACTATTCCGCCGTCGAAATTTGAAATAAGGGGGGAACGGTATGAGAAATCTGCTATCCTCCGGCTTCAGCCGCCTATGGCGAAGCAAGCTTTTATACCTGGGCACGCTGGCGGTTGCCGCCAGCGTCGCCTATACGCTGATCAACAATCTTTACTACAAGTCCCTGTGGGGACTCACCGACCTGACCGCCACCAATCTGATCTTTGCCGGCGTTGAGGTGCTGCCCGTGGCCATCGCCGCTCTGGTCGCCCTCTTCATCGGCACCGATCACGGCGATCACACCCTGCGCAACAAGCTGATCGTGGGCCACGGCCGCGCCGCCGTTTACTTTTCGAATCTCATCGTTTGCACGGCAGCGGCGCTGCTGATGTATGCGGTGGGCTCCGGCGTGGTGATCGCCATCGGCGCGCCGCTCTTGGGCGGCTTTTCCGGAACGGCACACGTCCTGCTGCTGCAGATCCTTTCCAGTCTGCTTTCCGTTGCGGCCCTCGCCGCGCTGCTGGTGCTGCCGGCCACGCTGATCCCCGGCAGAGCTGTCTCCGTGCTGACGGTGCTGCTCCTTGCGCTGGCGCTGACGCTGCTGGTGACTCCCGTGCTTTCCTCGGTGCTTGACGTGCCCGAGACCATCGGCGGCTTTGAGCTTACCTACGGTGACGGCACGACACAATGGATTGAGGAAAAACCCAATCCCGAGTACCTTACGGGATTTAAGCGCCAAACGGTGCAGTTTTTGCATGAATTTCTACCCACGGGGCAGCTTGCCGAATACGGCAAGGAGGAAGCCCGTCTGCCCGACGGCTTTTGGCGCTTGCCTCTTTATGCGGTGCTGTCTCTTGTCGCCTCAACGGCGACGGGCATTGCAATTTTCAAAAGACAAAATCTGAAATAACCATCAAGGGAGGGACGACGGGTGCTGGCCTTTTTGTGGATCCTGATCGCGCTATTATCCATAACCGTTGCGGTGCTTGCCGTGAAGATCCTGACGCTGCAGAGAGCGGCGCGAGAGATCACGGAGGCCTTTTCAGAGCGCCTTGCCACCGATACCAACACCCTCATCGGCATCTCCAGCCGCGACAAAAATATGCTGGCGCTGGCCTCCGGCATCAACGAGCAGCTGCGGCTACTGCGGAATCAGCGCCGGCGCTATCTCCACGGTGACAAGGAGCTGAAGGATGCGGTGACCGGTCTTTCCCACGACCTGCGCACGCCACTGACCGCCATTTATGGGTATCTTGAGCTGCTGAAAAAGGAAGAAAAGAGCGAAAACGTGACCCGTTACCTGGCTTTTATCGAAAATCGTACCGAGGCCATGCGGCAGCTGACCGAGGAGCTGTTCCGATATTCCGTGATCCTTTCCACTGAGGACGTCACGCCGGAAACGGTGGACGTAGGCGCGCTGCTGGAGGAAAGCATCGCCTCCTTTTACGGCGCGCTGGTGGAGCGCGGCATTGAGCCGGAGATCACCTTCCCCGACGTGCGGGTGATGCGGACGCTGGACAAGGGCGCTCTTTCCCGCATTCTTGGAAACGTGCTCAGCAACGTGCTGAAATACAGCGAGGGCGACCTTGCCATCACCCTCACCGATCAAGGCGTGCTTACCTTCACCAATCGGGCAAGCGACCTTGACGAGGTGCAGGTGGGCAGACTTTTCGACCGCTTTTTCACCGTGGAATCCGCCCGCAACTCCACCGGCCTTGGCCTTGCCATTGCCAAGACCCTGGCAGAGCGCATCGGCGGCAAAATTTCCGCACAATACGAAAACGAGAAGCTGACCATTCTGCTGCAATTTTGAAGAGTCCGACTGTCGGCTTGTTTGGGGAGAGGAGGCGCTTTTTGCAAAAAGCGCCTCTCTTTCCTGTTGCCGTTTTCGCATCACGCATCGCAAATCGCGTTTTGCTCGCGTTCTGCGACGCGGCAATGTTTGCCACAGGCAAACTTGCAGTCTCGGCGCAGCCGAGGACAGGACACATCCTTAGCGCTCGCTGCAT
>JAFTQT010000001.1 GCA_017462615.1 Clostridia bacterium | reverse complement strand
TTTTGCCCAAAGGGCAAAAAAGAGGGGAGAGGGTGCTTTTGCAAAAGCATCCTCTCCCCTCTAACCTCGCTTTGTTTACTGCGCGGTAGAGGTGGTTTCCTCCAAAATCAGCTTGGTGGCGGTCATGCCCATTTTCATGGAAACGGTATAGCAGTGTCCCTCGTCGCCTGCGGAGACGGTTGCCGTAGCTGCATCCCCGGCGGGAGTCATCAGCATCAGCTCGTGAGCGGAGCTACTGGTCGTCAGCTCCAGCTTGGCGCCGTTTTTCAGCTCGCCCACCTGAACGCCGTCAAGGTAGCAGCGCAGTGCCACAGCGCAGCCCACGTAGCCCTTCTTCCGCTGGATGACGATGATGCGGGCAACCAGCGTTGCCTCGTCTGCTGCGTCTGCATCCGCCGCGGCCACCTCACCGTCGGCGGTGATCAGGGGTGCAGCGGGAGCCGCCTCCGGTGCGGGCGCTTTTTTGGCCGCCAAGCCGTGCTTGACGGCGATGGCAAGGCAGACGATGGCGTAGACGTGGAAGGCCATATCAATGAGCATGCTAAAATCGCCGATCAGCAACGCGGCCACAAAGTCAAGAAGCAGCAGCAGCGTATCGAGGGAAAACAGTACCAGCGCGGCAATCATCCAGCCGGGGTGCTTTTTGGAAAAAATGAAGCAGAGCAGATAGGGCACCAGGCTCACCAGTGCCAGCAGCGCAAAGACCACAAACAGCGCCATGAATCCGGTTTCCACATACAGGGTAGCGCCGAGGGCAGCCAGCAGTGTGGTAAAATAAGAGCTGAAGAGGAAATAGGAGTCGGCAAAGGCGATGCTGAAAATGTTGATCACAGAAGCCACCAGTATCATGATCAGAGAGGCGCGGACAGATTTGTACTTGGCTTCTCGCTGCATTTGCATCATATTGTTGTTCATAAGGAGTTCCTCCGTTCTTTGAATGGTGATTTCAGTATAGCATATAAATGAATCTTTGTCAATAAAAACTTTTCAAAAAATATTTTTTTGGAAAAGCCCTTGCAATCGCGAGAAAAATGTGTTATAATAACAAGGTCGCTGGTGTAGCACAGGGGCAGTGCAGCTGATTCGTAATCAGCAGGTCGTGAGTTCAAATCTCACCACCAGCTCCAAAAAAGGAACACGCCGTCGTTGACGGCGTGTTCCTTTTTTTATCCAAGCCGCAGGCTTGGTATATTATCGACGCACGAAGTGCGGCGTATATCATCAAGGGCGGAAAGCCGCCCTTGAATCTCATCACGCGTGAGCGTGCATCCAAGCGTGCGGACGGAGATTATCGCAGCGGGATGCGGCTTGGAGAAAATTCTCATATCCCCGCAAACGGGGTGAGTTTTAGTCCTCAATGGCGGCCTTGCGGCTGTTGACCTCCTTAAAGAAGGACATATCAAACTTCGCCTCGCGCTCATAGGTATAAAGGCCGTTCTGCTCCTGCTCAACGTCGTAAAGCTGGGTGTAGCAGAAGCCGAAGAAGTAGGGGTTATCCAGCTGCGCGTCGGTGAGACCCTTGTAGCGCTCCTTGAATTCCTCCTCGGTCTTGGGGGCGTTGCCGTAGCCCCAGCCGGAAAGCTCCGACCAGCGGATGCCGCCGTACTCGGAGATGAACAGGGGCTGCTTGCCGTCCCAGAGCACCGCCTGGGGATGCACGGCGTTTCTGTGGATGACGTTGGGGTCCCACACCTCGCCCTTGGCGAGGATCTCGGGGGCAAATTTCTCCCGGAACACGGCGGGATCCTGGTTGTAGTTATGCACGTCGTAAATATCGGTCATCACGTGGCAGTTGCCGCTGGTGTCAATCACGGGACGGGTGTCGTCCAGCGCCTTGGTCATTTTGTAGATGGCCAGCAGCACGTCGTTTTCCTGGGTCTTGCCCTTGATGTTCCAGGTCTCGTTGAAGGGGCACCAGCCCACGATGGCGGGGTGGTTGAAGTCTCGATTTACGGCCTCCTCCCACTCGGGATACATTGCATAGAAGGAGCGGATGTCGGTGTGATCCAGACCCCAGTTGGGGTATTCGCCCCAAACCAGATACCCAAGGCGGTCAGCGTGGTAGAGGAACAGGGGCTCGAAGATCTTTTCGTGGAGGCGCGCGCCGTTAAAGCCGGCAGCAAGGGAAAGCTCAATGTCCTTTACCAGCGCAGCCTCGTCCTTGGCGGTGTAGATGCCGTCGGGGTAAAAGCCCTGATCCAGCACCAGGCGCTGGAAGACAGACTTACCGTTGAGGAGCACGCGGTGGCCGTCGATCTTTACTTCACGCATGCCAAAGTAGGTATAGACCTTATCCTCGCCGAAGGTGAGCTGTACGTCGTAGAGGCGACCGCAGCCCGTCTCCCACAGATGCAGCTCTGTAAGGGGCAGGGTGAAGCGAACGGTATCCCCCAAAACGGTGCGAGTTTCAGCCGCCATGGGCTTGCCCTCGTAGGTGACCTCGGCGGTAAAATCGCCGGTGCCTACCACCTTGGCCTCTACGGTGACGGCGGCATTGTGGATATCGGGATAGAAACGGAAATTCTTGATGTAAGCACAGGGCACGAACTCCAGCCACACCGTCTGCCAGATGCCGGTGGTGCGGGTGTAGAAGCAGCCGTAGGAGTCGGTTTTGGTGCTCTGCTTGCCGGAGGGGATCATGGGATCGCGGGTGTTATCGCGGGCGTGCACCACCAGCGTGTTTTTGCCGGCGGTGACGAAATCGGTAATATCCAGGGCAAAGGAAATATAGCCACCCCGGTGGGTGCCTGCCTTTTTGCCGTTCACGTAAATATTGGCCTCGTAGTCAACGGCACCAAAATGCAGAAAAACCCGACCCGTCAGGGCACTTTCCGGAATATCGATCTCTCGCGCGTACCAGCAGGCGTTGATAAAATCCGTGTGGCCGATGCCGGAGAGCTGCGATTCGGGGCAGAAGGGCACCTCGATGGTCTGATCGAAGCTTGTCTGTTCAAAATACTTCTTTTCCGCGCCGTTGTCCTCCACGTCAAGGGTGAAGCTCCAAGGGCCGTTCAGGTTGACCCAATTCTCGCGACGAAACTGGGGATTGGGAAATTCAGGACGAAACATAGCATTATCCTCCGTTTTTTATTTCTTTTCTACCACCACAAAGAAGGGGGAGGTGGGTGAGTTCAGAATGCGAATAAGGGTGCAGCAGATCACGTGGCGGTCAAGGGTAGCGAAGTAATCCAGCACCATCTTGCCCTCCGCCTCGCCCTCGGCGTGACCGGGGTAGACCGCCACCAGCAGCACGCCGCCGTGATCAAGGAGGTCGATGGCCGCCTCAATGGCAGGCATGGTGGTGACGCGCATGGTGGTGATGCTCTTGTCGCTGCCGGGCAGGTAGCCGAGATTGAACATCCCCGCGTGGATCGGCCCCTCCACGTACTTTTTTACGTTGTGGTGGGAGTCAAGGATCAGGGTGTAGTTTTGGGGGCACCCCGCCTTGGCGAGATTCTCGGCGGTGGAGCGCACGGCCTGCTCCTGTACGTCGAAGGCAAACACACGCCCTGTCTCACCCACGGTCTTGGAGAGGAATTCCGTGTCGTGTCCGTTGCCCATGGTGAAATCCACGGCGGTGTCGCCGGGGCGCAGATGGTTCAGAATAAAGGACTTCTGCAGCTCCAGCAGATCGATCATATTACCGTATTTCTGTGCCATAGCAACCTCAGCCGAGATGGGGCTTCATGGCGTCGAAGAGCGCCTCGGCGTAGAACTTGAAGCCGAAATCGTTGGGGTGGAGATAGGCGTCGGAGCAGACTGCGGCAAGGTGAGGGATCATTTTGTCGCCGTCGATGACTACCACACCGGGCTGCGCCAGGGCGGCCTCGGTGACGATGCGCACCGCATTCTCAAAGCAGCCCGCCTTGGTCTCATTGGACTTGTCGGCGCGCCAGATGGGCGTGATGGCAAAAATCTTGGCGGTGGGATAGGTGACGCGAAGCAGGCGATAATACTCGTCGGCATCCCGCTTGAAATCCTCGGCGGTACGCGTGCTCCAGTCGTTGGTGCCGTAGGCAACGGTGATGATGTCGGGGGCAAAATCCATGGCGGCATCCAGCATACCGGGGTTGAAGATCTCGCCGCCGATGCCGTGATTGATCGCGGTGGCATTCAGCTTATCGGTCAGCAGATTGGCATAGGATTGGGAGGGATATTCCGCGTCGTAGCCTTGGGTAATGGAGTCACCGAGCGCGTAGAGCTTCAGGCTTTTCTCCACGGGCTTGAAGGTGGCACCGTCGGGGAAGGTCATATGGGTGATATCGGCGCAGGCCAGATTGGGCAGGTAGATCGCCACACGGTGTGTGCCCGCGGGCAGCTCCAGCGAAAGCTCACCCACGGCGTTTTCCAAATTATCCTGCCCCGGATGCGCCACCATCACGCCGTCCACGAAAATATCAAAGTAGAAAAACGAACGGCTGGAGGCCTTGCTGACGGTATATCCTACGGTAAACTCATCGGCATCGGTATCAAACTCCAAACGAATGCAGGCACCTGCCTTGGTTTTGGTGGCAAAATTCTGATTGGTGGCTTCGTAAAAGCCCACGGTCTTCTCGGTAAAGCGGCAAAGGCGCACGGCGCCGTCCGCCTGCTCCTCATAGCGGAGCGCGCCGTGGGAAAGTGCGAAGATCTCTTTTGCTGTTAGCTTCATTTTCAAATATCCCCCTAAACGGTATTATTTTTGCTGTGTGTTGTGGAGATCCGCGCGCAGAAATTTGATGGCGCGCTCCACGCTGTCCTTGGAGTTCTTCCAGGGCTCCTGATCGTAGCGGTAGTCGAATTTTTTGCAGAACCAGCTTACGTCCTCCGTGAGGGTCTCGAGATAGCCCTTCGTCACGTTGGAAAGGATCTCGGTAAAGGCGGCCATCTGCTTTTTGCCAAGGCGCGCGGCGCCCTTTTCCAGCAGCAGACGGTAATGGGGCAGGCAGAAATAGGGCTGCGCCGTCAGCTTATCGAGGAAGGCCTCCTCGCTCTCAAAGAGAAATACCACAGTTTCTGCCATGTGCTGAAAATGGAAGTCGATGCGGCGACAAACGTAGCAGGATTTTTCCAGCTCCGCCACGCGCTTCACGGGCTTCGCGTCGGGGCGACCGGTGAGGGTGCCCATAATGCCGGCGGAAAGATCGCCCTGCAGCTCCTTCAGATGGCTTTCCAGCGTCAGCGCCATGCCCAGGCGGTTTTTGCGTACGAACATCATATCGTAATGGGTGCGGCAAAAGCCCTCACGGTTGGTTTTGATGCGCACGTCGGGCTCCATCATAGAGGCGCCGAGGATCAGCTCCAGCTCGTTCTCCTCCAGCTTGCGGTAAAGCGCGCACATGGGGCAGCCGCAGGAATGGTCGGCGGCGGAGGCCTCAAAGGCCTCGTTTACGGGTATGGTATAAATTTGCTCCATAGTAAGCTCCTTTTTGATTTCATCCTTTTTATTATAGCGTTTCCTTACGTTGATTGCAAGATGCTGCCGACTTTTTTTGCAAATTTTTCTCTTTTTTGCACCTCGGCGTGGGTGTATAATTGTTCACTGACTGCGCAAACTATGGTTGAAATCAAAAAAGGGGGATGAGGCAATGAATAAGGCAACGATGACGGCGGTCGGCGTGGTGGCCGGCATGGTGGTAGGCGGCACGGTGGGCATGATCGTGGGCGGTAAGAGCGAGACCAAGCGGCTGCTGAAAAAAACCACCTGCGCGGCAAAGCATATGGGCAACATGGTGCAGAGCAAAATGCATATGCACTGAAAAAAGCCGGGAAACGGTATCCGTTTCCCGGCTTTTTGAGTAGAGCAGCACCTGTTTACCGAATGATATCGGCTTCCTCCATCAGGGGGAGAATGGTGCCAATGCCCTTTTCCTCGGCCTTCTTGAGGATCATCTGACCTACGGCCACGTCGGAAATGGCAATGCCGTGAGAGGAGGTAATGACGAACTCCTCCTCGCTGCCGCGGCCCTTGACCTTGCCGTTGATGATGTCACCCAGGGTGAGCAGCTCCTCCGGCAGACCGTCGGTGTACTTGCCGTCGGCAAGGTAAGCGTTCACCAGGTTCACGTCATCGCAGACAAAGCGGTCGGCAAAGCGGGTGTAGGTCTTGCCCTCCCAGGCGGTGCTTTCCAGCGGAATGCCCAGCATACCCTTGTGCAGCATCTCGCAGAAGATGATGGGCTTGTCAGAGCGCTGGGTGGCGGTAATGAGGATCTGGGAATCGTCGATGGCCTTCTGGCGCTCCTCCTCGGTATAGAAGGGGATGAACTCCACGTCGGGCATGAGAGGACGCATCTTCTTGAGGTAGCTGTCGATGGCGGCCTCGTAAAGGTCACCGATGTAGATGCGCTTCAGCTCGGGGATGACGATCTTCATGAGTCTTGCATTGGAGCGGCCCTGCTCACCGGCGCCGATGATGGTAATGGCCTCGGTGTTCTTCGGCTTGCAGTATTTGGCGGTAACGGCAGCCACGGCAGCGGTACGGATAGCGGTGATCCAGCGGCCGTCCATAATAGCCTCCACGCCACCGGTCTCGCAGTTGTTCATCACCATCAGACCCCAGGTAACGGGCAGACCCTTGGTGCGGTTGGCGGGGTAGCCGGCGATCCACTTCATGCCCTGCGCCTCGTCCTCACCACCGATGTAAGCGGGCATGGCGTTGACGTAGGTGCCGGGGCGGGAATTGACGTGAACCTTCACGGGGAGCTGGCAGAGGCCTTGGCTAAACTTGGCCATAGCCTTTTCTACGGCGTCCAGTACATCCTCATAGGGGATGTTCAGAGCCAGAATGTCTTCCTGGGAGAGATAACGAAAGGTTACTTTAGACATAACGATAACTCCTTATATTCCTTACATTTGAATTTACATTATATAGCATTTTGAAGACAAAGTCAATAGCGTTTTCCATATTCGGGAAATATTTTGTCACTCGCGAAATGCCTCGAAATAGGACTGCACGCGCTTGTAGCTGAGCAGTCCCTCGGAGAGGGTGAAGAATTCGGTGTTGATGCAGATCAACCCGTTTGTGTCCACGGAGATCTGCATCAGCGTGCCGTCGGCGCCATACACGTTCAGGTCAAAGCAGTCGTCAAAGAGAAAATTCTTCCCGGCGGTCTCGTCGGTGAGGGGGATCACCGTAGTGGCGCGCAGCTCGTCTAACAGCTGCAGCAGCGCACCGTAATTGCTTTTGTCAAAATAGGCGCCGCCCCCGTCGGAGCCGTCCTTGTAGAGATAGATGGAAACGTAATTCACATTTTCGGGCAGCACCAGAAGGGCAGGGGTGCCACCGGGTGTCTCCGGCTCCTCGCCCTGGCAGGCGACGAGGGTGGGGAGCAGCAGGGCGAGGAGCAGCAGAAGGGAAAGTGTTTTTTTCATATTTTACTCCTTTTCAGGCGAGGTTCAGCAATTCCTCAAACATGCGGATGGCGTAGCCGTCGGTCATGCCGGCAACGTAGTCCCGTACCGCCCGCAAAAAATCCTTCTCGCAGGTGAGGTCGCCGTAAATTTTCTCGTTTTCGTAGCGGGCCACGCAAAGGCGGCTGTTGATAGAGCGGGGGATGGGCGCGGTCACGTAGGCGGCAAGCCACAGGGCAAAGTCGCAAAGAAGCGCGGAGCCGGTGCCAAAGCGCTGCCGCTCCATTAGGCGGTGCAGCGTATCCGGGCCGGCATAGGTGTCGGCCAGGGCCGCGAACAGCTCCTCCAGCACGAGCCTTGCGTAGCGGCAGAAGGGCTGGAGCCGCGGATGCTTGTAGATGTAGGTGGTGTTGAAATCCTTCACGTCGTACATCAACCGCTGATAGCGTTCGCCGAAGAAGAGTCCCGACTCCGGCGAGCTGTGCTCGCAGACGTCGGTGATCATATCGTGCATCAGCACCGTGGTGTTGATGGCGGCCAGACCGTGCTTTTTGGCCAGCGCTCGCAGCAGCTGCTCCTCCTTTGCGGAAAGCAGCCCGATCTGCTGGGCGTCCTCGATATCCCGCCCGAGATAGGCGATCTTGTCCGCCAGCTTGACCACGCACCCCTCAAAGGTGGCGGGCTGGTACTGACCGGGCTTTTCAAAATCCGAGAGGTCGATGTCCGCTCCACGGGGCAGGAGACCGTTTTCATTCAGCTCTCCGCAATGGGAGAGGATGCCGTCCCGCACCGCCCACGTAAGATTCAGGTTGCGGAACACCCGCTTGTCATCCTCCAAAAGCTCCAGGTGATCCACCAGATACATACCGTTTTTCTCGTGCCAGAAGTCCTCTCCGAGGTGCTCCTCTGATAGCTTTCGCAGGATCCTCTCCCCCTCGTGACCGAAGGGGGAATGCCCCAGGTCGTGGCCTGTAGCAATGGCGCGGGTGAGATCGGTGTTCAGTCCCAGGGCGGCGGCAATGGTGCCGCTGACCGACTCCACGTGCCCCACGTGCTCAATGCGGGTGCAGATGTGGTCGCTTTGGGTATTGAAAAACACCTGGGTCTTATGTTTTAAGCGGCGATAGGCGGTGGAGTGCAGGATACGAGTGTAGTCCCGCACAAAGTCGCTGCGGGTCTCCGTCTGCCTGTCGTATAGCTCGATGCGGCGCTGGCACCACCGGGCAAAGTGGGGATTTTCCGCCGTTGCGGCCACCGCGCTGAAGGGGCGTTCCTTCATAATGGCTCTCCTTTGTGGATTTATATAGTATAATATTATCACAAAAAAGCGCCTCCGTCAAGAGGAACGGACTTGACGAAAGCTGAAAAATGGGTTATACTGATGTGGAAATGAGGTGAAGCTATGAAGGATCTGTACAGAGAAAGCCGCAGTCTGCTGGAGGCGGCGCTGCCCCAGCTGCCGGCCGCGCTGGTGGAGGGGGTGCTTGCACGGTATTTTCCCCATCATCTGCGGATCGTGGGGGACGGCGGACGGGTGGCCTCCATGCTGTTTTCCATACCCTATGCCATAGAAACCGAAAGAGGAACGCTTCCCGCCCGCTATCTTTTTGCCATTGCCACAGATCCTGCCTATCGGGGGAAGGGCTTGGCCAAGGGACTGATCGAGGACGAGGTGAAGCGGGGCTTTCCCTTGCTTTTGCATCCGCGCACCCAGTCGCTTTTTGCCTTTTATGAAAAGGCGGGGCTGTCTCCCTTGTCGCCCGTGATAACGGAGCAGGGGGAGGCTTTGGCGCTGCCGCTGCCGACAGAGCCTCGCACGCTCAGCGCCGGGGAATATCTTGCCTTGCGACGGCAATTTCTGACGCCGCCCTTTGCCGCCCCGGACGAGGGCTTTCTTTCCCTTTGCAGCACCGGCGCCCTGGAGCTGCCCGGCGTCTGCGCCGCCCTGTACCGATGGGAGGGGGATAAGGTTCTCTTCGCAGAATGGTTGGGTTGCCCCGATTTCGCACCCCGTTTGGCGGCTTATTTGGGTGCCTCTCGCTTCGAGCTGCGTCGCCCCTCGCCGGACGGTACCCCCTTCGGGGCGGGCGTAGGTCTGCCCTTTGATACCGCGTTTTTGCTCTCGCTGATGTGAGAGCGCCAAAATTCTGAAGAAAGGAGCCACCTATGGACCGCGTGATCCTACACTGTGATTGCAACGGCTTTTACGCCTCGGTGGAGACGCTGCTGGACCCCTCCCTTGCAGCTGTGCCCATGGCCGTTGCGGGCGACCCCGAAAGCCGCCACGGCATTATTCTGGCCAAAAACGAGCTGGCCAAGGCCTATGGCATCCGCACGGCAGAGACCATCCGCGAGGCCAGGGAAAAATGCCCCACGCTGCGGCTGGTGGCACCTCATCATGGCAAATATCACGAGATCTCCCGTCGGGTCAACGCCATTTATCTCGACTACACCGATCTGGTGGACCCCTTTGGCATTGACGAGTCCTTTTTGGACGTGACGGGCAGTATGCACCTGTTCCCCATGACACCGCGGGAGCTGGCGGATACCATCCGCGCCCGGGTACGGCAGGAGATCGGCATCACGATTTCGGTGGGTGTCAGCTTTTGCCGCGTGTTCGCAAAGCTGGGCAGCGACTACAAAAAGCCCGATGCCACCACGGTCATCGATCGGTCGAATTTCCGTACCGTTGCCTACCCTTTGCCGGTTTCCGACTTGCTTTTCGCGGGCAAGCGCACCACCGAGGCGCTGCGGCGCTTCGGTATCCTCACCATCGGGGATCTGGCCGCTGCCGACCGCTTGCTGCTGGCAAGAGAGCTGGGCGAGGCGGGAGAGACCCTCTGGCGCTACGCCAACGGCCTGGATAACGAGCCGGTGCGGGCCTATCACGACCGTCCCGCTCCCAAATCCGTGGGAAACGGCATGACCTTCAAGCGGGACGTGATCGGTGAGGCGGAGATCCGCGCCGGCGTGATGGCACTATCCGACTCTGTGGCCGCCCGCCTGCGGGATGAAAACATGAAATGCACCGTGGTGCAGGTGCAGGTAAAAAGCCCGGATTTCCGCACCGTTCAGCGGCAAACCACCCTGAAGCGGGCCACGTGGCTGCGCCAGGAGCTGATCGAAAACGCCATGGCGCTGATCAAAAGCGCCTACGGCTACGGCAACGCCATCCGCAGCATCACCGTGACGGCGGGGGGACTGGTGGAGGCTGATGCTGTGGAGGAGCAGTTGGATATGTTTGCCGATTCCGCCCCCGACGAAAGGCAGGAGGGCGTGGAAAGCACGCTCTACGAGCTGCGTCGCCGCTTCGGGCAAGACAGCATCCGCCTTGGCTGCTACGAAAACGAGGATATCGGTATCAAAAAGCACCGCAAGCCTTGACATCGCCCCCTCTGCGTGCTACAATAGTAAAACATCATTTGGAAAGTGAGCATTTGACCATGAATAGCAGAAGGATCAGCGGCTTTGTCTGCTGTCTGCTGGCCGCCTTTTTCTGGGGCACCACCTTCGTGGCCCAGGACGTGGGTGCCAGAACCATCCCCCCCTTTACCTATCTTGCCCTGCGCTCCTTTGTGGGCGTGGCAGCTCTGATCCCGGTGTTCCTCATCAAGGATCGCGTGCGGAAAAAGCAAGGGATCTATCAGCCCTCTACCGCCGCGCAAAAGAAAAGGCTGATGCTTTGCGGCGTGGTGTGCGGTGCCATTCTCTGTGCCGCCTCGGCGCTGCAGCAGTTCGGTATCACGGGCAACATCGGTGAGCCCGGAAAGGCCGCTTTTATCACCGCGCTTTACATTGTTTTCGTGCCCGTTTTGGGGCTTTTCTTCAAAAAGAAGGCCGAGCCCCACGTATATCTTTGCGTACTGGTGGCCCTTGGCGGCCTGTGGCTGCTTTGCATGAGCGGCTCGTCCTTGACCATGGCCGATACCCAGCTGATCGTGTGCTCCCTTTTCTACGCCGTGCAGATGGTGACGGTGGAGGTGTTTGGCACCGACGTGGACGGCGTCCGCCTCTCTACCGTGCAGTTTTCCACCGTGGCGGTGCTTTCCACCGTTCTTGCCGTCGTGTTTGAGTCTCCCACGCTTTCCGGCGTGCTGGAGGGCTGGTGGACGGTGCTTTATGCGGGCATCCTTTCCACCGGCGTTGCCTATACCCTGCAGATCATCGGTCAGCAGCGGTTGCCCGGTGCCATTGCTTGCCTGGTGCTGAGCCTGGAGTCGGTTTTCGGCGTGCTGGCGGGCATGGTGGCGCTGCGGGTGTTCCCGGGTGGCCGGGAATGGATCGGAATGGTGCTGATTTTTGCGGCCATCATGGTGGCGCAGCTGCCGATCCCGTACGGAAAAAGGCAGAAGAAAGACACACCGTAGGTGGGGATCATGAAAAAGAAATGCGTGGAATCGGGACCGGACGGTAGCCGGCTTCGTTACGGCGATCAAGGATGCCTATACTGCCCTGAAGCCTCGCCCTATGTAAACGGAAAAAGCACCAAGAACCCGCCCCATGGGGCGGGTTCTTGGTGCTTTTGCAGCCAATGAATCACGAATAATATGATAGGCAGGCTCACGCGAGTGCCCGGCGCAGCCGGTGGTTATGATTGCTTATTTCCCCGCCGCCTCGGCCATATTGGCCAGCATATTTTCAATAAAGATCCCATACCCCGTGGTGGGGTCACCGATGAGCACGTGGGTCACCGCCCCCACCAGCCGCCCGTCCTGCACGATGGGGCTGCCCGACATGCCCTGCACGATGCCGCCGGTTTTCTCCAACAGATCCATATCGGTGACGGTGACGGTGAAGCATTTGTTGCCCGTGGCGCTGCGGTGGATATCCGAAATTTCAATGCCGTATTCCCGCGTGACGTTGTCATCCAGCGTGCACCACAGGGTGGCGGCGCCGTCGTGGAGCTCCTTTTTGTAGCCAACGGGCAGCGCCCCGGCGGGCAGCGCGGGCAGCTCCCCAAAATAGCCAAACACGCCGCAATCGGTGTTTTGCAGCACCGTGCCGGTTTTCCCGGCGGCAAAATGCCCTTTCAGCTCACCCGGCGCGCCCACAGCGCCTCTTTTCACACCGCCGATCTCCGCGCCCATCACGCTACCTCGCGCCATGGGCACCAGACACCCGCTTTCACCGTCACAAATGCCGTGACCGAGACCGCCGAAGGCGTGGTCCCGCTCTCGCACAAAGGTCACGGTGCCAATGCCGGCACCGGAATCCCGCACCCAAAGCCCCGTGCGCCATTGCCCGTCCTTGTCACAGGCTACCGGTGAGAGAGTCACCTGCTTGTCCTCGCCCTTATGGCGTACGGTCAGCGTCAGCGGCGTGCCGCCCGCGCTGTGACTGGCCTCGGAGAGCTCCGCCACGCCCTGCGGATGATGGCCGTTGATCTCCATAATGCAATCTCCGGGCTGCAGCCCCGCGCTTCTCGCGGGGTTTTTGGCTTTTCCCCCGGAGGTGACGTCGCAATAGCCCACGATCAGAATACCATCGGTAAAAAAGCGCACCCCAAACGGGATGCCGCCCACCAGCAGCACCTCTCGCTCCTCCCGCCTTACCGCTGCCGAAAGCGGCAGGGAAAGGAGGAGGGCAAAGCAGAGCAAAAGTGCCAAAAACGCCACCCGTTTGCCCCTGTTTTCCAATTTTTTCATAAAATCTTCCCCCATTTTCGCTGTGGTATTACTATGCCCGAAAAAACGCCGTTCACCAATAACAATATACGCAACTGTTGCCAAGTTTTTGTACCGCCGCCAGCAAACACGTTCTATGGATATATAAAAATGAAATTTTCAAATTTTGATTTATTGGGGAGGAGGAGCGGGAGCAGGAGGAGGGCGCTTTTGCAAGAGCCGCCTTTTGAAGGAGAGGAGGCTCTTTTTGACAAAAATTGCCTTCTCTCCCTGTTGCCGTTTTCGCATCACGCATCGCAAATCGCGATTTGCTCGCGTTCTGCGACGCGGCAATGTTTGCCACAGGCAAACTTGCAGTCTCGGCGCAGCCGAGGACAGGACACATCCTTAG
>JAFTQT010000049.1 GCA_017462615.1 Clostridia bacterium | reverse complement strand
TTTTGGCAAAAAGCGCCTCCTCTCCATCAAACGGGTGCTTTTGCAAAAGTACCCTCCTCCTGCTCCCGCTTTTCCCCCGATAAATCAAAATTCGACATAAAGCCGAGGGGCTATGATGGATTTTGATCCATCATAGCCCCCTTTTCAGCTCCAGAACAAAAGCAGCAGCAGGAAGGGTAGGAGATCGTTATCCCCATCCTCCCGCAGCAGCAAAAACAGCAGCCCCAGCGTAAGCAGGTCGCTGTTGCCGCCCCCTTCCCGCCCCCGCCTGCGGGGAGGCAGCAGAGAGGAAAGCAGTGGTACGCGGGAGAAAAGGCCGCCGGAGGCGGGAACGGACTCCGGCCCGGCCATCACCTCAGCGGCAGCCTCCGGGGTCTCAGCGGGAGCCTCGGCCTCCACCTGAGGCTCGGGTGCGCTCTCAACAGCCGCCGCTGCCGCCGTGGCCTCCGACGTGCGGTCAAAGGCGCTGCCGCTATACCCCTTCGGCACCAGGATCGGCTCGTTTTTGGCCCCGCCGAAAAAGGGCCCCTCGGAGGCAGGTTGAATGTACATACACCCTCCTTTACTGCAGCGACCGCAAAAGGTCGCTGATACGACTGATGCGGATGAGATACTCCACCATATCGCACCGCTCCGGGGAAAGATAGGGCTTCAGCGCCAGCAGCAGCGCCTCGCGCCTGCTGCACTTGCCCTTCCCTTCTCCCTCTCCCTTGCCGCCCCCCAGCACGCCGCGCAGCAGCGGTGCCACGGCGCTGACGCTATCCATCAACGCGGAAAGCTCTGCCTCGTCAAGGCCGCCCTCGGTTGGCATCGGCTCACTCACGGACGTCGCCCTCCCTTCCCCAGCTGTGTGCGCAGCTGCAGAAGCTCCTCGTCCGTGGCCGTGCGCAGCGCCTGCCGTAGGCTCTCCATATTGCCGGGCATCACGTGAAACTGCGAGAGATCCAGGCCGTATTCCTCGCCAAAGCGGCGCACCACCGCCTCCAGCTGCTTATCGTTTAAGGAAAGCAGCTTGTTGAGCATATTGCGATCCAGTTGCATCCGATCACCCCTTTCCCTTTTCAGTATATGAAAACGGCAGCAGGGGGTGAAAACCAAAGGAGGGAGCGCGATGGCTTCTGCCATCGCGCTCCCTCTTTCTATTTCAATCCAACAACCCGTCCACGGCCAGCACGCACTGCAGCAGCACGCGCACGCCGAGGAAGAAGCCCTCGATGTCGGCCGCCTCATCCCGCTGATGCGCGCCGCCGTGCCCGGCAGGCATGGCAGGGATAGGCTGGCGGTCTGCGTGGAAGAGCGCGGTGCCCACTGGGAAGGCGTTTTTGAGATAGCGCCCGTAGGTGCCGCCCCGCAGCCGATAACAATTCATTTCCTTGCCGGCAAGCTCCTCCACCACTGCCTTCAGCACGCCGGGCACAGGACTTGTGGGATCGGCCACGTAGCCGCCGCGGTTTTCGAGATACGAAACGGCAAAGCCCTTTTCCTGCCAGGCGCGGCAGAGCCCCTCCTCCAGCACCTCGGGCGCAAGAGAGGTACCGTAGCGCACGTCAAGGCTCAGCTTCAGGTATCCCTCCTCCAGCGCAACCATACCGTTGGCAGCGGTGAGGTGTCCGAAGATCTCGTCCTCGTGGGCAATGCCCAGCGCCTTGCCATGAGGGTCCTGCAGGTAGTCTGCCACCACGGAAAGGATCTGCCGATCGCTTTGGGGCAACGCCTCGCAGGAGGAAAGAAGCGTCGCCATCAGCCAGGTGGCATTTACGGAATCCTCGGGGGAGGCTGCGTGCTTTGCCACGCCCCGTGACTGCAGCAGAATGCTGCTGTCGGCGGCAATTTCGACGCTGTAGCGTCCGTCACCGGCACACCGCTCCCTCAGCTCGGCGGCCAAGGCGTCGTTTGGCTCCAACACGGCATCCAACTGATCCAGCACGATGTTGAACGCATCGCCGCCCTCCATGGAGCGCACGGCGGCAAAGGGTATTTCGCATTTCACCCACATCCGCAAAATGCCCTTTTCCCCAAGGCCGCAGGGATAGGAGCTATCCGGCACCAGACTGACGGCGGGCATTTCCTCGTGCTTGACGTAGGCCTCGATATCCTTCATACCGCTTTCCTCGTTGGAGCCAACGAACACGCGCAAGCGGTTCCTGAGCGGCACGTCAAGCGCTTTCAGCATGGCCGCCACGCACCAGGACGCCATAATGCCGGATTTGTTATCCGAGGCGCCGCGGCCGATGAGGCGCCCGTCACGGACGATCGGCTCGAAGGGCTTGGTATAGAGCCAGCCCTCGCCCACGGGCACCACGTCGCTATGACCGAAGAGCCCCACGCACTGCGCGCCCTCGCCCACGTCCGCAAAGGCGTAGCCGTCGGCGCGACGATGTACCACGGGCAGCCCCAGCGCGGCAAGATAGGAGGCGGATCTCTCCAGTGCCGCAGCGCAGGCGGCCCCAAAGGGTGCCCCCGGCTCTGCCGGAGCTTGCACCGAGGGGATCCGCACCAGATCCATCCACATCTCTAAAATCTTCTCTCTATGCGCCGCAAGCCACGCAGTGGCCTTTTCATCCAGCTGTCTGTTGATCATCCGTCGTTCCTCCTTGGCAAATGCCATGATACTGCCCTCATTATATCACGGTGCGCAGAAATATACAATCCCCCATCGGATATTTTGCAAATAAAGCGGAAGCGGGAGGAGGGGGCTTTTGCAAAAGCCCCCTGTTGAGGGAGAGGAGGCTTTTTTTGCAAAAAGCACCTCCTCTCCCTTAAACAGCCGTGGACTCACTCCACTTCGCTGAGGATACGTTCGTAGTTGGCGAGCTTTTCGGGATCGGGCTTAAAATCGGGATTGGAGCAGCACCGGATGGTGGGCTCGCTGCCGTCCGCGCCCCAGAAGGGAGAGATGTGATCGTTTTCGTACTTGACGCGATCCTCTTCCTTTCTGAAATCGGGAATGTCGTAGGGCACGCCCTTTTCCAGCAGACTGCGGTGGGCAAGAATACCGACCGAGGCCATGGTGGTGGCGAAATACACGTCAAACACGGGCGGCTTGCCCTCGCGGATGGCCTCAAAGAACTCGCGGATGACAAGGAAATCACCGCCGCCGTGTCCTGCCTTTTTGATCAGCGCCTCGTCGGGATCGTTCCATTCGGGAATATAGCTGCTGTGGGGAACAGCGCCTTCGGGGGTATGCCATTTGTTGTAGCGCAGCAGCACCTTGTCCTCGCCGCGGATATTTTCAATCTGTCCTCTCGTGCCGCACACGCGATAGGAGTTTTCGTGAGCGCCGAAGGCGGCACATCCGGTGACGCGGAAAACGGAATCGTCATTGTTAAGACAGGTCACGATGGCAGCTCTGTCTGCTACGGCTATGCCACACAGAGAATCCGGCTCAAAGGGCTCATAGACGGGCATCGCAGTCACCCGAACGGGAAATGCACCGGTGATATACATCAAGGGCGCAAGAGAATGGGTGATATAGTAGGTGCGAGGCAGATAATTGCGCCAATGCTTGGCGTAAGGGCGCAGCTCCTTAACGGTTTTGTTATCGTAGCTATCAATGGGGTGGTTGTATTCCCCTTCGGCGTACAGCACCTTACCAAGGCTCCCGCCTTGATATACGCGATGCATCTCTTTGTTGAATTTCATAAAGGGATAGTTTTCGGAAAGCATATAAATGGCCTTGCTTTTCTCGGCGGCGCGCACCAGCGCCACGCCCTCGGCCATAGTGCCGTTGGAGGTGCATTCGCTCAGCACGTGGATGTTCTTTTGAAGTGCCCGAATGGCGAAGGGGGTGTGCTGATTGAAATTGTTGCAGAGGAACACGGCCTCAAGCCCCTTGTGCTCGATGAAATCATCGAAGCTGCGGTAGGTGGCGACGTCGCCGCCCAGGTGCTTTTTTGCCTCCTCCAGCTTGCTTTCCTCTCTGTCGCAGACCGCTACGATCTCTCCGTTGTTGGCGAGGATTGCCTTGTAGAAGCTGGAGCCTCTGCCAAGACCGAAAATGCCGAATTTGATGGTTCTTTTCATTTTAAGTTCTCCTTATTTTATGTGTTATTTTTGAAGTCTCGCGGTTATGTAATGAAAACCAATGCCAAAATACCAAGAAAAGAAAGGGCGATGGCAAAAATCTCTCTCTTGGAGGGCTTTTGCCCCAACAGAAAGCTGATGACGGTGGAAACGATCATGGTGCCGCCCGTGACAAAGGGATATTGTACCGAAGCGGGAAGCACCGCCAGTGCTAAGAGCAGCAAATAATTTGCCACCTTGTTGATGGAACCGCATCCCGCAACGTAAGCAAGCGCTTTTGCTGTGGGCTTTTTGATCTTTTTCAACATAAAGAGCAGCATTGTGCCGGAAACGACGATGGAAAGAATTGCGATCCAAACACTATATGCCGCTGCGTTTGTTTTGGCATAGGGTGCTGCTTGAAAGGCTTTGGAGATCACCCCCGACATACCGTTGAGCACAAAAACGCCGGCATAATAGATAAAACCGTTCTTTTTCTCACCCCGTTTCAGGGTGCATGCCAGTGCTATCGCGATCAATAGGAGGCAAATCGTATTGCCGACGGTAAGGGGCTCGTGATAAAAGAGGATGCCCACCACAAAGGGCAAAACCATGCCGCCCAGCATTGCAAAGATGGAATACAGGGAAAGATTGATGTGCTCGAACGCCTTGAGGGAACAAAAGCTGTACGCAATGGAATTGAGTGTGGCAAGTCCCGCCATCCATACGGTAAATAAGGTTACATCAAACTGAAATCGGTTGATCACCAAAAGCACAAGCAGCCCCACCAGGTTTCCGAAAAAGGTGAAGATGAGGGTCGCCCCCAAGCTGCTTCCGCTTTCCTTTTGATAGCGGTTATTAAAGAGAAAATTGATGCCAAACATGAAAACCGAGATCGTAATCAGACCGTAATACATCCGTTTCACCTCCCCTTTGCTCTTATTTTATCACGGTGTTCCGCGGAGTGTAAATGGAATTATTCTATGAATATATGTATTTTTTCGCTTTTGGGTTGACAAAAGCGGTGGCAACGGTATAATAAATGTAAGCGGAGGTGTAGCATAAATGGATGGTAACAACATTTGTAAATTGAATCTCAATCGGTCAAGTGATCTCATTTGTACCGATTTCGTCTATGAAACGAAAAATGCTCAAGCAAAGGAGCAGAGGGCGAGCGCCTATATTTTAGGGCTTGCGGTTTCGGGCAAGGGCGCGTTGTGCAGCGAGGGCTGCCGCTATGCCTTGCAAAGAGGATTTATTTTTGCCGTTTGCAAGGATGCGTGCTTTTCCGTGGAGAACGAGGAGGATTTTTGCTATCTTTATATCCGCTTTCACGGGCGACGTGCCGAAGAGCTGGCAACACGCTTTGGCATTGAAACGGCATTGTGCGTATCGGAGACTGCCGACCATCGGGAGCAATTGGTCAGCTTTGGATTGGATTGCCTTGAGAAGGCAAACGGCAGCAATCTGGATATTTTTGCCGAAGCGGCGCTGTTATACCTGATGGCGCATTTACGGGCGGAGCTCCCCTCGCAAAACGAATTGGTGACAAAAATGATTACCCTCACCAATGAGCATTTTTCGGATGCGGGGTTTTCCCTTAACGCGCTTGCTGCTGCATTGGGGTATGACGCCAAATATCTTTCTTCCCACTTCAAAAAGAAAAAGGGGATCTGCTTTAGTGCCTATCTGCGCGATCTGCGCATCAAGCACGCGGTATTTTTGATGGAACAGGGTGTGGTCAGCGTAAAGAACGTGGCGATCCTTGCGGGCTTTAGCGACGCGCTGTATTTTTCCAAGATCTTCAAGGCAGCAACAGGAAAATCGCCGAAGGATTATATCGAGGCACTGCACAGCACGCCTCCCTTCTCAAGCCCTTCAAAAAATGGAAACGCTTGTCTCTCACAGTCGGACAGACTCACTGCAAAATGAGAAGGGGCCGCTCGGCGGCCCCGATCCATTTCCCGTGGCCCCCTTGCACTGCGCGTCCCCCAAAACGTCCTCCGCACTGAGCTTGCCGGCGCTCCGCACCCTGTTCGCTTATCTATAGCCGAAGAGAGCCGAACTCATACGGTTTTGTGTGACAAATATCCGCATCTGCGGCAGATAAAATGCTTGCAATATCTTATATTACTGCGCATTTTCTCTTTGCACCTGCAAAATATTTGTTCACTCAAAACTGCAAAGCACCCTCCGGCGTTGAAATTTTTGATGGATTTAGTCAAAGCGAGTTGAAGCAAGATGCCGATCTTGCAAGACGAGATTTGGCGAAAGACGCAAAAATTGCTCGCCGCAGGGCGTATGCGTTCGACTCTCTTCGGCTAT
>JAFTQT010000007.1 GCA_017462615.1 Clostridia bacterium | reverse complement strand
GCCGTTTCCTATGGCGAGGCCGTGCATCGGCAGGATGCCACAGGCACGTGGCAGGAGATCGACAATACCCTGACGCTGCAGAACGGAAAATACCGCACACCCGACGGCCGCGTGCAGCTGGCCGCCACCAACGGTAGCGACAATTTGCTGCAGCTGACGGAGAACGGTTATAGCATTGGCCTCTCCTTTGCCACCGGCGGCGCGGATAACACCGCCCCCTATGCGCTACAGAGCGTGAATACCACCGCTGCCACCGTGCAGAACGCCACCCGCGAGGCCGTATTGGAGGGCGATAGCCCTGCGGTGCAGTATGAGAAGCTTTCCCGCGTTCTGAACCGCTCCAGCCTGCAGTATGCAAATCTGCTGGCCAATACCGACGTGCGCTATACGCTCCACGGCAATGACGTAACCGGCCGCATCACCCTGCGGGGGCAGCGGGAGAGCTATAACGTAGCCCTGCGCCTGCAGCTGGTGGGGCTCACCCCCAGCCTGGACGAGGCGGGTAACGTGATCCTCTCGGATGCCACCACCGGCACTGCCGTGCATACCATCCCGGCGCCCGGCGTAAGCGCCCCCGGCCTTGTGGCCGCCTACCAGCTGCTGCCCGTGTCCGATGGCCTCTATCTCCTGGGCGTCACCACCACCCCGGTCCTCGATGACAATATCTCCACCGAGGATTTCGGCAGCCTTACCCCCGGCGGCGAAAATACCGCCGTGACGTTGAGTGTGGAATTTGAGTACGTGACGGATACAGAGGTGTATTACCCTTCCTATACCACCGCGCGAATCGCATCCAATGACCCTTACGGCGATTATAGTGGGTGGGACATGATCTATTTTGCCGATGATAGCATTGGCTATTTATGGCTGTCACTACCGGAGCTTCCGGAGAACGTCGTTCCCGAAAACATAGAATTGAGCCTTTGGTATTCGCAATACCAATATGATGATGAGGAAGGGACCGATAACGGCATGGATTATACGATTCGGCTTTATGCGGCTACGTATCCATGGCGTGAGCAGAGTAATTGGAATTATATATCAGCATCCGAGCAAGAAAACTACGGTATGTCCACCACCTTAGTGGACAGCGCTGTGGGAGAAAACAGCGCAACCTATATTGATTTTGACGTAAGCTATCTTGTGGGCTCCTGGTATAGCAATGCGCCCAATTATGGCTTTGGCATTGTGTGCCCCAATGATGGCGCGGCGTTTTATTTGTGTGGAAGTCCTTATCCGCCTATATTGTCGGTGTCTTATAGTTACGTCGGTTTGCCGGATGGTGTGTACTTTATTCAAAATCAGCAGTTTTCTACCTTTTTAGAAACCTCTGGTGGCAATGTGAGCGTGCAGGATTTTGAAGTAACCGATGCGCAAAAATGGAAGATTACGTACATTACGGATGGTTATTATGAAATTTCTACGTTGGATGGGGCAAATATCTTGACTGCGTCGGACAGCACGGCTGGCGTTACTATGGAGAATCGCGGTTCGTCGCTATCTACCAATCAGCAGTGGTTTATCTCTGCCGGTGGTGGAGGCTATAGCTTTTCGCCTCGCTCTGCCCGTTACGAGGTGTCTGGCGTTGATCGCTTTAACGTATGTTTGGGCGTGAGCGGTACGAGTGGTGCTCAAACCGTCGGAATGCTGACGAGTAGCAATAATCTGACGGCGGAACGGTTGTGGAATATTTACGGTTTGGTAAATGTGAATGTATATTACGATCATGCATATGTAATGAGATATGGTAATATAACCAATAGTGCAGATCCTGCGGCGAATGCAATCATTAGAACAAGGCTCAGTAATTATATGGAGAATTTAAAAGCGGAATATTTTACTGAATTTGGAATTGTAATCGATTATTCCACACCTCAGCGAGTCGCTTGCTATGCGTGTAACGAGGATCCGGAACAAGGCCCGGTATGCGCAACTTGGCAGACATATCACGATTATTTAAAAGGGTGTGAAGGGTCTCTTTGTTCATACGATTGCGTTAATCAAGGCGAAACTCATCATACCAATTTGTATAATATTTGGGATAATTTTGTTAGAAAGTATTATGTACCAACACCGAACAAGAAAGATTTGAACGTATTTTTTGTGGGTCATGATCATTGTGTGGAGGACGAGTATATAGGTCATTTGAAAACTCCAGCACTTGCAGGTCTTAGCCATAAGGATTACCGTGTACTGGTTGTTTCTCGTCACTATGAAACATCCGCATATTGGGGAGAATTGGCTACGCCCGAACGCGAATTTCAAACTTTGTTACACGAATTTGGGCATTTCTTCTGTGCACCCGATCATTATGATACCATAGAGAATGGATATGATGATCTTAATTACTTGACATCGGAGGCGGAAAGAATATTTCAACGTGATTTTGATGATTTTTGCATTTATGGTTCTGACGGAGACAGCGATGCTGCGTGTGAGCAACTGCCCATATGTTCCGGCTGTAGTTCAATTATTCAAGAAAACGGAACCCGATATTCTAGATGCTCTTGAATTTTTTCAAATGATGTGATTAGAATAGGAGGATTATTATGAGAAAAACTGTTATTCCAACACTTCTGATTTTTCTTGTTCTATTATTGCTATTAACATGTACGTGCATGGCAATGTCTGATTTCCCGATGTCGGAAATGTATTATTGGAGTTGGCAAGAGTATGAAAGTTTATTAGAGCAGGATGAAATAAAAATACACGAAGATTTTATATACTATAACGATATAGCCGCCATTTTCGGCGAATTTTGCGGATATAGGTTAGATGTTATTTTCAATAAAAACATTCCTCTCCACAGTTTTTACTATGTGATGGATGAAAATCAAGTTGTGTTTCGCGTACGAGCTGACAAATCCGGCTACAAGCCCGGAGGAGGCGAGAACTCAAGCCTGGAACAAATTACGGATATGCGTGACCTGCGCGGAACGGCATACGAGGAAGAAGAACGTTCTCACTTAACGGTTGATGGATTCAGCTTTGAATATAAGCATGGGCAATTGGATCATATTGAATTCGGGTACGGGGATTGGTATGTTGTTATAGCAGTGGAAGTGGGCAGAATGGGCTTTTCTGACTATCCGCACCTCGGCGAAGACACCTTGATGATGCGTCTGCTGAATCCCGAAACCACCGCAGCAGCTATCAGAGAAATATACACAAGGATAGACAGTGCAGATGCAGGCATGTATAAAGAGCCGTTCTCACTTTCAGATTGGCTTCAAAAGCCGCCGGTGCTGGTGGGAATTGGCGCCGTATTTGGCGCTGTTGTTGCCACGCTGATCACCTTCCTCGTCATGCGCAAAAAGCGCGGCAAGCTTGCGCCCGCCACGGCTGGTGCCCCCGCCGGGGAGGTGCTTGCGGGCAGTGATGGAGATGCTTCCGCCGCCTCCTCTGGAGTCGCCCCCGCTTCGCCGGAAAGCCCCACCCCGCCAGAGAGCCCCGCCGCGCCGGAGAGCCCCGCCCCGCCGGAGGCCGCGGCCACGGATGACCCGTCCAAAAATGAATGATGGAAAGCAAAATTTAAGGATCGTGCAAAGATACCGCCCTCGGCCACTTGTGGCCGAGGGCGGTCGTGTGTTTGGCTTTGCCCGATCAGTTGTTGCCGTTTTCCGGTTTCTCAGGAAGGGGCGGATCGACGGGCGTTTCGGGGTTTTCCTCGGGGGTTACGTCGGGGGTCACTTCGGGATTCTCACCAGGGGGAACGTCCGGATTGATTTCAATTTCAGGAGCGGTATAAGTGGTAAACACGGTGCCGTTTTTGACGCTCTCGCCATTCTTGATGGTGTAGGCCAAGCGATAGGTGCCGCTTTCCAGCTGCGCCTCGGTGCCAAGCATTGCTGTCCAGCTGCCGTCCTCGCCAAGGCGCTCCACCAATGCGTCCTCCTCGGCGAAGCCGTAGAGGTAGGCGGCCTCGGCAAGGGCGTCGTACATGGTGGCGTAGGAGTGGTAGCCCTGCTCGGGCAGATGCGCGGAAACCTCTACGTCCAGTACCTCGGTGAAGGTCAGCAGCAGCGTGCCGTCGGCGGCCTTTGCGGTGCTGACGGAAACGTTGCCGGAAACGCGCTCATGGGGTACAAGCTCCGTGACGGGTACGGGAACAAACGCGCTGGAGCGGATGCCGTCCGCAGTGGAGATATAAGCCACCAGCGTGTAGGAGCCGAAGGCCAGGGTCGGCAGCTGCAGCGTGGCGCCGCCCTTTACGGTGAAGGTGTCAGCGTCGGCATAAGGGGTCGTGACGATCTCGCCGGTGGATTTCAGCAGCGTCAGCGTGCCGTCGGTGCCCTCCAGACCCAGCAGCGCGAAGGCAAGCACGTAGGGCTCGTCATCCACAAAGAGCAGGGTGTCGGTGGCGCTCAGCGCAAGGTCGCTGATCGAAACGTCCAGACCGTTGATGGCCACGGTAGCGCCGGTGCCCAGCGTGACGGGGGAGAAGCTCATATACAGCGTCATATCCTCTCCGCCGGTCATATCCAGCACCTCGCCATCCTTGATGGCGTCGTATGCGGCGGCCCAGGCGTCGTATTTCGCTTGGCGATTGGCAAAGCCCTTTGCAAGGGTATCGTGGTCACGGATGGGGCTTTCGTTCCACTGATGGTATTGGGTGAACTGCGACAGCTCAAGCAAAGCCTGATTGATGCCGGAAAGCACGTAATCAAAATCTCTGGTGCAACGAAGGCCTGTGATATTGAGAAATTCCTGCACCAGCGCGAAGACCTCGTCCTTTTCGTCGGCGTGGATCCATAGATCCACGGAGGGCGCGTAGCCGCCAATGGTGCGGTAATCATCATCCATGAGCCAGAATTGGTGCGTGATCACGGACCGTACCTCAACCTTGCCGTCAAGGAAGAGATCGCCGCCCTTGAGGCGAGTGCCGTTGGAGGTAACGAGCACCGTTCCGTCCTCTCGTACGCCATACAGAGAAAAGTTCTCATGACGGTCCGTGTAGATGCCGTTGCCTGTGGTGTCGGTAAATTCCGTATACGCAACGCCCTCAAAGCCCTGCAGATGCAGCGTGACGGTGCTGGTTTCGATGCCGGGGGTGGGATCATACCACAGGAGATCGGTCTTTTTGTCAGCGCTGATGACCTTGATCATATTGACGTACTGCGCGTCGGGGGCGGGGTTATAGAAGGCGTCGTAGCAGATATCGTCCTTGAGGACCATGCAGGAAACGTTGTAATGTCTTTCTGCCTTGCCTACGTCCACCACCTCCCAGAAGCCCTTGGTGTTCTCGGCAAGGAAATCGTGATTGCCGCCATCGTGGGGCTGAAAGCTGTATTCACACTTTTCGCCGGGAATATAGATCATGCGGGAGGCGCCGATCTCGTTTTGCCAGTAGAGCTCGTAGACGTTGGCTCCCTTTTCGTTCTTGTAGCGGCGGCAAGCATCGACCTGACCTTGGAAACGGGAAAAGAGCAGCTCCTCATTCTCCTCCACGTGGAGATACAGCTCGCCTAAGTCCGTTTTGACCCAACGGTCTACCACGCGCACGTTCTTTTTTACGTTGTCGATCAGCGCTGCGCCCCGCTCGGCGGAGGTGACTACGTTGGTGGTGAGATTTTCAAAATAGCTGTAGGAGTTGGAGGATTCCTGAAAGCCCTTCCAGCGATAGACGTTGCCGTCGATCTCCACGTAGCTGCCGTCGCCTGCCTCCGCTTTGGTGGAGAGGGGCGTCAGCGAGGAGAGCGCCATCAACCCGGCGCTGCCCACGTAGGAATTTTTGGCAAGGTTTTCCTTGGCCTTGGCGGCCAGATTTTCCAGCGCCGCCTCGCCGGTGGCAAAGATGTTGTCGCTATCCTTCAGCAGCTGGGCGTTCAAACGCTCGCCTGCCAGGATCAGCTTGGCAGCCTCCGTGCCGCTCATGCCCTCGGGCAGGGTGGTGATGACCTTGTCGTCGCCGGGCTTGGTGGGATCACCGTATTTGTCGGGGTCGTCCGGGGGAGTGCCGGGGCCGGGCTGCGGCTTCTGACAAGCGGCCAGCGTGCCGCAAAGCAGCAAAAGGGCCAGCAGCGCTGCAAAGAATCTCTTACATTTCATAAAATGACCTCCGTGAAATTAAGTTTTGGACTCGAGGTAGGTGAGCATATTGGCAATGACCTCCTCGGCGATCTTTTCAAAATCAAACCCGGAAACGAATGAAATAGCCTCGTCGATCTTCTTCTCAGGCACGAGATAGACCCGAAAGGTGGTCTGCAGGAAGGCGCGCACCTTCATTTTCATGGAGAAAAACATATTGGTGGGCACCGTCATAAAGGAGCGCATGATACCGCCGGAGGCCAACTCCAGACAGTAAAAATCCTTTTCGTCCAGATGGGGCAGATGCTCGCTGAAGATGTGTTGCAGCTTTCCGGTGATGGTGCTGTAGATGATGCGGGAGGTCTCGGGGAGGGAGTAGGAGACGTTGTACATCTCCCGGATATGCTCGTGGCTTTCCGCCATATGGAGCTGCAGCACCGTTTCGGCGGCGTAAAAGAGGATCTTGTCCTCGGTGACGCCCGCGAGAAGGCGCTCGGTGGCGGCAAATTGCCCCTCCAGCACGTAGGCTACGAGCTCGGCCAGAAGTCCCTCCTTGCTGCCGAAGATATTGACCAGCGAGCTATAGGCAACCCCCGCCTCGGCCGCGATCTCACGCAGCGTGGTCTTGTGGTAACCCTGCGCCAGAAACATTTTAGCCACCACGTGGAGCACCTTTGATTTGTTTTTTTGAAAATTTTTGCCGCGAATGAGGTTAGCCATATCGATCTCTCCATAGAATATATCAAAGTTGTATCATGATACAATTATAAATGGAAAATTGTGCCGTGTCAATACTTTTGGTAAAAAAAGAACCGGAAAGGCTGAATCTTTCCGGTTTGTACAAATTACGGCAGTGGCTTTTGTGCGGAGGCAACAATATTGGTTGCCGTTTTTTTCCAAAAAAGGCGGTAGAGCGGCAGACGGTCGGGGGCGGAGGTGGTCAGCATCACCCGGCCGGGCGCGGTGGCGGGGGTGCGAAGTCCGCGGGTCGAAAGCTGTCGGGCAAGCTCTCTTGCCGTGCCGGTAGCGCCATCAAAAACGGGAATCTCCGTTCCAAGCACGCGTCGGATGGCTCTGGCTGCAAAGGGAAAGTGGGTGCACCCCAGCACTACCGCGTCGGGACGCGCATCTCCCAATGGGGCGAGAATTTGCCGCAGATAGGCGTCGGCCTTGGCGGAATCACCGAGACCTGCCTCCACCAGACGGACCAGACCCGGGGCGGGGAGCGGGAGGATGTGAGCTTCGCTTGCGAAGCGCGCGGCGAGCGCCTCAAATTTTGCTTCCCGCAGGGTGGTTTCGGTGGCCAGCACCAGGATGTGGGGATGTGGGCAGACGGAAAGCGCCGGCTTCAGCGCCGGCTCCATGCCGATAATGGGGGTATGGGGATAGCGTGCCCGCAGCTCGGCTGCCGCCACCGCCGTTGCGGTGTTACAGGCCAGCACCAGCGCCTTGCAACGCGAGAGCAGCCGTGCTGCGTGGCTCTCGATCAGAACCAGCAGCGCCTCACGGGGGCGCTCACCGTAGGGGGCGTTGGCCGAATCTCCAAAATAGAGCAGCTGCTCGTTTGGCAGCTGCCGTTTCACTTCTCGCAGGACACCGATGCCCCCAACGCCGGAGTCCAGCACGGCAATGGGGGCATGGGGATCGTATGTTTTACGCAATTTCAGTTGCGCGGTGAGAGGGCATCCGTCGCCAGCACGTAGCCGCGCCCACGCAGAGAGCGGATGCGGGAGATGCCGTCGGGCGAAAGCTTGCGGCGCAGTCGGCAGAGCAGCACCTGCAGCAGATTGCTGCCGTCTCCCTCAGAGGGGAGCGCGGTACGCAGCACCGCCTCCGGCACGGCCTCGCCACCTCCCTGCAGCAGCAGACGGAGCAGGCGCTCCTCCGTGGGACTCAGAGAAATGAAGCGGCCGCAAAGCAGTACGCCGCCGGCCAGAGGCAGTAGTGTGCCGGGCTTGTGGTAGCGGCGGAGCAGCGACTGCAGCGCTTCGGTAGAGTAAGGAAGGGGAAGCGTGTGGTGTGCCCCCGGCACGTTCTCGGCATCGTCAAAGCAGATGACCACCGCCGGGCGGTGGAGAGATGCTGCAAGCGCCGGTGCGTCGCAGAGCAGGAGCGTTGCCTCCTCCGGTGATACCGTGGAAAAGCCGCCCCGTTCTACCTCTAATTGCAGCATGCGTGTAAGAAGTGGGTTTTGGGTTATAATTGCAATCATCGTGTTTCCTCCAGGAGGAGCTTGTCAAAGACGGATTTGATCTCCGTGAGGCTGTCGGCGTGCATCAGCGCGTCTCTGGCTGTGGCGGCACCCCGCAGTCCCTTGCAATACCAGGCCATATGCTTGCGCGCCTCGGCGGCGCCCACACGCTCACCCTTGCGGCGCATCATGTCTGCGGCGTGCTCCAGCGCCACTGCAAGGCGCTCCTCTGCCGTGGGGGGCATGTAAGAGCGACCCTCCAGCAGGGCGGCCACCTCGGCAAACAAAAAAGGATTGCCAAGAGCGCCCCGGGCGATCATCACGCCGTCGCAGCCCGTCACCTTCAGCATATGCAGCACGTTTTCAGAGGTGAACAGATCACCGTTGCCGATCACCGGCACCGAAACGGCTGCCTTGACGGCGGCGATAATACCGTTATCGCTGCCGGGGGCATACATTTGCTGGCGGGTGCGGCCGTGGACGCAGATGAGGTCGGCGCCTGCCGCCTCCATCCTCCGGGCAAATTCCACGGCGTTGCGGTGGTCGTTATCCCATCCGGCGCGGATTTTGACGGTGACAGGTAGCGTCACCGCACCCTTCACGGCGCTGACGATGGCGGCGGCGCGTTGTGGATCCTTCATCAGGGCGCTGCCCTCGCCGTTGGAGACCACCTTGTGCACGGGGCAGCCCATATTGATATCAATGGCCACGGGCAAGGGGCCGGTGGCACCGCGATAGGTGCCGGTAGCGATCAGGGCTGCGGCCTCTCGCATGAAATCGGGGTCGCTGCCGAAAAGCTGCACCGCCATGGGCGCGTCGCTTTCCGCTACCGTGGCAAGTGGGGCCGTGCGCAGGGGCGCACTTTCGCGGCTTTTTTGCTCATAGCAAAGGGCCTTGGCGGAAACCATCTCGCTGACGGTCATATCCGCCCCCATCCGACGGCATAGGGCACGGAGGGAGGCATCGGAAACACCGGCCATGGGTGCCAACAGCAGACCGTTTTTCAGCGTTGCGGCGCCCAGCTTCAGGGTCGCCATTAGCCGTTAAAGATCCGCGTGGTGCGGCAGGCCTCGGTGTGTATCTTGGCACAGAGCGCCGCAGGAATGCCCGCGGCAATGCCGGGATCTGCGATCTTTTCGGGATCGAGGATGCGGCGACGTCCCGTGATGGCGTAAAACACCGTTACGGCGGCTGCGTAGCTGCCAATGGGGGAGGCATGGTTGCCGTCGCTGTGATAAAGGGTGTCCGTCGCCTCGGTCAGCAGCAGTCTGGACATGACCTCACCGGCGGGGGCAAGGGGGCAGCCGTTAGCACGGCAAAAGCGCTCGTAGGCCTCGGTCATGCGGGGCTGCGCTTCTCTGTGATCCCGATGTGCCCAGGGCATATACAGGCAAACGGGAACGCCGGCCTTATCGGCCATTTCCTTCAGCTTTGCGGCGCCCTCGAAGAAGGCGGCAGGGGAAAAGCCCACAGCCTGGTCCTGCAGCACCACGAAATCGTATCCGCCGTAGGCGATATTAAAGGCCACATCGTGGCGCTTGGTGTGGTAGACCAAATTTTTGCCGCCGGCGGTAATCATGGCGACGTGGGACTTCACGCCGGTGGCCTCCAGCAGCTGCAGCACGGTGGCCGGCATATCGTGAAAGTAGGTGTGGCTGTTGCCAACGAACAGAATTTTCATCATTGCGCTCCTTTGGGGAGGAATTTTGTATTTATGATAGCACAACTTTTTTGGAGTGTCAAGCGTGCGACAAATTTTTATCGCAATATTTGTCAAGGCCGCACACCCTTTTGACGGCGTTTGACGGCATTACCCGAGAGGGTCACTTTTTCTCGCGGACAGCGTCGTTTTCTGCGACCGAATGGGGCTTGACCCGCCCCTCTTCCTGTGGTAATATCGGTGTTACCCCCAGAAAGGAGGAGGTTCAAATGAAAATTGTAAAAATGATCGGATGTATTGCGCTCCTGTGCGTGCTGGTTGCCGGCTGTATCGTGCTCGGTGAGGAAAGCCGTGTGTATGCCATGGAGGGCGACGGCGGGAAAAACGAGGCACCGGAAAACAACACGCCCGAGCCCCCGGCGGAGGAAACGCCGCTCCCACCCACCACCGGCAGCGTAACGGTGACGCCTACTTACAGCGAGGGGCTGAAATTTCGCAGTAACGGTGACGGTACCTGCGCGCTGGCGGGGATGGGAAGCTGCACCTCGTCCTGCCTGCTGATTCCGCCCAAAAGTCCCTCGGGTGACACGGTGACGGAGATCCTGCCCTATGCGCTCGAAAACAGTATCGTGGGCGCCATTGAGATCCCCGCTACGGTGAAGACGCTCACCGCCGCGTCCTTTGCCGGATGTCCACGCCTGACGTATTTACGGGTGGCCGCAGGCAACGAGTGGTTCTCGGAGCAGGAGGGTGTGCTTTACAGCAAAAACGGAAACGCGCTGATCTATTGCCCCGCCGGGCTTTCTGCAGCCGAGCTGAAGCTGCACCGGAGCCTGCGGCGCGTGCACGCGGGCGCCTTTTCCGAGTGCACGGCTCTGCGGAGCGTGATCTTTTACGGCACCACCGCCGAGTGGCACGGCGTGATCGTAGGAGACGACAACGATCCGCTCTATGCCGCTACCTTTCAGTTTATGCCATAACAAAAGGACACGCGCGACAGTCGTCGCGCGTGTCCTTTTGTCAGGATGCGTCCTCGTAGTTGGTATCCTCACGGAGGGTGGCCATGGCGTCCTCGCTGAGGTAGTCGGTGGGGTCTACCTGCAATCCGCCCACGGTCATTTCCACGTGGAGGTGGGGCTCCTCCGCGATCTCTACCATAGCGCTTTCGCCCACGGTGCCGATGACGTCGCCGGCCTTGACGGAGCTGCCTACGGTGGGGGCACCCTCACCGGAGAGGTTCTTGTAGATGGTGTAGGCGTCGCCGCCGTGCTTCACCGCCACGCAGTGACCCATCCGCACGTCCTCCCATACCTGGGAGACCACACCGTCGGCCATGGCGGAAACCGAGGCTCCGGCCACGGTGGCAATGTCAATGCCGAGATGGATACGGTAATCCTTCATGGTGGGGGAGAAGACCTGCACCGTGGCGTCGTGCTCGGAGAGCAGCACGCCGGAAACGGGTAAGAGGAACTGACTGGGGAGGGTATCGGCAGGGGGCTGCTGCTCCTCCCCGGGCTGATCGCCGCCGGGGGTGTTGCCCTCGTCGTCGGGATCCTCCACACCGGCGGGCAGATCGTCGGGGTTTTCCACGGTTGCTCTGTTGGCAACCACGGTGGTGATGATAATGGCGGTCAGCACCAGAAACATGGCCACAACGGTGATGGTAATGGCCTGCACGCCCTTATCGTCCTTCAATCTCTTGAAAAAATTGTTTTCTTGCATTGCTTTGACACTCCTTTTCTTTGTACTGTTCCTATTTTTGCCCGCTTTGTCCGGAATATACAGCAAAAAGAAAAGTTTCAAGAAAAAGCACAGGGATTAAGCCCTGTGCTTTTTCTTTTTATCTCTCGCTCATCGGCACGTACTCGCGGGGGGCGGTCAGGCACTTGTAGGCGGGACGGATGATGCGCTTGGCGGTGAGGTATTCCTCAATGCGGTGCGCGCACCAGCCCGAAACGCGGGCGATGGCAAAGAGAGGCGTATACATGGATTCGGGAATGTTCAGCATCCGGTAAATGAGGCCGGAGTAAAGGTCCACGTTGGCGCACATGGCTTTGTTCACGCCCTTGTGCTTGGCAAAGATCTGGGGCGTGAGGCGCTCGATAGACTCCAGCAGCGCGAAATCGTCGCCGTAGCCCTTCTTTTCGGCCAGCTCTCTGGCGTAACGCTTCAGCATCACGGCACGGGGGTCGGACTTGGTGTAAATGGCGTGGCCCATACCGTATACAAGGCCCGAGCCGTCGCCGGCCTTGCCCTCCATGATCTTCAGGAGGAAATTCGTGACCTCGTCGTCGTCCTTGGTATCCTTGACGCCGGACTTGATGCAGTCGAACATCTCCTGCACCTTGATGTTGGCACCGCCGTGGCGGGGGCCCTTCAGAGAACCGATGGCCGCGCCGATGGCGGAATAGGTATCGGTGCCGGAGGAGGAGAGTACGCGGCAGGCAAAGGTGGAGTTGTTACCACCACTGTGCTCGGCGTGCACCACCAGGCAAAGGTCAAGGAGCTTTGCCTCCTCGTCGGTGTAGGATTTATCCGAGCGCATCATGCGCAGGAAGTTTTCGGCGGTGGTGAGCTCGGGACGGGGGTTATGGAGATTGAGGCTGCGCCCCTCGAAATAATGCTTGTTGACAGCGTAGGCGTGGGCGGCGATCACCGGAACCTGAGCGATCAGCTGCATGCTCTGGCGCAGGAGATTTTCGAGAGAAAGATCATCCGGATGCTCGTCATAGGCATAGAGAGAAAGCACGCCCGTGGCCATCTTGTTCATAATGGAAGGAGAGGGTGCCTTCATCAGAATATCCTCGTCAAAGCGGGCGGGCAGGCGCTCATAGCTGCTCATCAGACGGGAAAAGGTCTCCAGCTGCTCCTTGGTGGGCAGATGACCAAAGAAGAGCAGATAGCAGCACTCGGGGAAGCCGAAGCGATTCTCTTTTACAAAGTTTTCACAAAGAGTGGACATCCGATAGCCGCGGTAGTAAAGCTCGCCCTCTACAGGTGCGCGCTCACCCTCGTTGATGACGTAGCCGTGTGCGTTACAGATGCGGGAAACGCCGGCCACCACGCCGGAGCCGTCGTGCTCGCGCAGGCCGCGCTTGACGGTGGGATTGTCGAAGGCGGTGCCGGGGATCTGATATTCGGGGGCGGATTCCTCTACCAGATGGCGGAGCAGATCCTCGCGTTCAGCGTCGGAGATGTTGTTGTTTTGTTCAAAATATTGCATGATTTACACCTCTCACTTGCAGAATAGATATTTCATTATAGCATATTCCTCGGCTTTTTGCAAGATGAAAGATTGAAAAATTCAAAAAAATCCCGATTTTTCTACATCCAATGCCTGCGATGAAGGAAAATGACGAAAAATACTCCCACAAAAACAGAAAGCAGCAGCACGAAGGGGTAGCCGTAGCGCCAGGAAAGCTCCGGCATACCCTGGAAGTTCATGCCGTACCAGCCGGTGATGAGGTTGAGGGGCAAAAAGACGGCGGAAAGCACGGTGAAGCGCTTCATGGTGCGGTTCAGGCGCATATCCAGCACCGACTGGTAGACCTCCCGCAGCTGGGAAAGCTGCTCCCGCAGGGCGCGGACGTTGCGCGAGAGACGCTCGGCTCTGTCGGTGAAGATCTTGAAATAGCGCAGCTCCTCCTCCTTGAACAGATCGTTTTCGTTTTCTCCCAGGGTGCTGCCGATCTCCACCAGCTGCTCATAATAGCTATTCAGGAGCAAAAGCTGCTTTTTGTGATGCAGCAGCGCGGCGGTAAAGCCCTCGCCCGCCTCACCGCACAGCACCTGCTCCTCCAGGGCGGAAAGGGCAAACTCCAGCTCCTCCAGCATTTTGGCGTCCCCCTCCACCATGGTATCGAGAAAGGCGAAGATCAGCTTTTCTGCGGAAGGGCCCGGCGAAAAACGCCGCAGCGCCCCCTCAAAACCCGCTCGCGTGCTGCCGTCGCTGTCCCGGATATCCACGATGACGAAAAGCCCCTCCTTGATATACAGCGCGATGCAATCCGTGCCGCTTTCGTCGCCGCCGGTGCGCTTCAGGGTGCCGAAGCTGTAGGTATCGTAGACCTCCATGCCGCCCCGAAAATGTCGCACGTCTGCCCGGCATTGTCGTACCGTGGAGGGGGCAAAGCCCCAGGCGGGGGCGTTTTGCTCCAATTCCTCCACGGAAAGATAGGCTACCATCGTGTCTCCCCACCGGTATAGCATAAGCACCTCCGTTTTTTCTTTATTATACCCAAAACTCTTGACTTTTGCGGCGAAAAGGCGTACAATGGTACACATCTTGATTTTGGAAGGCGGGAGGGAAACGATGAAGGATCGGAAAACGTGGTTTTTCCACGGCGTGCGGGACGGTATGCCCATTGCCGTTGGTTATTTCGCCGTGGCCTTTGCCTTGGGCATCAAGGCGGACGGCGCCGGCTTTTCTGCTCTGCAGGCGGCGCTGCTCTCGCTACTCAACGTGACCTCGGCGGGAGAGGCGGCCGGTATTGCTCTGATCGGTGCCGGCACCACCTACGTGGAGCTGGCCTTTACGCAGCTGGTCATCAATATCCGCTATTTGCTGATGTCCTGCGCGCTGTCGCAGAAGCTTTCACCCAGCACCGGATTTTTCCATCGGATGCTCATTGGCTACGGCGTGACCGACGAGATCTTCGGCATCAGCGCTGCCGTGGAAGGCAAGCTTTCGCCCTATTACAGCTACGGCGCCATCAGCGTGGCGGTGCCGGGCTGGACGCTTGGCACCTTGCTTGGCACCGTTCTTGGCAACGTATTACCCATGCGGGTTACCGCGGCGCTGGGTGTGGCGCTCTACGCCATGTTTCTGGCCATTATTTTGCCTCCGGCCAGAAAAAGCCGCGTCATTGCGGGGCTGGTGGCGGTCTCCATGGCGGCCAGCGGTCTGCTGACCCTTTTGTGCCAGCATTTCGCGCTCACCTGGTTTACAGAGGGCTTCCGCATCATTGCGCTGACGGTGACCATCTCTTTTGGCGCGGCGCTGCTGTTCCCCGTGAAGGAGCAACATGAGGAGGTGGAGGCATGACGGTCAACAGCATTTACTTAGCGATCCTGGTGATGGCGGCGGTGACCTATCTCATCCGCGCGCTGCCGCTGCTGCTCATCCGACGGGAGATCAAAAACCGTACCGTGCGCTCCTTCCTTTTTTACGTGCCCTACGTGACGCTGTCGGTGATGACCTTCCCCGCCATTCTCACCGCCACCTCGGTGACGTGGTCGGCTCTCGCCGCCCTGGCGGTATCCCTGGTGCTGGGTCTGCGGGGCTGTAAGCTGCCCGTGGTGGCCGGCGCCGCGTGCCTTGCGGTGTTTTTGGTGGAGCTGATCCCGTTCTGAACGCCGCCCCGTATCGGATACCTTCGCAGAGCACGCAAAAAACGTGCTCTGTTTTTTGATATATGTGTTGACAAAATATGGCTGCATGTGCTATAATCATTGTAGCACCTCTATTTTGACAAAAAGGAGAACAACAAATGGCAAACCGTTTTGTGCAGAATCAACTCACTCAGCGTCAGATCTATGAGCAGAAATACAGGGTATCCAGAATGAATCTGTTGCTTGTGATCGCGTTTACGCTCATCAATATCGTGATCCTTGTTGCAAATCTGGATACGTATTTCCTCTTTTCCGCGTTCATTCCCTACGCCATCGCAACCATAGGCATGATGCTGTGCGGACGTCTGCCGGAGGAGTATTATCCGGAGGAGCTGAACGGTATGATCTTCCTTGACAATTCCTTCTTTGTGGCGATGCTGATCGTGGCGATCGTGCTGACGCTGCTCTATCTGCTCGCGTGGTTCATGTCCACCAAAAACCGCGTGGGATGGCTGATCTTCGCGCTGGTGTTCTTCGGGCTCGATACGCTGGGTATGCTGGTGCTCAACGGCATCTCGCTCGGCTCTGCCTTCGATATTCTGTTCCACGGCTGGGTGATCTACGAGCTTATCGTCGGCATCGTTGCTCACAATAAGCTGAAGAATCTTCCTCCCGAGGAGGTGGCCGTGCCTGACGGTAGCGTGCCGCTGCATACGGAGGTCGGCGGCGAGTTTACCGAGTCTGCTGCCGAGTCTGTTGCTGAGTCTGCCATCGAAACGCCCGACTCCCCGATTCTGAGAAGAGCCGATATGGAGGCAAAGCACAGAGTGCTGCTTCAGGCGCAGGTGGGCGGCTACGACGTGTGCTATCGCAGAATCAAGCATACCAATGAGCTGGTGATCAACGGCAATGTATACGACGAGCTGGAGGGCATCGTGGAGACCTCTCATACCCTCAGCGCACTGGTGGGCGGACATCGCATCGACGCGGGCTACGACGGGGTTGCACATAGCTTTATTATCCTTGACGGTACGGTCGTGGCGAAAAAGATAAGACTCTTCTGACCGTGAGGCCAAACGAAAAACGGATAGAGAACCACGTTCTCTATCCGTTTTTCGTTATCACTCGATGGGCGGCATGCCGAAGGTATCCAGCGCCTTTTTGCGGGCACGGCAGTCGGGCATTACGGTGGCAAGGTGCGCCCAGAAGGCGGGGCTGTGGTCGGGGTGCTTGAAATGGGCAAGCTCGTGGCAGATCACGTAGTCGGCCAGGGGCGGCGGCACCAGCACCAATGCCTTGTTCAGCGTTACCACGCCGCTTTTGGGACGACAGATGCCCCACTTGGCGGTCATTTCCCGAAATTTCAACAGCGGCATTTTGGCAGGGCAGGGAAGGAACAGCGGGAGCAGCGCTGCGGTGCGCGTCGTCAGCACCCGCTCCGCCTCCTCCGCGAGAAAGCGTCGAAGAGCGGCGCGGCGGATATCGGGGCTTTCGGGCTCGCTGACCAGAAGCGTGAGGTTTTCTGCCTCCAGCCGATAGCCGAAGCGGCTGCTCTTTTCAAAATGCAGGCGCCGCGCCGTGCCGTAAACGGGCAGCAAAGCCCCCTCGGCCACCGGGATCGGGGCGGGAGCTTCCTCCCGGCGCTTTTGCTGGCGCTCCTGCGCCGCCCGGATGAACGCCGCCTCCCGACGGATAAAATCCTCGATGGCGGAGAGCGGTACCCGTGGGGCGGCGGAAACGGCAACGCTGCCGTCTGCCCGCACCCGCAGATTGATGTTTTTGACGGCCTTGCGGGTGAGGAGGTAGGAGATGCAAAGGCCGTTTGCGGTTAGCTCTCGCGTCTCGGTGAAGGTCTTTTTCATAAGAGAGAACCCCGCAGACGATCCAGGGCGTTTTGCAGGATGATCTCGGCGGAAAGGGTATCGATGACGCCCTTTCTTTTTTTGCCGCGGGTGCCGGTTTCGTTGAGAAAGCGGGAGGCGGCCATGGTGGTCATGCGCTCGTCAACCAGCGCCACGGGTACCTCGGGCATAGCCTCCTGCAGCAGCGCCGCAAATTGGCGGATGCGCTCGGCGCGGGGCCCCTCGGTGCCGTTCATGTTGACGGGCAGCCCCAGCACGATGGCCACGGCCTTCTCCCGCTCCACCACCTCGCGGATGGCGGCAACGGATCTTTCAAGGCCGCCGCCGGGCACGTTTCCGATGCCGGAGGCAAGCAGACGGGAGGCGTCGGAGACGGCAAGACCCGTGCGGGCCTCTCCGAAATCAATGCCGAGAATGCGCCCCTTTGTATTTTTTACAGCGTCAAGGCTCATGGGTGTCAGCTCCTTTCTGCAGCGCGGGAATACCGTTCAGGAAACGCAGCAGATCGGCAAAGACCGTATCCCGTTCCTGCTCGTGGTGCATTTCGTGTCGTGCGCCGGGGTAAAGCTGCAGCGTGGCGTTGCAGCCTGCCGCCACCATCCGACGGTGCACCTCCCGCACGCCCTTTCCAAAGGCGCCCACCGGGTCGTCCTCCCCTGCAAATACCAAAATCGGCAGCGATTTGGGCAGCGCGGCGGCGTGGCGCTTGTCGGATACTGCGGCAAGCAGCGAAAAGAGGGTCTCGTAGCCCGCAACGGTAAAGACGAAGCGGCAGAAGGGGTCGTTTCTATAGCATTGACGCACGGCAGCATCCCGGGTGAGCCAGGAGTGCTCGTCCTGCTCTTTTTCAAAGCGGCGGTTGTAGCTGCCGAAGGCGAGGGAGGTGAGGAGCTTGCTGCGGTGGTGATAGCCCTTGGTCTTGCCAATGGCGTGGGCGAGGGTGCGGGCAACAGCCGCCGGCGCCTCGGGGCCTGCGGTGCCGCTGATGAGAGCGGCGGCCAGCTCCTCGCCGTAGCGCGAAAGATACAGCCGCGCCGCGAAGGAGCCCATGCTGTGTCCGTACAGCACTACGGGAAGGCCGGGAAAGCGTGTCTTCAACGCTTCGGTCATCTGGTGGAGATCCTCCACCAGAAGGTCGGCGCCGCCCCGGGGAGCGGTGTAGCCAAGGGTCTCCTTGTCGGGGGCAGTTTGGCCGTGCCCCAGATGGTCGTTGCCGGCAAAGACGAAGCCTGCCTCGGCAAAGCGTCTCGCCCAGGCGTCGTAGCGCTGCACGTATTCACACATGCCGTGGGAAAGCTGAATAATCCCACGGGGGCTTTCCGGCGCCCAGATATAGGCGTGCACGGTGTTTTTGCCGTCGGCGGAGGGGTAGGTAAAGGCTTCAAATCGGATGGTATCGGACACGGTTATTCTCCCTTCGATAGATATTGTCGGGCAAGGGCAAGCAGCGTTTCCCGGCGGTTACAGGCGGGATCGCGCCAGACCTGATCCTGCAGATATAGCAATAGCTTTCCTGTTTCGGCAGGGGGCACGCCCACCTGCTCCTGCAGCTCGCGGCCGTTGAGGGCAAGGCGCCGCAGCTCTACGGCGGTGCGATCCCGCCGCACCTGGCGCACCAGGTCAAGGGCCGCGGTGATATTCTCACCGTTCAGCGCCTTGTGCAGCGCCAGCCCCCCCTCCTCCTGGCCGAAGTGGTGGCAGAGAAAGCGTCTGGCGGTGTAAGCGTCGGTGGGGAGCTCCGACTTGTAGGCGGCAAGGTACCCCACGACCTGCTTGATAAAGGCGTTGGAGGCGTGTAGTCTGCGGCAAAGCGCCTCGACGGTGGCAGCCGCCTTGTCGGAAAGCAACGCCGCAAGGCGCAGGGCGGCCTCGGGGGGCAGGGCGTTCAGCGTGTCGAACAGGGCGCTGTCGGGTATTGCCTCCGGGAATACGTAGGGTAGCACGCCCGCCGCCTCCATACGGAAGAGCGCCTTGTCCGCGCCCGGCGCCTCCAGCAGCTTGCAGAGCTCGGTGAGGATGCGCTCTACCGCAATATCCGCAAGGCGAGGGGCAAGGATGGCCGCGCCCCGCTCGGTCTCCTTTTCTATTTCAAATTGCAGCTTGGCGGCAAAGCGGAAGCAGCGTAGGATCCGTAGTGCGTCCTCCCGGAAGCGCCTTTGCGGATCGCCCACGGCGCGAATCACGCCGCGGGCAAGATCCCGACGGCCACCGTAGGGGTCCACGATGCCGACCTCCGGATGATAGGCCATGGCGTTGATGGTGAAATCCCGCCGGGCCAGATCCTCCTCCACGCGCTCGGTAAAGGTGACGGTATCGGGGTGGCGGCTGTCGGAGTAGGTACCGTCGGTGCGGTGGGTGGTGATCTCCACCGGATGTCCCTCAGAGAGCACCGTCACCGTGCCGTGCTGCAGCCCCGTGGGGATGACCCGATAAGCGGCAAGGATCCGCATCAGCTCCTCGGGCGGGGCGTTGGAGGTCATGTCAAAATCATCCGGCACTCTGCCAAGCAAAAGATCGCGCACGCAGCCCCCCACGGCGTATCCGCGGCGACCGGCGCTCTCCAGCGCGTCCATCAGGGAAAGAATATAATCGGGGATGCCGGCGGCCAGCCGTTCGAGCATAAAAAGACCTCCTTTACAGCTTATTTTCCTTTATAGTATAGCATATTTTTTCCCCGGTGTAAAGAAATATCCACCTCAAAAAGCAATTTTTACCGCGATTAGCGATGCGAAATCCGCGCAGAATAGTACCGAGGCTGTGACCAACGGTCAGGTCTTTGAAAACGGCTCTTTGAAAGAGAGGTAATGACGATGACAGTCATTGATCGGATCGCGCTGATCCTTGTGGTGATCGGCTCGCTCAACTGGGGCTTGGTGGGGCTTTTTCAATTTGATGTGGTGGCGTGGCTCTGCGGTGGCTCTGCAGCACTGCTGGCACGGATCATCTATACCGTGATCGCGCTGGCAGGTGTGTGGTGCATTTCTCTGATCTTCCGCTCCGAGGATCGCATCGAGGAGATGTCTCACTGAACCCGGCCGCAAGAGAAATTCTCTTGCGGCTTTTTCTTTTTCTGTTGCAAAAGCGCGCCGCATGTGCTATAATGCAAAAAACAAAGTGCGGAGGTACTGGTATGGATATTACGAAGCTGCCCCGCCGCCTTTCGGGCGGCGCGTGGCCGACGTCCCACGTGCAGGGCATTGCCGTTAACCTTCAAAAGGGCTACATCTGCTATTCCTTTACCACCATGCTGGTAAAGACCGATCTTTCCGGCAACCTGATCGGTACGGTGGACGGCCTGGTGGGACACCTCGGCTGCATCGCGTATAACGCGGGAGACGGCCGCGTGTGGGGCTCGCTGGAGTTCAAAAACGACGTGATCGGCAAGGGGATCCTGAGGGGGCTTGGTCGGGCGGTGGACACCGTGACCGAAAACGCCTTTTATGCGGTGGCCTTTGATGCGGATCGCATTGACCGCGTAGGCCTGGATGCGGAGCGGGATGGCATTATGACCGCCGTGTATCTTCCCGACGTGGCGGCGGATTTTGCGGCCGAGGGCGAGAACGGACATCCCCATCGCTACGGCTGCAGCGGCATTGACGGCCTCTCCTTTGGCCCTGCCTTCGGTGCTGCCTCCGATAGCCCTGCGCAGATGATGGTGGCCTACGGGATTTATGGGGATACTGCGCGGCGTGATAACGACCATCAGGTGCTGCTGCAATACGATTGGCGCGCGCTTCGCGCCTATGAGCGGCCGCTTTCCCAGGCGGCTCCGCACCACAGCGGCCCCGCTGCCGACGCGCGGTACTTTTTCTATACCGGAAACACTACCTTCGGCGTGCAGAATCTTTGCTACGATCCCACAAGCAACAACTGGCTGCTGGCGGTCTATCGGGGCAAAAAGCCGCAATTTCCCAATTATAGTCTGTATATCATCGACGGCAGCGTTGCTCCCCGGCGGGCGCGTCTGGCCGGCCTCCCGGAGGAGGGCTTGCTGCTCCAGCAGGCCGCGCTCGGGGTGCTGCATGGGGAAAGCGGCATTCGGGGATATCAGTTCCGTTGGGGTACCACGGGCCTCGAGGCGCTGGGTGACGGATATTTTTACGTTTCTCACGAGGGCAAAACTGCCCAGGGGCTGCAAACCTCCGTGGTGCAGCTCTATCGCTTTACGGGCGCGCTGCCCGACGGCTTTGAGCCGGTAGAATGATAAAAGGGGTAACGCTATGATACAGGATCTGCATTCTCATACCTATTATTCCTTCTGCGGCAAGGATCGCCCGGAGGAGATCGTGGAGGCCGCCATTGCCGGGGGCGTGACGCTGTTCGGCATCACCGACCACGCTCACGGCGTGGGGCAGGCGCGGCGCTGCGTTTATAAATATGAGGGCGAAGCGCTCTTTGAGGATTACGGCCGCACCCTGCGGCGGTACTTTGATCATATCAATCTCGTCCGGGAAAAATACGCCGACCGCATCACGGTTCTTCGCGGCATTGAGCTGCGCACCGCCACCGACGTGCGGCGGGCGGATTTTCCTCTTGTCAACGATATTTCCTTTTTTGATTACGCGCTGATCGAGCAGCTGGATCAGCCGGATATCTCCGTGGCGGGAGGTGACCTCTTCGGCTACGCGGAGCGCTGCGGCTGTCCCGTGGGCATTGCCCATACCGATCTGTTTGCGTTTCTTGAAAAGCGCGGGGAGGATCCCTACCGCTACTTCCGTCGCATGGCCGAGGCGGGGCTTTTTTGGGAGCTGAACGTCAGCTACGACAGCATCCATCAGTATCGGGAGCACGCCTACGTGAAGCGTTTTTTTGAGGACGCTGAGCAGCAGGCCATCGTGCGGGAGTCCGGCGTATCTCTCAGCGTGGGCTTTGACGGCCACAGGGTAGAGGACTACCGCCCCGATCGGGTACGGGAGGCCTGCCTGCGCCTGGAGGCGCTGGGGATCCCCCTGGCGTTGTCGCAGCTTGCGAAATAATAGAGACGGATGAATGAAAATGTAGCATGAGCTCTCGTCAATGTATCAGGGATTTCAAATTTTGATTTATCGGGGAGGAAGAGCGGGAGCAGGAGGAGGACACTTTTGCAAAAGCGCCCTGATTGAGGGAGAGGAGGCTCTTTTTGACAAAAACCGCCTCCTCTTTCCTGTTGCCGTTTTCGCATCACGCATCGCAAATCGCGTTTTGCTCGCGTTCTGCGACGGCTGCCACTCCTTAGCGCTCGCTGCATCCCACACAGTGGGCGCTCGCGCACGTCCCCTCTTTTTTGCCCCTTGGGGGCAAAAAATTCACCCACACCTCCGCAAAAACCTTCAAAAAAGAGGTTGGGCAATTCATAGCGAATGGAACCGGG
>JAFTQT010000048.1 GCA_017462615.1 Clostridia bacterium | reverse complement strand
GTCGTAGCATTCCTTGATCATCGTGGGCGTCAGACTGCGGAAGCCGTTATCAAACGAGCCGCGTATGAGGCCGATGATCATGAAAAGCCAAACACCGCTGCGAAGAATCAATCTACCAAAGGATTCCTCCGATTTGGTTTCGATCCTCTTCACCTCCGTTTCCACCGTTACAAGATCGCACTTGGACATGGCGAATACGATCTCCCAGATCACACCGAAGGCCACAAGACCGATGGCGGAAACCAGAAAATTATAACGCCAATGGGGCACCAGTGCCGCCACCAGATAGCTGGCAAGCGTGCCCGCGGGATTGGCAAAGCCGGACAGCACCAGCCCCAGATCTCTGTGCTCCGGCTTCAGCATCGTGGTCAGGATCTTGAAAACCGCCGGGTACACGCCGAATTGCACGATGCCGTTCAATGCCCAAACGATCATCACAAACACGTAATTCCGATTGTAATAGACGAGCAGATTGCACACCGCAGCACCCACCATGCCAATGGTGATAAACCGCTCCGGTGGATATTTATCCACCACGAAGCCGCCAACCACCTGCAAAATGGCATAGGTGACATAAAACATGGAAACGATATTGCCCGTTTCAAATTTCGTCATCGTGCCTTCGCTTACGATGAACACCATCGACGCGGAAAAGCACATCTTCGTCATACTAATGTAAGCGAAGGAAAGGAAAACCGATATGAACACCAGCACGCTGATACGCGCGCTTTGCCAATAACGCTGCTTCATTTCAAGAAAGCAAAAGCCCCTCCTCAGATGACCTCGATGCCGAGGATATCGCAAAGATTCTCCATCAGCTCACGCTGATCGCCGTAGGCGATGATATAGTGCTGGCACATCACGTTTTCCGCGAAGGCGGGCACGTCGTCAAGCTCGATCTCAAGACCGGGCAGCTGGGGTGCGGGCTGGGTCCAGCCGGCCTCCTCCCACTTCTGCGGAGTCTTGCCGAAGCCGCTTACCATGTGCATATAATACTGACCGTCCACGCAGGTAAGGCGACACATGGTCAGCTCTCCGCCCTTCACGCGGCTGACGTTGAGAATACCCTCGGAAAGCTCACCGAAGGCGGCGGGCATCACGGTGACCTCGCCATCCACCACGGCGGCAGGGACATAGTCCGGCACACCGGCGAGCACGCTGCTTTCAAAGAACTCGTAAAACTCCAGATAATGGGCGGCCTGGCCGGTCAGATGCTTTACCATCAGCTGCGTGACGTTGCCGAGAGAGTCGTTTTCGGGTACGGTCACAAGCCCGGCCTCGTCGGCAAGCAGCATAAAGATGGGGGCAGGGGGAAAGCCGAGGAGCTTCTTCATGCCGTCCACGTCCTTGAGGGAAATAGCCTCGTAGCCGCGCTCGTCGCAGATGGCCTTGGCGGCAAGATAGTAGCCTGCGGCCTTTTCCAGGCCCTCACGCTTGGCGGGCTTCAGGAACTTCCACTTGGAGATGCAGTTATCGATCACAGCCTGCTTCTCGGCATCGGTTACCTTTTCATAGCGCTGCTGCAGCTCCAGCATTTCAAAGGTCTCGATCTCGGGACCCACCACGCGCTTGAGGGAGGGGCCGTCGGCCTGCGTGCCGTAAAGATTCATATCGCGGTAGCCTGCCATGCCCACTCTTGCGTGGCGCAGCTTGGCGGCGGCGGCAGCGGCGGTGGCGTATTTGCAGACACGTGCGGCACCGGAGGGCTTGCCGATGATATCGTAAATGTACTTGAAGGTATAGCCGAGATCATAGAAGGTCTTGCGAATGGCGGTGGTGCCTGCCTGATCGGCGGTGGTCACCAAGCGACCGTCATTTTCAATCCAACCGCAAAGCCCCCACAGCACCATGGGCTTGTGGCGGAAATGCTCGGTCACCTTCACTACTGCGTGGGTGGGGATCCAACCCGCAATACAGACCACCAAGCAATCAAAATCCTGCCCCGTCAGGGCACTAACTGCCTTTTTTACGTCCTTTTCTTCATAATCGTCGGTAATGGGATAGACCTTGATAAGGTCAAGCCCCTGTGCCTCCAGGTCTGCTGCGGCCTTTTCACATTTTCTGATGATGATGTCGATGGGAGTATTGACCTCTCCGAATCCTACGAATGCAGCCTTTGCCATTTTCAAATCTCCTTTTTATTTTTATGTTATCGCCAATGGTTGATATTTGCTGTTTATATTTCAATTTTGATTGATCTGGGCTGCGAATTCTCTCCCTCCGTCTTGCTACGCAAGCCACCTCCCTCGTCAGAGGGAGGCTGACTATGTCTGCCATGTTGCACTCCTTTCGTATGTCCCGTCTTTACTTGCAATGTTACGCATAACGAATGCCTCCCTCTGACGAGGGAGGTGGCGCCGAAGGCGACAGAGGGAGAGATTTTTTATTTGCATATCTCGATAAAGCCCAATTTATTTGCTGTATGTGCGGCGTGTCTTATTTTTACACGTTCAGAATTTTATCGTAAGCACAGTAACGCGCATAGCACTCGGTATAATCCGCGCCCTGGGGCTGATAGACCTTATTGGTGAGAATGTGCTCGGCCGCCGCCTCCACCGAGGTAAACACACCCGTGCCAACACCGGCAAGAATGGCCGCGCCAAGGCAAGCGGTCTCGGTATTTTTCAGCGTCAGAAGGGTCTTGCCGGTCATATCCGACTTCATCTGACACCACAGGGGGCTGGTAGCACCGCCGCCCATGGCGCGGATCTCGCTGACGTCAAGGGAGAGATACTCCAGATTGGACTTCAGCGTGCAGGCAATGGATTCCATTACCGCACGGACGAAATGCCCTCTGCCGTGCTCGGTGGTAAGGCCGGTAAAGCTGCCTCTGGCGGCGGGGTTGTACTTGGGCATGGTGGAGCCGCAGAGATAGGGCAGGAAGGTCACGCCGTCGGAGCCGGGGGCAATGGGTGCGGCCAGCTCGTCCAACTCGCGGAAGGAGAAGTTCTCACACAGCGCATTCCGGAACCATTTCAGCGCCATGCCGGCGGTAGGCGACCAGGAAAGCAGACAGTATTTGCCGTCGTAATTGTAATGGCAAGGCACGATGCTGGCGGGATCGTAAGCGGGAACGCCCTCGGACGGAGTGAAGATCACCATGGTGGTGCCGGTCATCACGCTGACGATACCGGGCTTGACCACGCCGGCGCCGATGGCACCGGAAACCTGATCCATAGCACCCGTAGTTACCTTGATACCCGCGTAATCACCCACGTAAACGCCGCTGTCCAACAGCTCCGGCAGCACGTCCTTGGAAACGCCGATGAAATCCAGCATCTCCTGCCACCAGCAGTTGCCCTTGATATCAAAATAGATGGTGGAGGATTGCAGCGTCTTTTCGGTTACAAAGCGGCCGGTCATCTTGAAGAGGATATAATCCTCCAGAAGGAACACGCGCTTTGTTTTCGCCCAAACCTCCGGCTCGTTGTTTTTGACCCACAACAGCTTGCAGGCAGGCCAGGTGGCGGTCACCTCAGGCTGCCCCGTCACCTCGTAGACCTTCTGACGGCCAAAGTGCTTTTCGATTGCCTCGGCCTCCTTGGTGGCGCGGTTATCCAGCCACACGATGGCAGGGCGGACGGGATTGCCCGCCTCATCGGTCAGAATGAGGGTTTCGCATTGGGTGTCGATGGCCAGCGCATCGATCTTCAGCTCCGCCGTCACCTTGGCGATCTCGCCCTTCACGATCTCCCAATACTGCTCGGCGGGAAACTCCACCGTATCTCCCTTGGAATCCAGGGTATAGTCGGCGGTCAGCTTCATTTTTTCCTGCAGCGCCTCGTCGAAAACAGCAGTTTTCACCGAGGTGGTGCCCATATCAATGCCCATCAAATATGCCATATGATTGCTCCTTTTCTTCATTAAATGAAATCGTGCTGAAAAAGCACACTTTTCTATCTGCATTGTAACCCAAAGCAGATGAAAAGTCAATAGATGTTTTTACGAAACATTTTCGAAATTGCGGAGATGGACCAAAAACGGCATTTTCTCGTTTTTTGACCGAGAAAATGCCGTTTTTTCTTATTTACCAGCTACAGGTGACGGTACCGTCGGCTTCCACCTGCATGGAAACGCCGTAGGGCGCGGACATGTCGGCAAGACGCTTGACAAGATCAAGATTTTTTGCCTTGGTGGGTAACCCCTCCAGCGATTTTTTACATTTCATGCCAAGCTCTACGGGGAGCAGGCGGAGCGAGGTCATATTGCCCTCGTCGTCGGTCTCCCAAAGCGGCACCACCGCCTCCATCATTTTCCTGTCCTCCATCAGCCCTCTCGTGAAGCTCGCAGAGCGCTTTTTAAGCAGATCATGCACGGTGTCGCGGTTGGCATCCATTCCTTGCTTGTCGAAAAACTCCGCCGGCGCGATCTCCACGCTGTAAAGCTCGCAGATGAAGTCGCCGAGCGAATAAAAGATGGGCTTTTGGCGGTAGACCTCAATGGGTCTGAGCAGATGCGGGCCGTGACCAACGATGGCATCCGCGCCCGCGTCGATCAGTCGATGGGCGATCTCGCCAAGGAAACGCGGCACGTCCTCCTTGGTGCGCCCGTCGATCTGATGAGAGTGGAGAGAGATCATAACATAGTCCGCCCCAAAGCGTGCCTCGTGAATGGCGCGCTCGACCCGCGCCATATCCTCGGCGTTGGGCACCAGCCTGCGCTCGCTCTTTTCGCCGAGCGTGAACTTCAACGCGCCGAATTCCGCTTCATCCTCCGCCAACTCCGGATAATATCCCTCCCGACGGATGATCTCTCTGGAGGCATTCACGCCCATACGGTGAGAAAGCTCACGGATGAAATCCAGCTCCTCCCGCGTAACGATCAGCTTCTCCTCGATGCGCAAGCCGTTGATGCCGGGGCGGCCGGGGATGCGCTCGGTCTGCTTACCCGCCATCATGGGGGCATTAAAGGTGGTATTGACGGCAATCAAGGCCACCCGACCCGAAGCCGTATCCAGATACGCGGGAGCCGCCGCCTCTGCGAGATTGTTGCCGATTCCCGCGTGCACAAGGCCGCTGGCGTTCAGCGCGGCAAGCGTGCTGTCAAAACCGCCATAGGAAAAATCCAACGCGTGATTGTTGTTGGCGGTGGTCATATTGAAGCCGAAGCGCTTGAGGTCGCATAGCACCTCCGGCTCGGTTCTAATATACGTGCCGCCGCTAAACTGAGAGGCATGGCATTCGCCCTTTCTGTTCAGCGTGGTTTCCAAATTAAAAAACCGAGCGTCTCCCTGCATGATAAAATCACGAAGCTCCGCGTATCCCGCAAAATCCTCCGGGATCCGACGCTGAATGATCGCGTCACCCGTCGCCGTAAATTTCATACTCATTCTCCTTTTTAGGGTACAATGTTTTGTTGGAATGATGTTTCTTTTTTCATTTTAACTCCTTATACTGAAATAGTCAAGCCCTGTCGGCACGAAACATTTTCGAAATTTCAAAAGCAAAAAACCGGAAGCACACCTCCGGTTTTTTGTTTACCCCCAAAACGGTATGGGTTTTATCACTTGTGATAGCCCTTTTCCCGCAGCAGTGAGAGGATCACGTCGGGGTTGTTGCAGGTAATGAGCGTAGCACCGTTGGCAATGGCCATATCCACGCCTGCCTCGTCCCTGACGGAGGCGCCTGCCCAGGGCTGCACGCCCCGCGCGGCCATGCGATCAAATTCCATCTTTTCGGGCATGTTGATTTCGCAGTAGGTGGTGCGGAACATACAGCAGCAGTAGGCGTACGCATAGGGATCGCGGGTGACAGAGCCCAGGTGAGAAATGGGGTAAAACACGTGCTGACGGTACTTTTTGCCGTACTTATCGTTGACGTATTCATTCAACTTGCCGCTGAAGCTGTTGATGACCACGCGGTCGGTGAAGCCGTACTCGTCCACCATGGCAAGAATGCGGTCGCAGACCTCATAGGCCAGCTCCTCTCTGCCCGGTGTGGGATATTCCTTCAATTCAATATCCACGGTCATGGTGGGGTGATCCTTGATATACTCCATAAACTCACGGAAGGTGGGGATCTGTGCGCCCTTGAACTCCTCCCCCTTATGAGAGCCCGCGTCCAGCGCCTTCAACTCGGAAAGCAGCTTGTCGCACACCTTGCCCGTGCCGTTAGTGGTGCGGTCTACGGTGGCGTCATGTATGATCACAAGCTCTCCGTCGCGGGTCACCCGCACGTCCAGCTCGATCTGATCCACACCCAGCTCCACCGCCGCGCGGAAAGCTTCCATGGTATTTTCAGGGTATTTGGAGCACCAGCCGCGGTGAGCGGCTACCCAAATATTTTTCGTGCTTTGCGTCCAGTAGTTCATAGTAGTTCCTCCGCCGTTTTCCTCAATATTTTGCCAGCTCGTCCTTCAGCACCTCGCGGTAGAAATCAGCGTAAATATCGTAGCCCTTCTGATTATAGTGCACGCCGTCTGAAACGTAAATATCCTTTGCGAAAAGCGGCTCCCAGGAAAGCGGGTCAAAATACGTGCAGCGCGGTGTTTCCTCGGCAAATTTGCGGATCATCTCGCTGTACGCTCTGCGGGAGGCAAGCGTTGCCTCGTCCATGTCCCGCGTGGCCTGGGCACCGGAAAGATATATCCGCAGCTCCGGGAAATCGGTCAGCGCGTACATCACCACGCGCTGCGCCAGCTCGAAGGCCTCCTCGTTGGTGTAGCCAAAGGCCTCGCTGTTGCCCCAGCTGCCGTAAACCAACACGCGGGGCGCGAGAGGACGGATCATGCGGGAGTAGTAATACAGCTGATGCTCGGGACAAGAGGAGCCGAAGCCGCGGTTGATGCAGCAGGCGGCGCCGCTCTTGCCTACCAGCTCCTCGCGAAGGGGACGGTGTTCCCACCGCTCACTCCAGCGGGTATAATAAGAGGGGCCGTAGAATACGATCTGATCCTTGACAACGGGCTCCCGCTCGTATCTGCGGACGTAATTCTCCATGGAGTCCTTCCACTGCTCAATATACTGTAATCCAACCTTAACAGGCATTGCTCTTTTCTCCTTCTTCACAATACTATCGCGTTCGTGCTGATGGTTTCGAATTTTGATTTGTCGGGGAATGAGATTCTCTCCCTCCGTCAGCCGACAAGCGGCTGCCCACCTCCCTCGTCAGAAGGGGGCTGACTATATTTGCCGTGCTGCATTTCTTTCCTGTGTTTCGTTTTTATTTGCAATGTTACGCATGACGAATGCCTCCCTCTGACGAGGGAGGTGGCGCCGAAGGCGACGGAGGGAGAGATTTTCTTTCATGAAACACCCCGATAAGCCTCAACATAAAAGCTCCGCGTTGAGTTTCCTTTTCTCAAAAACGCTTCAGCTCGTCCTTCAGTACCTCACGGTAAAATTCCGCGTAGATATCGTATCCCTCTTGATTGTAATGTACGCCGTCTGCCACAAAGATGTCGTCGCGGTGCATCGGGGTGTAATTCATTTTATCCACGTAGGTGACACCCGGTGTCTTGGCGGCAAATTCCTCCAAATACTTATTGCACTCCTTGCGGTGCTCGATATCCCCCTTCTCCTTACCCTTCGGCGAGATGCCCGCACCCTCCAGATAGACGTGCAGACCGGGGAAATCCGTCATGGCATAAGCGATCACGCGCTGGGAAAGCTCCCAGTTTTCCTCCCAAGTATAGCCAAAAGCCCCACCGTTGCCGTTGGTGCAGTTATAGACCAGCACGCTGGGCGCGAGCGGCCGCACCATACGGTCGTAATAATAAAGCTGCTGCTCGCCACAGCTGGAGCCGAAGCCGCGGTTGACACAGCAGGGCTTGCCGCTTGCGCCGACGATTTCCTCGCGCAGGGGACGGTGCTCCCATTTCGTGCTCCAACGGGTGAAATTGGAAGGGCCGTAGAACACGATCTGACCGGGCTCTACCTGCTCCTCCTCGTATTTTTGCACCTGCTTCTCCAGGGATTCGTTCCATAAATCGATGTGTCGAAGTCCAATTTTAACGGGCATTGTCTTTTCCTCCATTCATTAATAACGAGCCAGCTCGTCCTTTAAAATCTCGCGGTAAAATTCCGCGTAGATATCGTATCCCTCTTGATTGTAATGTACGCCGTCCTCCACGTAGATATCCTTTCTGCGCAGGGGCATGTAATTCAACTTATCCACGTAGGTGATCTGCGGATATTCTGCCGCGAACTTCTGCAGCCATTCGTTGTATTCGATGCGTTCGGGAAAACCCTTTTCCTCGGTTTTCTGCGACACACCGGCACCCTCCAGATAGATACGCATATCGGGGAAATCGGTCATGGCGTATACCAGCACGCGCTGGGCAAGCTCCCAGTTTTCCTCCTTTGTGTAGCCGAAAGCCCTGCCGTTGCCGTAATTCGCGCTGTATACCAGCACGCGGGGCTTCAAGGGGCGCACCATGCGGGAATAGTAGTAAAGCTGATGCTCCGCACAGCTGGAGCCGAAGCCGCGGTTGATACAGCAGGGCTTGCCGCTTGCGCCGACGATTTCCTCGCGCAGGGGGCGGTGCTCCCATTTCGTGCTCCAGCGGGTGAAGTTGGAAGGACCGTAGAATACGATCTGACCGGGCTCTACCTGCTCCTCCTCGTATTTTTGCACCTGCTTCTCCAAGGATTCGTTCCATAAATCGATGTGTCGAAGTCCAATTTTAACGGGCATTGCCTTATCCTACCTTTCTTTATTATAGGGAATCCTCCCTGCTGGCATTATAGCATGCGAAAAAACCGCTGTCAATTTCTTTTCACCTAAAAACACAAAACTGTACGTTTTGTACCCTTAAGCGAACAGCCTTTATTTCAGTCCCTTGCCGATAAAGGGCACGCGGCAAAAATCCTCTGGATTTTTGCGGATGATGTAGTCAATATAGGAATCCACCATTTTGGCAGTGAGCACGTAGCCCATGGGGTTCAGATGACCGTAAAGGCTATAGGCCTTCTCATACGCCTCGCTGTACACGGGGCCGTACCGATACAGGTCGATCACGTAGGTGTTTTCGAAATGCGCTGCCAGGTCATAGAGTGCCTCGGCGTGCTTCCGACGCTTTTCATCCCGCTCCGCGCTCTCATCGTGACGCATCATGGTCATCAAAAAGAACTTGGCCTCCGGCTGGATCTCCGCCTTGATCCGCGCAATGATCTGGGCGTAATAACCAACGAAGGTGGGCTTGTTGCTTCGCCAATCCTCGGGGTCGATATCGGCCACCGAGCCGATCTCCATGCCGGCATTGACCACGTCGTTGACGCCCAGCGCCAGCACGTATGCCTGGCAGGCGAGGGCAGGATCCCAAAAGCCGTTTTCCTCCGCGAATTTCTCCATATAAGCCTTAGCCTGCATGCCGCCCTTGGAGAAATTGTAGGCCTTGAGGCCGTTCTTCCGCGCGATATACTGCCCCCAGGAATAGTCGTAATAGTCGTGGTAGCCGGGCTTGCCCTCCTCATTACGCGACTCAAACTCGCCTGAGGAAAGGCTATCGCCGATAAATCCGATAGTCCGGAAAATGCTTGTGTTGCTGTAGCCCTCCACCAGACGATCCAATGGCTGCTCCTGCTCACTCATATAAAGTTCCTTTTCCCAGTTCATAGATGCCTCCTATTTATTGCCGAATGGCTTATACGCCCCTTTCGGCATTTGATAATTCATTATAACACGGCTTTTGACCGCTTGCAAGGGGGATGTGCATTTTTGCTTCATTATAATTGCACTTCCTGCGGCCATAGGCCGCCGGGCAAAAAGAAACACCCCCGAATGGGGGGTGACTCCGTGTCGTTCTGAGTGAAGCGAAGCGGAACCGCACTTTTGCGGCAAGCCGCAAAAGCGCAAGGCACAGCCGCAGCGGAATCCCGTAGCCGCATAGCAGCGGATTACGGGTGCTCTACAGCCTTCCCCAGTGGGGGAAGGTGCCGAGCGAAGCCGAGGCGGATGAGGTGTCGCCGCCCAAGGCGACGTCCGCGATTCCGTGATGGCTACGCGGATTATGGCGGATTACGGGTGCTCTACAGCCTTCCCCAGTGGGGGAAGGTGCCGAGCGAAGCCGAGGCGGATGAGGTGTCGCCGCCTCCGGCGGCGTCCGCGATTTTGTGATGGCTACGCGGATTATGGCGGATTACGGGTGCTCGTTATTTTCGGGCTTTGCCCGAAAAGCTAAGTTTGCTCGGCGGCTG
>JAFTQT010000047.1 GCA_017462615.1 Clostridia bacterium | reverse complement strand
AGCCGCACGGGAGCCGAACGAAATCGCCTCACGGTGATTTGTTTTCGCGTCTTTCGGCGCGCTTTCACTCGCAAGGTACACACCTTGCTTCGCAAAATCCCACCAAAATTCATCAAAAACAAATTCGCCGTGAGGTGTTGCACAGTTTTGACGGAACAGATTTTTTTGAGGACAAGGTTCTTTTCGCAGACCATATAGATATATTGTCAAGAAAAGAACCGTAGTGATCGAGGAAACCTGCCCGACAAAACCGGTTTTGTTCGACTCCCGTGCGGCTAAGGAGAGTGCGATGCGGAAATTTGACACGAAGGTACAGCATCTGAAATATAAGGTTCTGCGTGAGGTGGCAAGGGAGGCCTTTGCCGGCACGCTGACTGAGAATCTGTTGGATATTCCCAAAAGGATCATCCCCGGCAAGGTGCCCTCCATGCGCTGCTGCGTCTATAAGGAGCGTGCGGTGGTTTCCGAGCAGATCAAGATCGCCATGGGCGGCGACAAGAGCAACCCCAATGTGATCGAGGTCATCGAGATCGCCTGTGACGAGTGCCCCATCGGCGGCTACGAGGTGACGGCCTCCTGTCGCGGTTGCCTTGCTCACCGCTGCGAGAGCGTGTGCAAGCGCGGCGCCATCACCTTTGACGAGCATCACACCGCCCACATCGATAAAAGCAAATGCGTGGAGTGCGGTCTGTGCGCCAAGGTCTGCCCCTATTCCGCCATTGCCAACCGCAAGCGTCCCTGTCAGAACGCCTGCAAGGTCAAGGCGGTGAAGATCCGCGAGGAGGACAACGCCACCTACATCGACAACAACAAATGCATTTCCTGCGGTGCGTGCGTCTATCAATGTCCCTTCGGCGCTATCGTGGATAAATCCTTTATTCTGGATGCCATTGATATCATCAAAAAAAGTGAGGGCAACACCGCCTATAAGGTTCGTGCGGTGGTAGCACCCTCCATTGCCAGCCAGTTTCATTACGCCAAGCTCGGTCAGGTCTTTACGGGCTTGAAGGAGCTGGGCTTTGCCTCTATCACCGAGGCGGCTCTGGGTGCGGATATGGTGGCCAGTGCCGAGTCCCGGGAGCTTGCCGAAAAGGGCTTTCTCATCAGCTCCTGCTGTCCCGCGTTCGTAGAATACGTGCGCAAGGCCTTCCCGGAGCTGCTCTCCAACGTATCGGAGAATCTGTCGCCCATGGCGGCCATCGCCAAGCATCTGAAGGAGCAGGATCCCACCTGCAAGGTGATCTTCATCGGCCCCTGTACCGCCAAAAAGGCAGAGGTGCAAAAGGAATCCGTGCGCCCCTTTGTGGACTGCGCCATCACCTTTGAGGAGCTGCAGGCGCTGTTTGACAGCCGCGATATTGACATCACGACCCTCCCTGAAAGCTGGCTGGACGATGCCTCTTATTTCGGGCGCATTTTCGCCCGCTGCGGCGGACTTTCCGACGCGGTGAAGGAGGGTCTCGCGGAGCAGGGGCTGTCGGATTTTGAATTGAAGTCCTGCACCTGTGACGGTATTGAAGCCTGTCGTGCGGCACTTGCCAAAAAGAGCAAGAACGTGCTGGATGCCAACTTTATTGAGGGCATGGCCTGTCTTGGCGGCTGCGTTGGCGGCGCCGGGTGTCTGACCCACGGCGAGCGGAATAAGGTAGAAGTGGATAAATACGGAAGATTGGCGAAGGAAACCATTTCCGAGGCCATTTCCGGCTTGAAATAATGTATATTTTGGAAGGAGAGCATTATGGAAAGAAAATTGGGTATTGAAGCCGGTTGTCTGAAGGGCGTGGCGGAGATCGACGCGCTCGAAAAGATCAAGGCGGCGGGCTTTGAAGCATTCTTCAGCGGCGGATGCGACGTTGCTTACATCTGCGCTCTGAAGGAAAAGGCCGAGCAGGTGGGGCTCTATTACGATTTCGTGCACGCCCCCTTTGGCGGCATCAACAATCTCTGGAAGTCGGGCCTCGACCACGTGGCGATCTTTGATAAGATCATCGGCTCCATTGACGGCGCCGCGGAAGCGGGCGTCAAGACCGTGGTTTGCCACGTGTCCTCCGGCTGGTGGCCGCCGCACCTCAACGACATTGGCTTTGACCGCTTTGACCGCCTGGTGGCGCACGCCGTCAGAAAGGGCGTGCATATCGCCTTTGAGAACATTCGCAAGCCCGGCAATCTTGCCGCCATCATGGAGCGCTACGAGCGCATCCCCAACGTGGGCTTCTGCTTTGACTGCGGCCACGAGCATTGCTACACCGAGACCATCCCTTATCTGGATCTTTACGGCAAGCGCACCCTTTGCACCCATATTCACGACAACTACGGCCGTGACAAGGAGGATATCTGGAAGGATGCGGACTACCATCTGCTGCCCTTTGAGGGTAACTACGACTACAAGGCCATGATGGATCGCCTCAACAAATATGAGTACGACGGTTGTCTCAGTCTGGAGGTTGGCAACGGCAAGCACCCCGAGATGACCGAGGAGGAGTTCCTCGCCACCTGCTACGGGCTCATCAAGAAGATTTCTGAACTGTAATCCCCTGTGGGGCATCACTCTTTGAAAAGGAGAAATATCATGAAAAGAAAATTGGGTATCGTCAGTAGCTGCTGCTCGAGAAACGAGAAGCAAACGCAGATCGACACGCTGCGCATGATGAAGGACATCGGCTTTGACTGCTTCCACACCGGCTCCATCGACGTGAAGACCGTCTGCGAGCTGAAGAATGAGGGCGACAAGCTGGGGCTTGAATTTGAGTTCATTCACGCTCCCTATACCCGTAACGGCATACACGTGAACAAATACTGGGAGGCCGGCGTGGATTACCGCCCCCTCTTCAACAGCGTCATGGAGACCATTGACAGCGCCGCTGAGGCAGGTGTCAAAAAGATCGTGCATCACGTTTCCGGCAGCTGGACTGCCCCCCAGATGTCCGATTTCGGCATTGCCCGCTTTGACCGCACCGTGGAGTACGCCGTCAAGAAGGGTGTGGGCGTTGCCTTTGAGAACCTGCAGCACCTGGGCAACATCACCAGCCTGATGGAACGCTATCATAACGTGCCCGAGGTCACCTTCTGCTACGACAACGGTCACGCCCATTGCTACACCGTGCATATTCCGTGGCTGGATATTCTGGGCAAGCGCCTTTCCACCACCCACCTCCACGACAACTGGGGTCTTGACAAGGAGGATCCGAGGAAGGATGCGGACTACCACCTGATGCCCTTTGAGGGTGACTTCGATTTCAAGGATATGGTAGATAAGATGGATAAGTACAACTACCAGGGCTCCCTCATGCTGGAGCTTTGGCAGAAGGGTCAGTGGGCGGACTTGTCCCCCGAGGAGTTCCTCAAGGTCTGCTACGAGCGCGTAAAGCGGATCCGCGATATGTCCGAGGCATAATATGGAACGGAAATTAGGCATTACCAACGCGGGACTGAAGGACGTCAGCGGTATGGAGGCCATAGGGCTCATCAAGAACGCGGGCTTCGATTGCTTTTTCACCCCTGCCTATGATGTAAAATCCGTTGCGGCGGTCAAAAACGAGGCGGAGCGCGTGGGACTGGAGCTGGAATTTATCCACGGTCCCTTCCACGCCACGCACCCCTCCGGCAGTCCGCTTTATATGAACCATTGCTGGAAGGCGTCCCCCGATTACGTGCCTTTGATGGATGCCATCCTCGGCTCCATCGACGCGGCGGCCGCCGCCGAGGTCAAAACCGTGGTATTGCACGTGAACGGTGACTGGAAGCCGCCGAAGATCTCGGATATCGGTCTTTCCCGCTTTGACCGTATCGTGTCCCACGCGGTGCGAAAGGGCGTGCGTATCGCCTTTGAGAATCTGCGCACCCACGGCACGCTGGCAGCCTTGATGGAGCGCTACGAGCGCATTCCCGAGGTGGGCTTTTGCTACGACTGCGGTCACGAGCATTGCTACACCGAGACCATTCCCTATCTGGATCTCTTCGGCAAGCGCACCCTCTGCACCCACCTGCACGACAATTTCGGCCGTGACAAGGAGGATCCCATGAAGGATATGGACGCGCATTATCTGCCCTTTGAGGGCAATATCGACTATGCCGCCATGATGCAGAAGCTCGACAAGTACGGCTATGAGGGCTCGCTGATGCTGGAGGTTTCCCAGCGGCATTACGGTGATATCAGCGCCGAGGAGTTCCTTGCCACTGCCTACGACAGAGTAAAGAAGCTCTCTCAAATGTGATTTTTGAAAAAGGAGTATGATTATGAGAAAACTTGGTATCAACAGCGGCTATCTGAGAGGCGTTACCGAGATAGACTCGCTGAAATATATGAAGGAAGCAGGCTTTGACAGCTTTTTCAGCGGCCCCAGCTGCTGCGATCTCCAGCGCGCGTGGGATCTGAAGAACGAGGCCACGAAGCTGGGGCTTGATTTTGAATTCATTCACGTGCCCTTTACCTACAAGGGTGTGCACGTGAACACCTACTGGGATCCGGGTCTTGGTTACCAGATCCTGTTTGATTCCGTTATTGCCGGCATCGACAACGCCGCCGCCGTTGGCGTGGATACGATTGTGCATCACGTTTCCGGCGGTTGGATCGCGCCTCCCATCACCGATATGGGCTTCTCCCGCTTTGATGCGGTGGTGGAGCACTCTCTCAACAAGGGTGTGCGCGTGGCCTTCGAGAACCTGCGCAACGTAGGCAATCTTGCCGCTATTCTGGGGCGCTATGCCCGCATTCCCGAGGTGGGCTTCTGCTACGACTGTGGCCACGAGCATTGCTACACCGTAGATGTGCCCTTCCTGGAGCTTTTTGGCAAGCGCACCATGTGCACCCATCTGCACGACAACTGGGGTCTTGACAAGGAGGATCCCTTGAAGGATGCCGACTATCACCTCATTCCCTTCGACGGTGATTTTGACTACCACACCATGATCGAGAGAATGGATAAGTATAATTATCAGGGTTCTCTGATGCTGGAGTGCGGACAGAACCCCAAGTATCAGGATATGGGCCCGGAGGAGTT
>JAFTQT010000046.1 GCA_017462615.1 Clostridia bacterium | reverse complement strand
CGGTGTTGTTCTTGGTGTCGTGAACCACGTTGGTGAAGATGGTGTCGCGCTGAGTGGTGGCAAGAGCATTAGGATTGGACTTGGCGTTGGTGCCGGGAGCTACGCCGATGAAGCCGTTCTCGGGGTTAACGGCGTAGAGCTTGCCGTCTTCCTTATTCACGCGGAGCCAAGCGATGTCATCGCCGACACACTCAACCTCGTAGCCTTCCTTCTTGAGGGCCGCGGGGGGGATGAGCATTGCAAGGTTGGTCTTACCGCAAGCGGAGGGGAATGCAGCGGTGATATACTTCTTCTCGCCGTTGGGGAACTTCACGCCGAGGATGAGCATGTGCTCAGCCATCCAGCCTTCCTTGCGGCCGAGGTAAGATGCGATACGCAGAGCAAAGCACTTCTTGCCAAGCAGAACGTTTCCGCCGTAACCGGAGTTTACGGACATGATCTCGTTGGTTTCGGGGAAGTGGGTGATATAGCGGTTAGCCTCGTCGATGTCAGCGCGAGCGTGCAGACCCTTGATATAGTCAGCGCTATCGCCCAGAGCCTCCAGCACGTTGGTGCCAACGCGAGTCATAATGAGCATGTTCAGTACAACGTAGATGGAGTCAGTCAGCTCGATGCCGTACTTGGCGAAGTCGGAGCCTACAACGCCCATGGAGTAGGGAATCACGTACATGGTACGACCCTTCATGGAGTTTTTGTAGAGCTTGAAGAGCTTTTCCTTCATCTCGGCAGGAGCCATCCAGTTGTTGATATTACCTGCGTCCTCTTTCTTCTCGGTGCAGATAAAGGTTCTGTCCTCTACACGGGCAACGTCGTTGATGGCGGTGCGGTGCAGGTAGCAGTTGGGCAGCAGATCCTGGTTGAGCTTGATCATCTCGCCGGTAGAGCAAGCCTCTGCGCGCAGAGCCTCGGCCTGTTCCTCAGTGCCGTCGATCCAGACGATCTTGTCGGGGTTGGTCATAGCGGCCATTTCCTCGATCCAAGAAACAACATACTTGTTAGTGGTCAGGTGCTTCATAATTTTCTCCTCCTGTATTTAGGACTGTTTGGACAGTCGTTCTACAGATATCATTTTACTACATTTTTGCACAATTTGCAATAGGAACTTTCAAAAGTTACAGATTGTTCACAATTAAAATTGCAGAAAAATGGGAAATATACCTTTATATATATATCGAATTTGCAAGATTTTGATTTAATTCTTGCAAAAATGGTTTGTAAGCTATTGCTTTGACGTTGTTTTGGGCTTTTTTTTGAAAAAAAGGTGATGAGTGCAGCTTTTTCTGCTCGCACTTTCCTGGTTGAGGAATAGTGAGTGAAGCCATCTCCATTCAGCTTGCCCGAAAGCATTTGTGGTGGCCAAAAGGGTCATATAGAAAACACAGACCAGCAAAATGTGCATTGTGAGTGAAAGAGGGCAGGGAGCATCGCTTTGCTTGCCCACTATCAATAACAGATTTGAAATGCAAGTTGCGCCTATGGCAGAAATTATCGGACGCAGGAGGAGCTTGGTGGGGCTGGGTACGTAGCCGCTGATTTTCAGCAGTCGACAAACGCTGCAGGTGGCATTGAGGATTTCCGTAATATATATGGTAACAAGGTAACCCATAATCCCCATGCGAGGCACAAGTATCCACACCGAGAGAACGGAAATCAGCGCATCGATGATATTGACGTTCATAGAATATACTTGCTGTCCCAGTCCCTTCAGCATTGCATCCGTAGCAGTATCCATATACATGATCGGCACCAGCGGTGCCAGCCATTTGATGAAGTAGGACACCTCTTTGTTTTCGTAAAGAACCTGTCCCAGCTCTCCTGAGAGAAACAGCATTATGGCAGATGCTCCGACAGCGAATAGCAGCGTCATTTGATATACCCGACCGGCAATGTAACGGATTTCCCGCCGATTGCCCGCGCTTTCCTGCTCCGTAATCTCCGGGATCAGCAGGGCGGCAAAAGAGGAAAGGAGCGCTGCCGGATAAAGTACCACGGGAAGTGCCATGCTGTGCAGCGCGCCATATGAGGAAAGCGCGGCGGCGTAATCGATGCCGTAGGATTTCAGCCCGATTGGGATCAACACATGCTCCAGGGTCAGCAGTCCGGAGCGGATATAGGCGCTGATCGCCACGGGCATGGCCACGGAGACTACGCGCAAGGGTGTACCGTATTTTCTCTGAGATACGTTTTTGAAATGGCGTTTGTCAAACAGATATAGTAGCAAATTGAGACAAAGAGAGGCGCTTTCGGCCACAGCACCGCCCATCAGCACGGCAATAACGCTGCCCTCCACGGTTTTGGGTGCGATCACGATCAAAAGATAGGTAGTAAGCGCAATTTTTACAAATTGCTCCATCACTTGCGAAATGGCATTTTTGAATGCCCGACGAACGGCGGTGAAATAACCGTTCAACACCGACGAAAGGGCAATAGGCAGTAGTGTGGCGGAAAGCAAGAGCAGCGCGCGAACCGTGCGCGGATCCTTCAGAACAAAAAGTCCGATGGGACGTGCCAGCGCAGCCAACAGAAGTGTGGCGAGCGTTCCAAAAAACGCAGCATAACAAAGACAAGCTGTAAGGCATCTTTTACATTCGCTGCCTCCCGTTTTTTGTAAACGCTCCGATATGATACGAACCGTGGCAAGATGGATGCCGGAGGTGGCAAGCGTGGTGGCAAATCCATATACTCCGGATATTAAGGATAAGAGCCCCATTGTTTCTGCGCCCACAAGGCCGGAGATGTAAATGTTGAATCCAACGGATACCGTTCGCATCAGAAACGCAACTGCTGTCAGCAGAAGCGCGTTCATCATATACTGTTTTTTAGTCTGCATTTTATCACCTCAAAAAACTTTATTCAAAAAAATCCTGTTCTATCACATATTTTCTCTTTACATTTTCGCAAAAATGTGTTAAACTATAAATGGAAACGTTTCCAAAAGGAGGGATTTCACATGGCAGAAAAGTTAGCTATCACCATTGGACGGCAATTCGGCAGCGGCGGTCGTGAGATCGGTAAGCGCGTTGGAGAGATTCTTGGCTTCCGCGTGTACGACAAGGAGCTTCTGCTTATGGCCGCAGAAAAGAACGGGATCAACGCCGATTATCTTCGCAGAGTGGACGAAAAGGCCACAAACAGCTTGCTCTATACGCTGGCACTTGGCTCCTCCCTTTATGGCGCACGCAATTTTGGCGTGGATGTGCCCATCAACGATCAGCTGTTTATTACCCAGACGGAAATTATGAAAAACGCCGTGGAGGAGGAGTCCTGCGTGTTCATTGGCCGCTGTGCCGATTACGTGCTGCGCAATCATCCCGCCCGCATCAGCGTTTTTATCTATGCTGACAAGGAAGCGCGTATTCATCGCGTTTGTGAGCAGCACGGCGTTGACCGCGACGAAGCGATCAATATGATCAACAAGACCGACAAGAGTCGCGTAAACTATTATAATTTTTATACCGGCAGAAAATGGGGCAAATTCGACAACTATCATCTCTCGCTCGACAGCTCCTTGCTGGGTATCGAGGGGTGTGCGCGGATGATTGCCGATGTTGCCAAAATCTATCTTTCCGAGACGCCTGAGCAGAAACAAATATAAATTTTTCAAAAAAATATGCCAAAAGATGAAAAATGTACTTGACAAGACGGGCTTTGCTGATTATGATATATAATGCGATGAATCAGAAAGCAAAAGGAGGTATGTTTTATGGCTATTTATGTTTGTGCACTGTGTGGCTACGAGTATGATCCGCGAAACGGCGATCCCGAAAACGGTATCTCGGAGGGAACGGAGTTTGAGGATCTGCCCGAGGACTACGTTTGTCCCTTGTGCGGAGCTGCCAAAGAGGATTTTGAAAAAATGCCCGATAGCGAGTAAGCTGCCGCAAAAGGTGCTTGCCGCATCGCGCAGACGACAGTCTGCATAAAAAGCTCCGAGCGAAAAACGCTCGGAGCTTTTTTATATTCTGTGACAATGCGAGCCGGTAATTTGCGAGGCAGTATTTGAAATCGATTTTTATGCAATTTTCGATGAAAATATTCATTTTCTTGTTGACTTTTGGAGCAAGAAAGGGTATAATATTTTATATATCAATATAACTATATGCTTTTTTATAGAAAAGAGGATATTATGAGTATGAATAGAAGAGAAGCAAGAGAAGCGGTTTTCCACCTTCTGTTTGAAACGGAATTTCGCACGGAGGAGGCAAGGGAAGATATTTACGCCCTTTCTGTGGACGTTCGCGAGATCGGTGAGGATGCTTACGTGCGTGCGGCATATTTCGGCGTCTGTGAGCATCTCGCAGAAATCGACGAGCTGATCAATAAGCATGCACGCGGTTGGAAGACCACACGTATTTCCCGCGTTTCCCGCTCGCTTTTGCGTCTTTGCGTGTATGAGATGCTCTATTGTGACGATATTCCCAGCAACGTGTCCCTCAATGAGGCCATAGAGCTTTGCAAGACCTTTGATGATGAAAATGCCCGCCCCTTTGTAAACGGCGTGCTCAACAGCATCAAAAATGAAATCAGCGGAGCGCAAAATGGCTGAGGCCTGCTATATCGGTATTGATACCAGTAATTACACCACCTCGGTGTCGTTGGCAAATGCCGCCGGTGAGGTGATTGCAAATCTTAAGGCCCCTCTTCCTGTAAAAGAAGGAGAGCGTGGTCTCAGGCAAAGCGACGCGGTGTTTGCGCATACCAAAAATCTGCCCGGATTGCTGGATCAGCTGAGCGAGGTGCTACGGGATTATTCCCCTGTTGCTATTGGCGTTTCCGCCCGCCCTCGTGATGCAAAGGACTCTTATATGCCCTGCTTTTTATCCGGTATGGTGGCTGCGCACGCAATCGCGGCAGAGCGGCGATTGCCCATTTATGAGTTTTCGCATCAGAATGGACATATTATGGCCGCGCTTTATGGCTCGGGTGCGCTCAATACGCTGCGCCATCGAGAATTCGGTGCCTTTCACGTATCGGGCGGCACCACGGAGATGGTGCACGTGACGCCCGTTGCAAGAGGCTTTCACGTTGCACTGTGCGGTGAAGGGCTTGACCTTCATGCGGGACAGGCTGTGGATCGCATCGGTGTCGCCATGGGACTTTCCTTTCCTGCGGGGCCTGCGCTGGAGCAGCTGGCAATGCGGAACCATAAGCCCGTTCCTCCGCCGCGTGTCTCTGTAAAAGAAGGAAGCTGTCATCTTTCCGGGCTTGAAAATTTGGCCATGAAGCTCTATAGCGAAACCGAAGACAAACCGCTGGTAGCTGCCTTTGTTCTGCAGTTTCTTGCTGATACACTATATAAAATGGCTGAGCATTTGCGCAGTCTTTACCCCGGACTGCCGCTGGTTTTTGCGGGCGGCGTCATGTCCAACCGCTTGATTGCTACAGATTTGAAGCGGCGCTTGACCGGAGAGGTATATTTTTCCGAACCTGCCTTTTCGGCGGATAATGCGGCCGGCATCGCGCTGCTTTGCAGAGATGCGGCTACCAACGGATAAATTCAAAAAGCATGGAAGGAGGGTGCGCTATGCGGGACGCTTTGTTGACGGTTACGGAATTAAACGAATATCTGAAAATGCTGATGGATGGCAATCCCTTGCTTGCCAATCTTTACGTGAAGGGTGAGATCTCCAATTTCACCAATCACTATAAAACGGGACATTTCTATTTCTCTCTGAAGGATGAAAGCGGTGCCGTGCGTGGCGTCATGTTCCGCTCTTATGCGCAGCGGCTCTCCTTTTTGCCGGAGAACGGCATGAAGGTGATCGTGCACGGTAGAGTTTCGGTTTTTCCGCGTGACGGACAGTACCAGATCTACGTGGACGACATGCAGCCGGATGGCGTGGGCGCTCTTTGGATCGCCTACGAGCAATTACGGCGTAAGCTGGAGTCGGAAGGCTTATTTGACCCGACCCGCAAGCGTCCGTTACCACCGTATCCGGAAACCGTTGGTGTGATCACCTCGCCTACCGGTGCTGCGGTTCGGGATGTGATGCACATTTTAGGCCGACGTTATCCGTTGGCGAGGGTGGTTTTGTATCCTGCTCTCGTACAGGGCGCGGGCGCGGCGCCCAGCCTCGTGACCGGTGTGCGGTATTTTAATGAGCAGCGTCCCGTGGATGTGATTATTCTCGGTCGTGGCGGCGGCTCTACGGAGGATCTGTGGGCTTTTAACGACGAAACGTTGGCGCGCACCGTTGCCGCATCGCGTATTCCGGTGATCTCTGCTGTGGGGCACGAAACCGATGTGACGATCTGTGATTTCGTGGCGGATCTGCGTGCGCCCACCCCTTCTGCGGCAGCAGAGCTGGCGGTGCCGGATCAGCTGGAGCTGAAGGCTACGCTGAATGCAATAGAAGTGCGTCTTGCTGCTATGATGCGTCATCGACTGGAGGCAGAGCGCAAGCGTCTTGCCGCATTGCGGGAGGCACGCGTGCTGCGGATGCCACAGGCCTATTTGGAGGATCAACGGATGCAGCTTTCCTATATGACGGAAAGGCTGCAGCGTGCGCAGAGTGGAATCGCCACAGGCAAGCGCAGCGTTCTTGGAGCTTTGGCTGCCAAATTAGAGGCGCTGAACCCACTCGGAGTTCTTGCCCGAGGTTATACCGCCGTGCTGGATGATGCGGGCGGCGCTATCACCAAAAGCGCATTGCTGTCTCCGGGGCAGCATGTGGAAATTCGTTTTTGTGACGGTTCGGTCGATGCCCTTATCGTCGGTAAAAAAGAAAGCGAGTAGATATGGCGACGAAAAAATTGAAATTTGAAGAAGCGCTTTCCCGCCTGGAGGAGGTTGTCAGCAGCCTGGAGGCCGGAAACGTAGAGTTAGATAAATCCCTTGCTCTTTATGAGGAAGCAATGAAGCTGATACGTCTATGCAACGACCGGCTGGATGCGGCAGAGCAGAAGGTGGAGCATATTCGTCTTGGGGAAGAAAACGGAACTGCGGGTGAGGAAGAACATGATGATTGAGAAACGACTTGCCGAAAACGCGGCTTTGGTTGAGGCTACCCTTGACCGCTTGACGCAGCGTGAGGATGCAGATTTCAAAGCAGTGCTGGACGCAGAGCGTTACAGCCTTTTGGCACCGCGTGCCAAGCGCATCCGCCCTACGCTTGTATTGGAGTTCTGCCGTCTTTTGGGCGGTAGCGACGAGGCTGCGCTGCCTTTCGCGGCAGCGATAGAAATGATCCACACTTATTCGCTCATTCACGACGATCTTCCTTGCATGGATGATGACGATTATCGCAGAGGACGTCCCACATGTCACAAGGCGTTTGGCGAATCTACGGCACTCTTGGCGGGAGACGGACTTTTAACCCGCGCTTTTGGTGTTGCGGCCTCCAATCAGGCTGTGGAGCCCACGCTTATTTGCGCTGCCGTATCGGCTCTTTCAGAGGCTGCCGGTTCCTTTGGCATGATCGGCGGGCAGGTGATGGATCTGGCGGGCGAAAAAACGCGCCTTTCCGAGGAGGAACTGCTCAAATTGCATCGCAACAAAACCGGCGCTTTGATATCCGTTTCCGCCTTACTTGGTTGCCTTGCAGCCGGGTATGCGGCAGATAGTGCTGAGGCAGCTATGGCACAGCGGTACGCGGCAGGTATTGGACTCGCCTTCCAGATCGTGGATGATGTGTTGGATGCTACCTCCGACGTGGAAACCACCGGTAAAACCACCGGATCGGATGCGCAGCGAGGAAAGACTACCTTTTTGACCTACTACACGCCTGAGGCGGCCTTGGCCTTTGCTGATCGCGTCACGCTCAAGGCAAAGGAGGCCATTGCTGCCCTGCCCAACGCGACCTTTTTGCTTGATTTTGCAGATTATTTAACGCGGAGAAAGTATTAAGCTATGGTATTGAATTTTCAAGAAATGCAGCGGCATTTTGTTGAGTTTTTTACAAATCGGATCTTGCTGTGCTCTATTTTTTCCTGGTTCGTCGCTCAGTTTATCAAAATCTTTACCGGACTGCGGCGCAATGAGAAAACAAGCCTTATGCGCTTTTTAGTGGGAAGTGGTGGCATGCCCAGCTCACACTCTGCGGTGGTGATGGCCTGTGCCTTTTCTACGGGCATCTTGCATGGCTTTAACAGCGCCTTGTTTGCTATTTCTGCCGTGCTGGCGGTGGTGGTGATGCGGGATGCTTCCGGCGTACGAAGAGAGTCCGGCAAGCAGGCTGCTGCCATCAACCTGATGTCACGAGAGCTGCGCAAGAACTGGAAGGATTTTGTAGAGGTTACCTTGACTGAGCTGCTTGGACATACCCCTCTGCAGGTGTTGTTCGGTGCGCTTCTTGGCGTTTTGATGGCATTTTTGTGTCAGTATTGGTTTTTTCCTCTGATCTTTTGATGCTGTATGAGATTGGATGTATATTTGCAGCAAAACGGTTTTGCTGAGAGTCGGGAGCGCGCCAAGCGACTGGTTGCGAACGGCGACGTGACGGTGGATGGCGTTGTTGTAACGAAGCCGTCCTACGACGTGATCGGCACCCCCGAAATTGCCGTCCGCGAGCCGAAATTTGTGGGACGCGGCGGTGAAAAGCTGGAGGGCGCGCTGCAGCTTTTTGGAATTGATCCATCCGGAAAGCTTACCATTGATATCGGTGCTTCTACCGGAGGCTTTACGGATTGTCTTTTGCAGCACGGTGCTGCATCGGTTGTGGCCGTGGATGCCGGATTTGGGCAGCTGCACCCCAAGCTTCTTTCTGATCCGCGGGTGCGTAATATTGAAAAATATAACGCGCGGAACCTTTCCGCAGCCGACGTAGGCACGGTGGAACTTGCGGTGATGGACGTTTCCTTTATTTCCCAGACGTATATTCTGCCGCGGATTGCGGACGTCGTATCTGTGGGCGGGCATCTCATTTCCTTGATCAAGCCGCAATTCGAGGCCGGAAGAGGAGCGCTCAACAAGCAGGGGATCGTGCGGGAGGAAAAGGATCGCATTTTTGCTATTTCTCGCGTTTTGGATGCTGCCGGCGCTGCCGGATTGTATTGCATTGGACTTGCTCCTTCGCCCATTTTTGGGGGGGATGGCAACGAGGAATTCCTTGCCTGCTTTGAGGTGCAGGCTTCTCCCGTCTCAAACGGACATATTTCAATTCAAAAAACTGTGAAGGAAAAGGTGGTGATAAAGATCAAATGAAAAACATAGCTTTGATCACCAATTTTAATATTTACGATAAGGCAGCTGCTGCGCTGGACGTGGCAGAGGAGCTGGTACATCACGGTGCGCAGATCCTGCTTGCCTCTATCAATAAGGATCGCATTTTTCGGATGCGTCGCAATCGCAGAGAATACGTATACCTTCCCATCGACGAGGTCTATAAATCTGCTGACTGCATTATTGTGTTGGGCGGAGACGGCTCCTTGCTGGATGCGGCAAGGCGCGCCGCGCCGCTAAAAAAGCCGCTGCTGGGTATCAATATGGGCAGACTCGGCTACATGACAGAGCTTGAGATCACAGAAATTCCTCTGCTTTCAAGGCTCTTTTCCGGAGAATATACGCTGGATAAGCGTTCTATGCTTCAAATTCAGGTAAAAAACCAAAACGGCGCTGTGAAGGCGGAATCCTTCGCTCTGAATGATGCGGTGATTTCCAATGGATCGGTTTCCCGTATCGTGGATATTGAACTATATGAAAGCGGTGAAATGGTCACACCCTATCGAGCAGATGGCCTCATCGTTTCAACGCCCACTGGTTCTACCGCTTATTCTATGTCAGCAGGTGGCTCGATTGCCGATCCGCAGCTGAACTGCATTTGCGTCACGCCTGTTTGCCCCCATTCCTTGACGGCTCGCCCCATTATTTTCCGTGATGACGCGCAGCTTGAGATCAAAAACGTTTGCCAGCGAGAGAAGATGCTTTATCTGACGGTGGACGGTCGTATCAATTTTGAGCTCTACCGCGGTGACGTGGTGCGAGTAACGCGTTCGGATATGATTACAAGTCTAATCCGTATCCGCCAAGGCGGTTTTTACAGCAGATTACAACACAAGATGAATTCTTAATAGTAGAGGTGTAGAAATGAAAGTCAACAGACAGAAAAAGATCCTTGAAATCGTCAATCGCTACCATGTAGAGACCCAGGATGATCTGATTGACCGCTTGATGACCGAGGGCTACAACGTTACACAGGCCACCATTTCGCGAGATATCAGAGAGCTGCAGCTGACAAAGGTTCTGACCGGTAAGGGAACGTACCGCTACGTGGCTCCCAAGCGCGAGGATATGGTAACCGGGCTGAAGTTCAACACCGCATTGGTCGATTCTATTACTCATGTGGAATATGCTTCCAATATTATCGTTGTCAAAACCATTCCGGGATTGGCGCAAGCGGTTGCCACGGGCGTGGACAATTTGACCTTGGCAGACGTGCTTGGGTGTGTTGCGGGCGACGATACCATCATGATCGTAACTAAGCATGACAATGCCGCCAAAAATATCAGCGAACGCATTCGCATTATGATGAAGGCTGGATAATTTCTATGCTGGAATCGCTTCATATTGAAAACATGGCGGTCATCTCTCGTCTGGACGTGGATTTTCGGGAAGGGCTTTCGGTGATCACGGGTGAATCCGGCTCGGGCAAATCCGTAATGATCGATTGCATTTTGTTCCTTTTGGGTGGCAAGCCCGCCCGGGATCTGGTGCGAGGCGGTGCGGATAAGGGGATTGTCAGCGCCACGTTTTCGGACGTTGGTGTGGATTGCCTCTCCTATTTGCGCGAGAATGGCCTTGAGGAAGGTGAGGAGCTGCTGCTGCAACGCACGCTTACCGCAGAAGGAAAAACACAGGCGAGACTGAACGGCCGCGTTTTACCGCTTGCGATGCTTCGCGAATTGGCAAAATATCTCGTTAGCGTGCACGGTCAAAACGACAACCAGCTTTTACTGCAAAAAGCCGCCCAAGAGCGGATCCTGAACACCATTGCGGATTTTGGCAGCACGCTTTCCGATTATCAACGCTTGTACGAGACGCGTGCCGCTGCCAAGAAAGAGCTTGAGGAGCTGAGTCGGGATAGTGCTGAAAAAAACAGACTGCGCGACATTCTGCAATTTCAAGTGAAGGAGATTGACGCGGCGCATCTGAAGCCGGGCGAAGAGGAAGAACTGCTCTCTCGCCGTGTCAAGCTGCAGAATGCGGAAAAAATTGCAACGCAATCCAATTTTACCTACCGTGTACTGCACGGAAGCGAGAAGGGTGCGGCAACGCTGATCTTAGAGCGTGCGGCACAATCCTTGGCACAGATCTCCCACGTGATCCCGGAAGCGGGAGAGCTTTCGGCTAAGCTGACCGAAATGCGTTACGAGGTGGAGGATATTGCCAATACCGTGCGCGATTATGCAGAGGATGCCGATGGCGATCCCTCCAAGGCATTGGACAAGGTGGAGGGGAGACTGAACGCCATCACCAAGCTTTGCCGCAAATACGGTGCGGATATCCCCTCGGTGCTGCAGTTCCGCGAGGAGGCCTTTGCTCGTTTGAACACGTTGGATAATGCGGATGAAGAGATCGAGCGCTTGGAAAAAATCATCCGCGACACCGAAGCGGAGATGCAAAAGCTCTCCTTGATATTACATGAGGCTCGTGTTAAAGCGGCAAAGAGCCTTGGTGATCGCGTTTGCGAGGAGTTGATCTTTTTGGATATGCCGGGCGTGCGTTTTGCCATAACGGTAGATCGTGTTGCGGACTTTGGCCCTCTTGGACAGGATGATATCTGCTTTGCCATTGCCACCAATCCCGGTGAGCCGCTACTGCCTCTGGCAAAGATCGCCTCCGGTGGCGAGCTTTCCCGCGTAATGCTTGCATTGAAGAGCGTTTTGAACGATCGCGACGGCGTGCAAACGGCGGTGTTTGACGAGGTTGATACGGGCATTTCCGGTAAAACGGCGAGAAAGATCGGTATTAAGCTTTCCGAGATCGGCAAGCGGACACAGATCTTTTGTGTCACGCATTCCGCGCAGGTCGCTTCACTTGCTACCGTACACTATAAAATTTCCAAATCTGAGTTGGATGGTCGCGCCGTATCCACCGTTCGGGAATTGAACGACGAGGAGCGTGTAGGTGAAGTGGCGCGTATTCTGGGCGGCCTCTCTATCACCGAGGCACAACGCGTGGCTGCGGGTGAGATGATTGCGGAAGGGAAGTGCTACCGATGAAAAGCAAGACCAACGCTATGCGTCGATTAGACGCAGCAAAGATTCCTTATGAGGTTTTTGAATACGAGGTGGACGAAAGCGATCTTTCCGGCACGCACATTGCCGACGAGATCGGATTGCCCTACGAGGTTGTATTCAAGACGCTTGTTGCCAAAGGGGATCGCACCGGTCCGGTGGTGCTTTGCATTCCTTGCGACAAGGAGATCGATCTAAAAAAGGCAGCGCGGGTGACCGATAACAAAAAGATTGAAATGGTGCACGTGAAGGATCTGCTGGCCTTGACGGGATACATTCGGGGTGGCTGTTCTCCCATTGGAATGAAAAAGCAGTTTCCTACCTATCTGCACGAATCTGCATTACAATTTGAAAAAATTACGGTCAGCTCCGGCGTGCGCGGTGCACAGCTGCTTTTGTCCGTTGCTGAGCTGGTTTCCTTTGTCGGTGCAAAAACTGCAGATATTTGTGCGGTTTAACGTATCATAAGCGTACAAAGCACTTGACAAAAATCGGCGAATAGAGTAAAATATAAACATTATTATAATTTTGAGGTGTTACTATGAGAAATCAAGAAAAAACGATGGATAAAATTGTTGCCCTTTGTAAAAATCGCGGCTTCATTTTCCCCGGCTCCGAGATCTACGGCGGTCTTGCCAACTCTTGGGACTACGGCCCTCTTGGCGTTGAGTTCAAGAACAACGTCAAGCGCGCCTGGTGGAAGAAGTTTGTACAGGAGAGCCGCTATAACGTGGGTCTTGACAGTGCTATTATTATGAATCCCGAGGCATGGGTGGCTTCCGGCCACGTCGGCGGCTTCTCCGATCCCTTGATGGACTGCAAGAGCTGCAAGGCGCGTCACCGTGCCGACAAGTTGATCGAGGAGTATGCCTTTGAAAACGGTCTTGAGGATAATCCCGCGGGTTGGAGCTTTGAACAGATGTCTGAGTACATTCAGGAAAAGGGTATCGTTTGCCCCACCTGTGGTAAGCAGGACTTTACTGCCATCAAGAAGTTCAACCTGATGTTCAAGACCTTTATCGGCGTTACCGAGGACAATACCAATACCGTATATCTGCGTCCCGAGACTGCACAGGGTATTTTCGTTAACTTCCCCGGCATTCAGCGCTCCACCCGTCGCAAGCTGCCCTTCGGGGTTTGCCAGATTGGTAAATCCTTCCGTAACGAGATCACTCCCGGTAACTTTGTGTTCCGTACTCGTGAGTTTGAGCAGATGGAGCTGGAGTTCTTCTGCAAGCCCGGTACCGATCTGGAATGGTTTGCTTATTGGAAGGATTTCTGCAAGAAGTGGCTGCTTGATCTCGGCATGCGCGAGGAGAACCTCCGTCTGCGTGACCACGATCCGGAGGAGCTGGCCTTCTACTCCAAGGGCACCACGGACTTTGAGTTTATGTTCCCGTTTGGGTGGGGCGAGCTGTGGGGTATTGCTGACCGTACTGATTACGATCTCAGCCAGCACGCTGAGCACAGCGGAAAGGATATGACCTATTTTGATCCCGAAACCAACGAGCGTTACGTTCCTTACGTGGTAGAGCCCTCTCTTGGTGCCGACCGCGTGGCACTGGCGTTCCTTGTAGACGCCTACGACGAGGAAGTGATCGATGCGGAGAAGAACGACGTGCGCGTGGTGCTGCACCTTCATCCCGCTCTCGCTCCCTATAAGGTAGCCGTGCTGCCCCTTTCTAAAAAGCTTTCCGATAAGGCTCTGGAGGTACGCGACGAGCTTGCTAAATATTTTGCCGTTGACTACGACGAGACCGGCTCTATTGGTAAGCGTTATCGCCGCGAGGATGAAATTGGTACGCCTCTTTGCGTTACCATCGACTTTGATACTGTTGGCGACGCCGAGAAGCCTGCCGATAACTGCGTGACCGTGCGCGATCGCGATACCATGGAGCAGGTTCGTATTCCGATTGCCGAACTGAAGTCCTATATCGAGAACAAGATCGCGTTCTGATGAAGAAAGGAATTTGCCGTGTTTAAGATACGTGTGGCAGAACTGAATATTTTAATTCATAATATCTACCCGTATTGCGAGAGCTTTTGTGCCGCATACCGCACGGAGTTCGACACGGCAGATATCGAGGTTGCGGTTACCGAAGAGGAGATCTTGGCGGAAAAGGCCGCAAGCCAAAGCGCGTTTCCTATCGGATATTATGAGGCGGTTTGCGTTTACCGCCATATCGCACTTCGCTTGCCGCAGTTTGGTGCTTTTGTATTCCATGCTTCGGTGGTGGAGTGCGACGGCAAAGCCTACGCTTTTGCCGCCCCCAGCGGTACGGGTAAATCTACGCATACCAAGCTGTGGCTGAAGGTGTTTGGCGATCGCGCGCGCGTGATCAACGGGGATAAGCCCATCTTCCGTTTGACGGAAAAGGGATGGTACGCTTACGGCACACCGTGGCAAGGGAAGGAGCATTGGGGAACCAACGCTGCCGCTCCGTTGCAGGCACTTTGCTTTCTTACGCGCGCGGAGCAAAATCGCATTGCACCTCTGAGTGATGAGGAGGCCGTGGGGCGTCTCTTTCATCAGGTTCTGTTGCCGGGCGAAGCCGCTATGACGGAGCTGTTTTTGACCCTGCTTGACGATTTGATCACAAAAACCCCCGTATATCTTTTGGGATGTAACATGAACGATGACGCTGCTACGGTAGCCTTTTCGGGAATGCAGAAGGAGAAATAATATGATTAGAAGCAAGGAATTCATTAAGCGCAAGATCGGCACCCAGTTTGTAATCGTTGCCGTGGGAGCTGCCAGCAAAAAATTCAGCGGTATGATTTCCGTAAACTCTACCGGTAGCTTTATCTGGGATCAGCTGGAAAAGGACATTACGATCGACGAGCTTGTTCAAGCGATGACGGAGTACTATGATATTGACGCCGAAACCGCGCAAAAGGATGCCTTGGGCTTTATCGATACCTTGAAGGGAGTCGGAGCCGTTGTTGAATAAGGATCTGACGATGGCGGAGTTGTATCCGGTGCTGACAGAGGTGCTGGAAAGCGGCGGTGAGTTTCGTTTTTATCCCAGGGGTACAAGTATGCTGCCATTGATTCAACAGGGAAGGGACTCCGTGGTATTGGAGGCGGTAACAAACCCGCAAAAATATGATATCTGCCTGTATCAAAGAGCAAACGGACAGTTCGTTTTGCACCGCTTGATGAAATGGACGCCTGAAGGCGAACCTATCTTTTGCGGAGATAATCAGTTGATTTTTGAACATGGCATTCCCACTGATCAGATCATCGCTCGCGTCAATGCCATCTACCAAGGCGATAAAAAGTGCTCTGTTACTACGTTTTCCTATCGTTTTTACGTGCGCGTGCATTGCTTTATGCCTTGGCGACACGTGCGATTTTTTCCTAGACGGCTTTGGGGTTATTTCAAAAGAAAAATAAAAAGATGAGCGTGTTGGATACAGACAGAAGGGGCGCAAGCTATGCAGCTTGCGCCCCTTCTGTCGTTTTGTTCAAAGTAGATCACTGGTTACAATTTCGGTGACGGCAGCGGTATTGGTCTTGTCGTCATCGTCCTGTGCCTTCAGAACCAGCATGTAAATGGTGTAGTACGCTATGCCGGTAACCATAAGGACCGCCAGCACGATGGCAAGGATGCGTGCGGCAAGCTTTGCTTTGCTTGTTTTTTCAACGTTTTTCATAATTTACCTCTCTTATAAATTGTCGTCCATGGAAATTTGCATGGCGTCCAAATTTTTTTCATTGAGCAACACACCGGTTGCGGGAAGCTTGATTTTGCGGTATCCCTTGGAATCTCCAAAGCGATCCGTGTAGTTGGTCAGAGCCTCAACCACACGCTTTTCACGACGCCCAAGCGTCATCAGTGTAACGCCGCCGGAGGTTCGGGTGCTCATCACGGGAATCAGAGCGGATTTGAAGACGATGGCACGATCGGCATCCGAAAGCATCAAAATATCGACGGGCTCCTTTTCGGTTTCGTAGAAGATGCCCACGATAGGAGAGGCCTTGGAGTAAGCACCGGTCAGCTTGCGGCGGTTTCCCTTGGCGATATAAGCGGTAATGGGAATACGCACGCCCTTGCCATTTTCAAATATAAACACCATATTTTCGCCCTCGGGATAGGTGTTTTGTATGCGCAGGAAGATGGGGCGCTCGTCCTTCTCCATCCCCAGCTTTGCATTCAGAAAATCACCCATAGCAGAGGCCTTTGTGGAGTCAAAATCATCTACCGAAACGCGGTATACCTGTGCTTGATCAGTGAAGATCAAGAGATTATCGCGGTTTTCGGCGTCAATCATTTGCAGGAGGCTGTCTCCATCCTTGAATTTTTGCTCGTCGTTGCCGCGCAAGGATTGCATGGTGATCTTTTTGAAGTAGCCTTCCTTGGAGAGTACAAGCCGTACAGGATAATTTTCTACGGGGTCCTCCTCGGTTGCTTCTGTGATATCCGATGCAAAGATCAGTTGGCTCCGACGGGGTTGACCGTACTTTTTCTTGATCTCGGTAAGCTGCTTGGCTACAAGGGAGCGCTGCTTCAGCTCATCGCCAAGAATTTCCTCAATCTCGGCAATTTCTTTTTTGAGGCTTTCCATCTCCTGTACGCAGTTAAGAATATACTTCTTATTCAGGTTGCGCAGCTTGATGTTGGCGATATATTCAGCCTGCAGCTCGTCGATGGAGAAGCCCTTCATCAGCTCGGGCACTACCATGTCGTCACTTTCGGTGTGACGAATGATGCGGACGGCCTTATCGATATCCAACAATATTTTTCCAAGACCGGTGACCAAGTGCAAGCGATCCTGCTTCTTTTTCAAATCAAAGCGTAGCTCGCGGGTAACACAACCGAGGCGGAATTTGATCCATTCCTTCAAGATGTCCAAAACACCCAGCTGCTGCGGTGCGGAATTGATCAGCACGTTGAAATTGCACTTGAAGCTATCCTCCAGGGGAGTCAGCTTGAAGAGGCGATTCATCAGCTTATCGGGATCTGTGCCGCGGCGCAGATCCAACGTCAGCTTGAAGCCGTTCAGGTCGATCTCGTCACGGGCATCTACAATTTCCTTGACCTTGCCGTCCTTGACCAGGGCATCCACGCTTTCCAGAATTGCTTCGATGGTAGTGGAGTAGGGAATTTGCAGGATGTCGATGCAATTGGCTTCTTTATCGTAGCTATATCTGGAGCGCACACGGAAGGAGCCTTGTCCGGTTTCGTAAATGTGACGCATCTGATCTCTATCATAGATGATGAGACCGCCACCGGAGAAATCGGGCGCCTTGATGATATCCAGAATTTTTTCAATATCAGTTTTAGGGTTTCGAAGCAGCGCGATGGCGCCGTCACATACCTCCGCCAGATTAAAGGAGCAGATATTGGACGCCATACCGACGGCGATACCCACGTTGGGGGTAACCAGCACGTTAGGGAAGGTCGTGGGCAGCAGCACGGGCTCCTTCATAGAGCCGTCGTAGTTATCCACCAGATCCACGGCGTCCTTATCGATGCCGCTGAAGAGCTCGGTGCAAATGGGATCGAGCTTTGCTTCCGTGTAACGGGAGGCGGCATATTTCATATTGCTGGAATACTGCTTACCAAAGCTACCCTTGGAATCGACCAGCGGGTGCAGCAAGGCTGCGTTGCCACGAGTAAGACGCACCATCGTTTCATAAATGGCAGCGTCGCCGTGGGGGTTCAATTTCATCGTCTGGCCGACAATATTGGCGCTTTTTGTTTTGCTGCCCGTCAAAAGCCCCATTTTGTACATGGTGTAAAGCAGCTTGCGGTGGGAGGGCTTGAGGCCGTCGATCTCAGGTATGGCACGTGAAATGATGACGCTCATGACGTAGGGCATGTAGTTTTTCTCTATGGTTTCGGTAATCGGCTGAGGAGTAGCCGGAGCCGGTGGAATGCGGGACAGTTCGGTAACGGGAGAGTTCTTTTTCTTTGCCATCTCGTTTTCGAGCCTTCCTTTCGGTTTTAGACTTTCTTGATCGTATGAGCTGCTGCGCGGATGCAGCGATTATAAAGCGCCAAGCCAAGCCCTTCGCGGGGCGGGAGGGGCGCATAGAGGGTATCAATATCCGGGTGGCTGTCTGCTTCGCGCAGGGTAGCAAACAGTCGTTTGGCCTGGGTCTCCAGATCGTTTTCTTTCCCGATAGGCAGAAGCGTAGCCTTGCCTCTTAACAGTGGCAGCTCCTCGTCATAGCAAAGCAGACCCACAGTAGGATCCGATGCTACCTGCTGCATGAAGGCACTAACGTTTTCCTTTGTTCCGTCCAAAAGGATCAAGGGGGCGCTGGGCGCGTAATGCCGGTATTTCATTCCCGGGGAAAGAACACGCTCGTTTTCGGCAAGCTGCGCCGTCACGGCAGGGGCGGTAGTGACCTTGGAGAGTACGCAGCAGAGTGCATCATAGGTGATGGCGCCGGGACGGAGCAGGGTGCCCTCGTCACCGTTCAAAGTCACAATGGTAGATTCCAGCCCCACCTCCGAGGGGCCGCCGTCAATAATCATATTCACGCGCCCGTTGAGATCCTCAATGACGTGGGAGGTAAGGGTAGGGGAGGGCTTGCCGGATCGATTGGCGGAAGGGGCTGCAATGGGTACGCCGGCTTTTTCAATCAAAGCGCGAGCAATCGGATGTGCGGGGCAGCGGACGGCAACGGTATCAAGGCCCCCCGTTACCGAGGACGGTATCGTGTTTTTCTTTGGAAGGATCACCGTCAAGGGCCCCGGCATAAATTGCTTAGCCAGCTGATAGTAGGTGGGGCTGGTTTGCGCGTATGCCTCCGCATCCTCCGGCTTTGCGATATGTATGATCAGAGGATTATCGGACGGGCGCCCCTTGGCCTCGTAAATGGCCCTTGCTGCGTCGGCGTTGGTAGCGTCTCCGCCGATACCGTAGACGGTTTCGGTGGGAAAAACCACCAACCCGCCGCCACGGATGATGTCGGCAGCCTTCTCTATGGCCGATTCATCTATCGCAAGGGGAGAAATGGTTAAAATTTCGGTTTTCAAGGAATAAACTCCTTATTCTTCGCTTTGCATTTTCTTTGCCGTATCGGCGGTGATCAGCGCGTCTATCAGATCGCCAATAGCACCGTCCAGAATGCGGTCCAACGTGTAGAGCGTCAGACCGATGCGGTGATCGGTCAAGCGCCCTTGCGGGTAATTATAGGTGCGGATGCGCTCGCTTCTGTCACCAGTGCCCACCTGCATACGACGAGCACTTGCAATCTCGTTTTGCTGGGCAGTAAGCTGTATATCCAGAAGGCGAGTGCGAAGCATGCGCATGGCCTTGTCGCGGTTTTTGAATTGGCTGCGCTCCTCCTGACACTCCACCACGATGCCGGTGGGCTTGTGGGTGAGACGTACGGCAGATTCCGTCTTGTTGATGTGCTGACCGCCTGCACCGCTGCTCTTGCAGGATTCCATGATAATATCGGCGGGATTGATCTCCACCTCTACCTCCTCCGCCTCCGGCAGGACGGCCACGGTCACAGTAGAGGTCTGGATGCGCCCTTGTGATTCTGTAACAGGAACACGTTGCACGCGGTGAACACCCGATTCAAACTTAAAGCGGGAATAGGCACCGTCGCCCTCAACGTTAAAAACGATCTCCTTAAAGCCGCCAAGCTCGGTTTCGTTGGCGGAAAGGGGTGAAACGCGAAAACCGGCAGAGGCGGCATACATGCTGTACATCCGGTAAAGCACGGCGGCAAATAGAGCAGCCTCTTCGCCTCCGGCACCCGCACGGATCTCCACAATCACGTTGCGGTTATCGTTGGGATCACGAGGCAGCAGTAAAAGCTTCAATTCCGCCTCCAGCTCCTTCAGCTTCTCCTCGCAATCCTTCCATTCAGACTCGGCCAGCTCACGTAGCTCAAGCTCTTCTGCGGTATCAGCCAACAATTTTGCTTCGGCGGACGCTTCTTTTACACGAAGCCACTCTCTGTACTTTTCGGCTACGGGAGAGAGCTGACGATATTCCTTCATCAAGGCGCTGTAAGCCTTACTATCAGCGCAGACCACGGGGTCGTTGCTTTTGATTTCCAGCTCTCTGAAGCGTGCTTCGATAGATTTTAATTTATCGAGCATTAAGCGTGGCAAAAGGCGCGGAATGCGCGGTATGCCTCATAGAGGTCAACCTTGGCAATGACCTCGTAGGGAGCGTGCATGGAAATAACCGGAACACCCAGATCAACGGTTTCGATGTTGTGCTCTGCAATGAACTTGGCCACGGTGCCTCCACCGCCGCAATCGACCTTGCCAAGCTCACCGGCCTGCCATACTACACCGGCATTCTCCATGACGCCGCGCAGCCAGCCGATATACTCGGCGCTTGCATCATTGGTGCCGGATTTGCCTCTCGCGCCGGTAAACTTGGTCAGCACCACACCGGCGGACAGCAGGGGGGTATTGCGCTTCTCAAATACGTCGGGGAAGTTGGGGTCAAAGGAAGCGGAAACATCGGCGGACAGGCACTTGGAGTTGGCACGCACGATACCGGGATTGGCATCCATGGCGCGCGCGATCTCGTTGATGAGATCCAGCATCAGATCACTCTTCATGCCCGTATTGCCGTCGCTGCCGGTTTCTTCCTTGTCGGCAAGGATGCACATCAGCGTGTTCTTGGGAGCCTCGGCCTCCAGAATAGCGGAAAGGGCGGGGTAAGCGCAAACGCGGTCATCGTGACCGTATGCGCCGATAAGAGAGCGGTCAAAGCCGATATCACGAGCCTTGAAGGCAGGAACCACACACAGCTCGGAGGAAAGGAAATCGTCCTCGGTGATACCGTATTTTTCGTTGAGCAGTACCATCGTGTTCAGCTTAATGGCGTCGGAATCGCACTCGGTATCAAAGGGACGGCTGCCGATCAGCACGTTCAGCTTCTCGCCGGGAATTGCCTCGCCCAGGGGCTTTCTGGCCTGGTCGTGACCAAGGTGAGGCAACAGATCGTTGATATAAAATACAGGATCGGAATCATCCTCGCCCACTGTGACGTTAATACGAGTACCGTCCTTTTTGACGATGACACCGTGCAACGCAAGGGGAGTGGCCATCCATTGATACTTCAGAATACCGCCGTAGTAGTGGGTCTTGAAGAAGCTCATGCCACCATCCTCGTAAAGAGGGCATTGCTTCAGATCGATGCGGGGGGAATCGATGTGCGCCGCGCAGATGCGGATGCCGTTTTCCACGGGATCGGAGCCAATGGTGAAGAGAAAAAGATTTTTGTCACGATTGTTATAGTAATACTTGCCGCCCTTTACCATGGGATCGCCCATTTTGTAAGCGGAAAAGCCCTTGGCCTCGGCAAGACGAATGGATTCGGCAACAGCCTCACGCTCGGTTTTAGCGGCGTCGAGATATTGGGCGTAGCCCTTGGCGTACTCATAAGCGCCCTGGACGACTTCCTCGCCGGCAGCGGCGTAAACGCTCTTTTTGCGGTAAAACAGCTTTTCACTCAGTTCTTTTGCAGTGCTCATTTTTATACTCCTAAAAATTATATTTGTCGCGGTAATACGCAAGGGCGTGCAACACACTCTGCACATACCGGGCAGTTTCCGGGTAGGGGATGGTTAGCAGATCACCCTCTGGGGAGAGCGTTTTGTCTGCAAGCCAGGTGCGTACGCGGCCTTCACCAGCATTATAGGCGGCCAAGGCCGTTTCCCAATCACCAAATTGGCGATACAGGTAGGAAAGGTAACAGGTTCCGTAACGGATATTGACGGAGGGCGTGTAGATTTGGATATCGTCGGATGACTCTTGCAGCAAGCGCTCACCGACATCGGTAAACGTATCCGGTAGCAGCTGCATCAAGCCTATGGCACCGGCGGAGGACATCGCGCGTGGGCGAAAATCGCTTTCCGTGCGGATGACGGCTAAAATCAAGGGAGCGGGAACGTCAAATTCGGCGGCAGCCAGCAAAACCTGATGATAGTAAAGCTGCTCACGACGGTGTCGCAACGCAGCATTCAGTGCATCGACTGCCAGAATAGAGAGAAGGGATAGGCAAAGCGCTGCGATGAGGGCAAGCGCCAGAGCTTTTGTTGCTTTCGTCACGATAACCCCACGTTATATTTGATCAGAAATGCCCGAATCTGCTCCGCAAGAGAAGCTGTGTTACCGTCGTTTATCAAAACGGCATCGCAGCGCTCCTTGAAGAACGCATCGTCATGCTGGGCATCGATGCGGCGTGTGGCTGCTTCTTCTGTAATGCCGTCTCTTGTGACAATTCGCGCAAGACGCAGCTCTTGCGGTGCAAGGACCGCAACAACGAGATCGCATTCGCGATCCGCGTGTGCCTCAAAAAGCTGTGGCGCGTCGATCAGTGCGGCTCGCGCACCGTTCTTTTCGTACCTTTGCAGCACTGTCCGGGTTTCTGCCATAATATATTTATGGGTGATGGTGTTCAAGGTATGCAGCAGCGCGGGGGTATTTTGTTTGCCAAAAACCGTTTTCGACAGAATTTTGCGGTCAACAAGCCCCTCAGCATCAAGGATCGAAGCTCCAAAGGCTGCAGAGAGCTCTGCTGTGCAGGGATGTTGGGAATTGGAAAGAATTGCATGGTAAACAGCATCGGTATCAACGGCGGGGATGCCGTATTGGGCAAAGATGCGGGAGGCTTCTCCTTTTCCCGCGCCGCTTGGACCGGTCAATCCGATAATCTTCATAGCTCAACCGCCTTTGCGGTACCGTCAGCGTCGGAGCGCATTGCCAGATCCATCAAATGCTGAACGTAGGCACCGTCGGTAAAGTCGGGCGCTTTTTGTTTTCCTGTATAAACGGCATCAAGGAAGTGATACATGCTCATCAGATGCCCTCTGAGCCACCCGCTGGCCGCTTTGGGAGAAGGGAAGGCACCCGCAGGCTCCGGATATCTGCCCACGCATTCAATGCGCGTAAAGCCGCGCTCACCGCCAATGGGGGCTGCGGGAGTCGTTGCGTCGTAAAATTCAAGGAAATTCGGGTCCATGAGAGAAAAGCGGAGGGCACCCCGCTCACCGTAAATGGCGAAATTCAGGTCGTCATTGACACCGGTGGTAAGCTTGCTGGCAGTCAGCATTCCGTGAGCGCCCGCGGCAGTTTCAACCATCATATAAAAAGCCTCGGGAGCGTCGGTTTGCCAAGGGTTGCCGTCGAGTCCCCGGCGCGTTGGAAAGGCGATCTGACCTTTACCTTGGATGGTGCGGAATTTGCCGCAAAGGAAAACGGCAAGATCCAGGATGTGAGAGCCGAGATCGAAAAGTACGCCGCCCTTTCCGCATACGGTAGCATCCTGCTTCCATCCGGCAGCCTTGTCGGGATCGGTGCAGGAATTGTGCAGGTAGGCAAAATCGAAGTGAAGAATGCGTCCGATGCGCCCTTCGTCGATCAGCTGCTTTGTGCGCATGACGGCGGCAAGATGCCGATTGTTGAAAACGGTGGTACAGATTCTGCCGCTGCTACGGGCGCGCTCTGCTAATGCTAAGGCATCCGCAGCGTTGTCACAAAGCGGCTTTTCGCAATAAAGATGCTTGCCTGCTGCCAGCGCCTTCAGGGCGGTTTCGTAGTGGCAGATGTTGGGGGTACAGATGTCGATGACGTCAATATCGGGGTTGCGGATCAGCTCATCCTCGCAGTCGGTAGCAATGGGGAACCGGAAGGCGTCGGCGATTCTTTGCGATTTTTCCAACGTGCGGGTGCAAACACCTGTAATTTTAGCGGTGAAGGGAAGATCGGAAATAAAAAGCGGCAGATTTTGTACTGCGTAGGTATGGGTCTTGCCCATAGCGCCAAAGCCGATGAGACCAATGCGAATTTCTTGCTTTTTCAAGGCGAGATGCTCCCTTCAAAATATTATTACATATTATTATACTACATTTTATGCGAAAATGCAAGAGAAAAGATAGGATATATTGGGGTTTTCTCTTGAATTTTTCATCAAAATCCGTTATAATATAAAAAAGAGTGAGAGAAAGGGTGAGAAGATGAGTCGTTACACAACCATACTCTTTGATGCGGACAACACGCTGCTGGATTTTACGAGATCGGAGCGGGACGCTTTGATCGATACGCTGCATCTGATGGGGATAGTGCCGGACGAGGAAATGATTGCCAAATACAGCGCCATCAATGACGCTATGTGGAAAAAGCTGGAGCGCGGTGAGATCGAAAAGGCAGCGCTGCGCGTGGCAAGATTTGAAGAATTTGCCAGGTGCTACGGCTGGCAGCTTGACGTTTGCAAAATGGCATCCTCATATACGGATTTTTTGTCACAAAAGGCCTATTTAATGGATGGCGCTTTGGAAACATGCCGACGCCTCGCTGTGCATTGCAGACTATACGTTATCACAAACGGATTGAAATTCGTGCAGGAACGCAGGTTTTCCGCAACACCTTTGGCGCCGCTGTTTCTCGACGCTTTCATTTCGGAAGAAATGGGGGCTGAAAAGCCGCACAAGGCGTACTTTGACGAGGTGGCAAACCGCATTCCCTCCTTCTTGCCGGAAAAGACGCTGATCGTTGGTGACTCGCTTTCCTCCGATATCCGCGGAGGCATCAACGTCGGTATCGATACCTGTTGGTTTAACCCAAAGGGGAGCGCGGTGCCGGAAAATATGCCCATCACCTACGTGGTGCAAAGGCTGGAGGAGATTCTTCCTCTGGTTCTTGATTGATGCGGGGGCACGTTGAGGAATTTTTGAAAGAAAAGGATATTCCGTATCGTTCCGGAGTGTCGGCGGCGACCCTGTCTACCTTTCGGATCGGTGGGGTATGCGATGTTGCAACCCCCGTCTGTCTGCAGCAGCTAATGGAGCTTACGACCTATTGTGCATATCACGATCACGCATATAGGATTATCGGACGTGGGAGCAATCTTTTGTTCGGAGATGATCGGATCGAAGCCTTGTTGATCAAGACGGATCTTTTGGACGCTGCCGAAATCGGGGCAGGATATGCTCTGGTTCAATGCGGCTGCAGCTTGCCGCGCTTGGCGAGAAAGGTGGCGGCGCTCGGATATGCCGATCTTGCCTTTGCGGTGGGAATTCCCGGCAGCGTTGGCGGGGCTGTTTATATGAACGCCGGTGCGCTGGGGAAGGAATTTTCGTCTCTTGTGACTTGGGTAGAGGTTTATGACCCCTTGCGGCGCGAAATCAGAACGTATTTTAATAAAGAATTGAATTATTCTTATCGTAACAGCAGATTTCAATCCGGAAATGAAGTTGTTTTGCGTGCAAGCCTTCGGCTTGAGCTGATTACGAAAAAGGACGAAATTTTAGATGTAATGCGACTGAATATTAAAAAAAGAGCGTCTTCACAACCGCTGGAAATGCCCAGTGTCGGTAGCGCTTTTCGAAGGCCTGCACCGGATATTGCTATCGGAAAATTATTGGATGATCTGGGACTGAAGGGCCTTCGAAGGGGTGGGGCTGCCATATCGGAAAAGCACGCCGGCTTTATCGTCAACCTGGGGGGAGCGACAGCGCGGGATGTGAAGGAATTGACCGTCGCCGTGCAAAAAATCGTTGAAGAAAAAACCGGAATTCATTTAATACCGGAGTTTCAGGAGATCACATAACCATGAATTTTTCTCTACGCTTGAAGGCAGAATTGATCGAGGGCGCACCACGCGGCGGATGCTGCAAGGCTGCGTATCTGCGCGGTCTGTTTTTGGATGCGGCGCAAACCAGCAAAAAGGGTATCGTGCTGCGGATCGCGTCGGTGGATGTCCGGCAGGAATGTGCCCGTTTGTTTCGAGAAATGTATCGGAGAGAGGCTTTGATGGACGGCAGCACGGTGTTATTCGCCTCTGATGCGCTCTACGAGGAGCTGACCCAAGCGCCACCGATCTTTGCTTGTCCGCATTGCGCGGCGCATTTTCTGCGCGGTGCTCTGATCTCGTGCGGATCCGTAACGGAGCCGACAAAGGGGTACCACATGGAGTATCGACTCTCGGATACGGAAAACCTGCCACTTCTCGCTGATACGCTGCTGATGCTGGACGAGAATTGGAAGGGGAAGAGCCGAGCCACCGCGCGAGGCGTGAGTCTGTATTTCAAAAACAGCACGGTGATCGAGGAGATCTTGACGCTGCTTGGGGCAAACAATGCTTTGTTTGCTTTGATAAACGCCAAAATAGAGCGCGATATCCGCAACGCGGAAAACAGAGCGACGAACTGCGTTATGAAAAATATCGGAAAAACGGTGGATGCCGCATCCGAGGTTTGCGCGGCGGTAGAGACGATCCGTATCGCTGCAAAATTTGACTCATTGACAACCGAGCTGCAGGAAACGGCCACGCTGCGTGTGGCCAATCCCAATGCTTCGCTGAGTGAGCTTGCCAAGATGCATAATCCTCCCATTACCAAATCGGGATTGAATCATCGGCTGCAAAAAATCATACAATTTGCAGCGAATTTGAAAACTACGAGTGAAAATAGATGAAGGAGAGAAAAATGTCCGACTTTGTGCACCTGCATTTACACAGTGAATACAGCTTGCTGGACGGTGCGTGCCGCATCAGCGATATTCCGCGTCGCGCGAAGGAATGCGGACATTCTGCGGTGGCGCTCACTGATCACGGGGTGATGTATGGCGCGGTAGCGTTCTATAAGGCCTGCGTTGCGGAGGGGATAAAGCCTATTATTGGGTGCGAGGTCTATGTGGCACCGCGCTCCCGCTTTGGAAAGACCGGCGCGGACGCGCACCCGACGCATCTGGTGCTGCTGTGCGAAAACGAAATTGGCTATCGCAATCTGATCAAAATGGTCTCTCTTGGCTTTACCGAAGGCTTTTACTCGAAGCCGAGAGTGGATATGGAGCTGCTTCAAAAGCATGCCGAGGGTTTGATCGCGCTGTCCGGATGCCTTGCGGGTCGGATCCCGCAGCTGTTGCTCAGCGGTGATTTTTCAGGCGCATGCCATTTTGCCCGTGAGCTTTCCGCCATCTTTGGCAAAGAGCATTTTTACATTGAATTGCAGGATCACGGACTGCCGGAGCAAAAGCAAATTCTGCCCTTGCTTGCGAAATTGGCGGCAGAGTGCGCATTGCCGATGGTTGCCACCAACGACTGCCATTATCTGCGGCGTGCGGACGCGGAAACCCAGGCGGTGCTCATGTGTATTCAAACCAACAGCCGCCTGGCTGACGGTAGACCGATCGGCTTTGAAACCGACGAGTTTTATTATAAAGATACTGCCGAAATGCGGATGCTGCTTGGCGCGTACGAGGGGGCGCTTGAAAACACGGTAAAAATTGCGGAAAAATGTGATTTTCATTTCGATTTTGATAAGTCCTTTTTGCCGAAATTTCCTTGTCCCTCCGGTATAAGCGCGGCGGCTTATTTGAGACAATTGTCGGAGGCCGGATTTGCCACCAGGCAGACAGCAGGCGCGCTTGATCTTTCCCGGCATACGGCGCAGGATTACCGCCAGCGAATGGATTATGAGCTTTCCGTGATTGAGGGAATGGGCTATGACGATTATTTCCTGATCGTGCAGGATTACGTTAATTTTGCCAAAAGCAAGCAAATCCCCGTTGGCCCCGGCCGTGGCTCCGGTGCCGGAAGCGTGGTGGCGTATTTTTTGGGTATCACGGATGTGGATCCCTTGAGCTTTGACCTGCTTTTCGAGCGCTTTCTGAATCCCGAGCGTGTCAGCATGCCGGATATCGACGTGGACTTTTGCTACAACCGGCGTGATGAGGTAATCCGATACGTTTCGGAGCGCTATGGCGCCGATCACGTTTCGCAGATCGTGACCTTCGGTACGTTGGCGGCGCGTGCTGCTATACGCGACGTGGGTCGGGCACTTGGCATTCCTTACAACGAGGTGGATGCGGTCGCAAAGGCCATTCCTCGGGAGCTTGGCATTACCATTGCGGATGCGATGAAGCTGCCGGATCTGAAAAACCTTTACCAGAGCAGGCCGGAAATGCGACAGCTGATCGATCTTTCCATGGCGCTGGAGGGAATGCCGCGCAACGTCTCGATCCACGCGGCCGGCATTGTGATCACGGAGCGGCCGCTTTCGGATTATTTGCCGCTTGCGGCCAGCAACGGCGCGGTGGTGACGCAATATGATATGGATACCGTGGCAGCGTTAGGTCTGCTGAAATTTGACTTCCTGGGCTTGCGGTATCTGACCATCGTAGATGACGCAGTGCAGGCGGTACGCAAGACAGATCCCGGTTTTGATATTGAGCGGATTCCGTTGGATGATGCAGATACCTATCGTTTGATCGCTAAGGGCGCTACTGCCGGTATCTTTCAGCTGGAGTCCGGTGGTATGCGACAGGTGCTGATGAATCTGGCTCCCACTTGCTTTGAGGATATCGTGGCAGCCATTGCGCTGTATCGCCCGGGACCCATGGAGTCCATTCCTACGTTCATTGAAAATCATCAGCATCCGGAGACTGTCACCTACCGCATTCCGGCTCTGGAGCCTATCTTACGCACCACCTACGGCTGCGTGGTGTACCAGGAGCAGGTGATGCAGATCTTCCGCGAGTTGGCGGGTTATACCTTCGGGCACGCCGACGTGGTGCGTCGCGCCATGGCCAAGAAAAAGGCTGATGTGATGGAATCGGAACGGGAATGCTTCCTTGACGGCTGTGAGAAAAACGGTATCGATAGGGCGGATGCCTCGGCGCTGTTTGACGAGCTTTCTGCCTTTGCCAACTACGCTTTCAACAAGAGCCACGCGGCAGCCTATGCGGTGATATCTTACCGTACGGCATATCTGAAGGAGCATGCACCGAAGGCATATTTTGCTGCGCTTCTGACCTCGGAGCTTGGCAACATGCCTAAAATCGCGGAGTATATTGCCGAGGTGGGCAAGCGGGGTGTGCGGGTGCTGCCTCCGGATATCAACGAATCGGATATCAATTTCAGCGTCAGTGGTGAGCATATCCGCTTTGGCCTTCTTGCGTTAAAGAACGTGGGTAGGATCTTTCTGGAAAATGTCGTTTCGGAACGAAGCAAGAGCGGGCTTTTCCGTTCCTTTGACGATTTCCTCGAAAGAATGGCAGGGTACGATCTGAACAAACGGCAGGTCGAATCACTTATCAAGGCGGGAGCCTTTGATTCGCTTGGAATTTATCGCAGTCGACTGATGGCGGCGTACGAATCTATGATCGATCAGCTGCAAAGCAAGAATCGCAGCAATCTTACAGGGCAGCTGGATATGTTTTCCGAGGCCTACGCGGAACGGCCTTCGGTGACCTATCCGGAGCTGCCGGAATACGGCCTGCGTGAGCTTTTGATGCAGGAAAAGGACGCCGCGGGGATGTATTTTTCCGGCCATATTCTGGATGGCTTCTCCAAAGCGCTTTCCGAGCCCGGTATTTCCGAAATCAAGGAGCTTTGTCGCACCGATGAGGATGGCGACTGGTTGCATCACGATCGTGAGCGTGTCACGGTAGCGGGAATCATTACCGCGCTGACCTCCAAAACCACGAAAAATGATGAGCGAATGGTGTTTTTCACGCTGGAGGATCGCTACGCCGAGATGGAGTGTATCGCTTTTCCCAAGGTGCTGTTATCGCTGTCTGACAGCGTGCGCACTGATGCGGTAGTGCGCGTGACGGGAACACTCTCGGTGCGAGAGGACGAGCCGCCCAAGGTGATTGTGCAGACCTGTCATTTGTTGGAGGAAAACGATGCTTATCGCGGTCCGCAGCAAACAAAGGAAAATAACGTCTCTTTGAAAAAAACAGCTGAAGCGGAAAAGCCGAAGCCAATTGCGACGCAACCGCCGAGGTCCGGCGTCGCACCGGAGCGTGCGCGTATCATTTATCTTCGCGTACCGAGCCTTGAAGATCCTATATGGAAAAAGGTGAAAACCATTTTGGAAATTTTTGAAGGTGTCGTTCCGGTTGCGGTTTATGATAATGTGACAAGCAGTTATCATCGTCAAGAGATCGGCTTTGATCCGACTCAGTTTACTGTCAACGAATTGGTCGCTCTTCTCGGCGCGGAAAACGTGGTGCTGAAATAACAAAAAACGCTGTCTGTGCCAGATAAAAACAAGTATCGATCACCCCTACCTGTCAAAAATACAGGCGGGGGTGATTTTATGTTAAAAAAATGGGCAAGCCGTGCGCTTGTTGCGATTCTTTCCATGACACTTGTGGGAATGATTCTTGGGATGATAAGCTTGCTTGCATTTACCGGCTGGGCGCTGACCCTACCTCGCGACGTAGAGAATCAGATCATTCTGAATGTCAAAAGCGATCGCACCACGCGCCTATATTATACGGATCAAGGCGGCAATGAATTAGAATGGGTAGACAATCGCATTAGCGGATATGAAAACGCGCTGTATTGTCCTATTTCAGAGATACCAGCGCATTTGCAGAATGCGTTCATTGCCATTGAGGATAAACGTTTTTACGATCACGGCGGTGTTGACTGGTACCGAACGCTGGCGGCCGTAAAGGGATATTTTGCAGGCGACAGCTCTTTTGGCGGCTCCACGATTACGCAGCAGCTGGTGAAAAATCTCACGGGAGATAGTGAAAAAAGCGCCCGACGCAAAATGGGGGAGCTGATGCGCGCCGCGCGGTTGGAAAGGCGAATGAGTAAGGAGGAGATTCTGGAGGCGTATTTGAACGTCGTGAATCTTTCAGAAAATTGCTACGGTGTAAAAACGGCGGCCAATGCGTATTTTTCTAAGGAGCCGTCCGAGTTAACGCTTTGCGAGGCTGCTTGTATTGCGGCAATTACCAATAATCCCGCCCGGTATGATCCCATCCTACATCCGGAGGAGAATCGTAAACGGCGGGATCTGATACTGACGGAAATGCATGAGCAGGGAATGATCGAGAAAAGGAGCTTTGAGGAGGCGATCAAATCTGATACAAAGCTGCGGATCAATCGGGAGAGCATGTCCGGACGTATCAATTCCTGGTATGCGGATATGGTGACATCAGATGTGATCGAAGCCCTGATAACAGAAAAGGGAATGACCCGTGCCGAAGCCTCGCGATTGGTATATTGCGGTGGTCTGAAGATCTATACGATGGTAGCGCCCTCGCTTCAAGAGATCGTAGAGGAATATTATGCGGATATCACACATTTTCCCAAAACGAGTGACGGGAAGCAGGTGGAAAGCGCAATGATGCTTGTGGATCCCCATAGCGGCGCCATTTTGGCGGTTGCGGGCGCCGTAGGCCCCAAAAGCTCCAATCGCGTGCAAAGCTTTGCCACCGACACCAAGCGTCCATCCGGCTCCGTAATCAAGCCGCTTTCGGTTTATGCGCCGGCGCTACAAAAAAATCTTATCACCTACGCCACTGTTTTTGATGATGTGCCGCTGCAATATCGGAAAAACGGAGCGCCCTGGCCACGAAACGCTCCCAATCTGTACCGCGGGCTTGTTAATGTCAACGAAGCGTTGACGCATTCCGTGAATACGGTCAGCGTTTCCGTGCTCAAGCGGTTGGGGCATCGCGCCTCCTTTGATTTTTTGAGCAAGGAGCTGGGGTTTAGGACGCTTGATGCTGAGATGGATATCGGTGCTGCCGCTTTGGCGCTGGGACAGCAATCAACGGGTGTTTCCTTGCGCGAATTGCTGGGAGGTTATACCGTGCTGGCAGGAAACGGCACGTATCGCGGTCTGCGAAGCTTTTATAGGGTGGAGGATAGCTTTGGTAGCGTTTTGCTCGCTCGCGACGGGGAAGAACGGCTTGTCCTTGATGGTGCCACGACGTCGATCATGACCATGATGCTGCGCCATGTTATGCGGGAGGGGACTGCTAAGGAGTCTGTGCTGAAAAAAATAGTGGATGTGGCAGGAAAAACGGGTACCAGCAGCAACAATTGCGACAAGTGGTTTGTCGGATACACACCGGAGCTTTTGGCAGGCGTGTGGTGCGGGATGGATTACCCGGAGTCGCTCAGCAGCATCAAGGGGAATCCCTCGCTTTCTGTTTTTGATGCGGTTATGGAAAAGGTTGTGCTGGAGCGAGGTATCACGCGGACGAGCTTTGAAAATAACGGAGATGTGGTGGCGGTTCGATACTGCAAGGATTCCGGCAAGCTGATATCCGAGGCTTGTCGGTACGACCCGCGGGGCGATCGGACGGAGATCGGTTATTTTAAGAGAGGAACCGAGCCCTCCGGATTTTGTGATTGTCACGTGTTGATCGATTACTGTGATCACGGCGGGATTGCAACCGAGAATTGTCCCAATGCCACGCGCACCAAGGTTGCACTGCTCCGCGTGAAGCGCTCCTTTCCGTGTCAGATACGAGTGCTGGACGCACCCTATACCTTTGATGGATTTTATGAGGCCGGTGGGCGTATCGCAACGGAATACGAGCCGTATTATGCAGTTCGCTACGCGCCCAATACCCATTTTGGCATAGAGCTTGATCTGTTACCCTATAACCGTATTTGTCAAGCCCACGGAAACCCGGATGAATTCTGGAGAAGGCGAGCGTTTTTAGGAGCATAAAAAAACACCTTGCGGCAACGCCGCAAGGTATTTTTTGTTATTGTTCTTTTTGGGGCTTGCAGTATACGATGCCGGCAAAGATGCCTACGATCCCCAGCAGGATCAGCACGGCTACCACAGGGTAGGGAAGAATGGGGCCGGCGACGGCGTTGATGACGATAAAAGCATCACCAAGCACAAGAGGGATGCACCCAATTATAAAAATCCATTTCAGCAGCTTCATAGATAACTCCTTTCACGTTAACAAATGGTGCCGCCACCGACCACGTAATCATCGTCATAGAGCACCAGGGCTTGCCCCGGTGCAATGGCGCGTTGCGGCTCCTCAAATTCTACCGTCAGCTCATTGGGAGCGGTTTGCTCCACACGGGCGGGGGCAGGTGCTTGCTTATAACGCGCCTTGGCGTGCAGGCGCATGGGGGTGGCAATACTTTCAAGGGGAATAAGATTTATATTTTTGACGGTCAGACGGCGGGAAAACAGATCATCGTTATCACCAAGAACGACGGTATTTTCCTCGGCGGATTTTGAAACCACGTAAGCGGGTTTACCCAACGCGATACCAAGCCCCTTGCGCTGACCGGGAGTATAGTGAATGATACCGCGATGGCGTCCAAGCACGCGGCCATCCATGGAAAGAAAATCTCCGGGAGGGAAAGTCGTACCTGTTTTGCGGCCAATAAAGGCGGCATAGTCGCCGTCCGGGATGAAGCAGATATCCTGGCTATCTCCCTTTTTGGCGGCAGAAAATTGTAATTGTGCGGCAAGCTCCCGCACCTCAGCCTTTGTAAGCTCGCCCAGCGGAAAGAATGTTGTAGTCAGCATTTGCTGTGTTAAGGTGTAGAGTACGTAGGTCTGATCCTTTTCGGCATCCTTGGCACGACGCAGCAGATAGCGCCCGTTTTCGGCTCGCTCTATGCGTGCGTAGTGCCCGGTGGCGAGACGATCGTAGCCTTTTTTCGCTGCAAAATCCGCAAGGGCACCAAATTTGATCCTTTGATTGCATAAAATACAGGGATTGGGGGTCTCGCCGGCCACATAGGCGGCAATAAAGGGATCGGTGACGAATTGCTTGAACTCCTCACGCAGGTCTGCCACGTAGTGCGGAATACCAAGGACGTTGCAAACGGCAGCGGCATCCGCAATATCCGTTTGAGCAGCAAGACGCATCGCCTCGCTCTCATAGGAAAGGTGCTCCATTGTAACGCCTGCGGCGGTGTGCGAGGAGGCAACGAGATGGGCGGCTACGGCGCTGTCCACGCCGCCGCTCATGGCGATCATAACGGCATCATTCATAGGCGTCGCTCCAATCGTATTTGGTAAGGGCGCCGTCCTCTCTTAATCCCGCAAAATTTTGCTGCCGCAGCACCTCGTAAACGGCAATGGCAGCGGCGTTAGAAAGATTGAGGCTGCGAAGTGTATCACGCATGGGGATACGCACGGTGTGAGAAGCGTTTTGCAGCAAAAGCTCCTCGGGTAACCCCGCGCTTTCCTTGCCAAACATTAAAAAGACCTCCTCAGGGTAGGTGACGTCGGTGTGCGTGTGCTGCGCCTTGGTAGAAAAATAATAGATTTCCGCATCTGGATGACGCGTGTAAAAATCAGCGAGGCCGTCGTAATAGGTAATGTCCAGCTTATCCCAGTAATCCAGTCCTGCCCGCTTCAGCTTTTTATCGTCTACGGTAAAGCCCATGGGACGTATCAGATGCAGAGCAGCGCCGGTAGCGGCACAGGTCCTGGCAATATTGCCGGTGTTTTGGGGAATCTCAGGCTCGTGTAATACAATATGGATTTTTGACATAAAAACCGCCTTTGGTGTGGTTTGACATCTCTATTATAACGAAAACCGTCGTAAGATGCAAGAGATATCTAAATTTTTTGCAATTTTTTTTGTTTAGGTATAGCAATTTTTCTTAATATGTAGTATAATAAAAAAGATATTAGTAAAATGGAGGATCCTATGGGATTGCTTACGAAAATATTTGGCACTTACAGTGACCGTCAGATCAAAAAGCTGCGTCGTATCGCGGATCAAATCGAGGAGCTGGCACCGCAATATGCAGCCATGAGCAACGAGGAGCTGGCACATACAACCGTAAAGCTGAAGGAGCGTCTTGCCGCAGGTGAAACGCTGGATGATATTTTGTGTGATGCCTTTGCTGCCGTTCGCGAGGCGGACGAGCGTGTGCTTGGCAAGCGCCCCTTTTACGTACAGCTTTTGGGCGGTATCATTCTGCACCAGGGGCGCATTGCAGAAATGAAGACCGGCGAAGGAAAAACGCTGGTAGCGACGATGCCCGCCTATCTGAACGCGCTGACCGGACGCGGCGTGCACGTGGTGACGGTCAACGATTATTTGGCGCGCCGTGACTCTGAGGAAATGGGACGTGTGTACGCCTTCATGGGCCTTTCCACCGGACTTGTGGTGCACGGTCTTACGCCGGAAGAAAAACAGGCCGCCTATAATGCCGATATTACCTACGGTACCAATAACGAGTTCGGCTTTGACTACCTGCGCGACAATATGGTTGTCTATAAAAAAGACATGGTACAGCGCGGCCACGTATTCGCCATCGTGGATGAGGTAGACTCCATACTGATCGATGAGGCGAGAACGCCCTTGATTATTTCCGGTGCAGGAGAAAAGTCCACGGATCTTTACGACCGTGCCAATACGCTGGTGCGCACCATGAAGAAGCAGGTGCGCAAGGAGCTTGACAAAAAGGAAGCGCTGGACGACGTAGATGCGGATTACGTAGTGGACGAGAAGGGTCGCAATGCTGTATTGACGCCGATGGGCGCCAAGCACGCGGAGGAGTATTTTGGCGTAGATAACCTTACTGATCCCGCAAATTCCGAGTTGTCGCACCATATCAATCAGGCCATTCATGCCTGGGGCGTCATGCGCCGGGACGTGGACTATGTGGTCAACGAAAACGGCGTGATGATCGTGGATTCCTTCACAGGTCGTATTATGCCCGGCCGTCGGTATTCCAACGGTCTCCACCAGGCTATCGAGGCTAAAGAGGGCGTGCAGGTTCAAAAGGAAAACCGCACCCTTGCCACCATCACATTCCAGAATTATTTCCGTATGTACGGTAAGCTTTCTGGCATGACGGGCACGGCACTCACCGAGGAGCTGGAATTCCGCGAGATCTATTCTCTCGACGTGGTAGAGGTGCCCACCAACAAGCCTATGGTTCGCTTGGATCACGATGACGCCGTTTATAAGACCGTCAGCGGAAAATACGATGCGATCGTAGAGCAGGTGAAGGCATGCCACGAAAAGGGACAGCCCGTTTTGGTGGGCACGGTCAGTGTGGATAAATCCGAGGAGCTTTCTGCCAAGCTGAAGCGTGAGGGCATCAAGCACAACGTGCTGAATGCCAAGCATCACGAGCGCGAAGCGGAAATCGTAGCACAGGCCGGTAAGCTGGGTGCCGTGACGATCTCCACTAATATGGCGGGACGCGGTACGGACATCATGCTGGGTGGAAACCCCGAATTTATGGCCAAAAACGAAATGCGCAAAGAAGGCTATGCCGAGGAGCTGATCGTTATGGCAACCGGTACCACCGATATTGAGGATGACGAGGTACGTGCGGCACGCGAAGTATTTCACGCCCATTTTGCTAAGTTCAAGAAGGAGATCGAGCCCGAGGCCGAGCAGGTAAGGGAGGCCGGTGGTCTTTATATCCTTGGTACGGAGCGTCATGAGAGCCGCCGTATTGATAACCAGCTACGCGGCCGTTCAGGACGTCAGGGGGACCCCGGTGAATCCCGGTTTTTCCTGTCTCTGGAGGATGATCTGATGCGCTTGTTCGGTGCGGATCGTATTTCCGGTCTTGTGGAGCGTTTGGGACTTCCTGAGGATCAGCCGATCAATCATTCGCTGTTGTCCAATTCTATCGAGCGGGCGCAGAAGCAGATCGAGGACAATAACTTCAAGCGCCGTAAGTACGTGCTCACCTACGACGACGTGATGAATCAGCAGCGCAATCTGATCTACAGCCAGCGCCTGGAGGTACTCAACGGTGAGGATATCAGTGAAACCATTCGCACGATGATCCGCTCTACCATTGAGGAAAACGTATCTCTGTTTGCCTCCGGGGATGATCCGGCGGAGTGGAATCTGGAGGCCTTGGCTTCTGCCTATCGCTCTTATTTGCTGCAGCCCGAGGATCTGGACGCAGATGCGTTTGCGGAGAAGAACATGAAATCTGAGGATCTGGTGGAGCTGCTGGTCGAAAAGGCAGAGCGTCTTTATGCCGAAAAGGAGGAGCTGTTTGGGGCGGAGACCTTTAAGGAGATTGAGCGCTCGCTGCTGCTGCAATCGGTTGACCGCCATTGGATGGAGCACATTGATGCAATGGACGATCTGAAGGGCAGTATTGGCCTGCAGGCCTATGCCCAGCGTGATCCCGTTAATGAATATCGGCTGCAGGGCTCTGCTATGTTTGAGGAGATGGTGGCCGAGATCCGTGAGGAGACGGTACGCCACGTGCTTTCCGTTATGCCTCGTCCTCAGCTCGTACAGCGCGTACAGATCGCGCGGCCGCTGCAGGAAGGCTTTGAAGGCAGCGGAGAAGGGAAACGGACCGTTGTGGTGCGCAAGGCCGAGAAGGTCGGCCGCAACGACCTCTGTCCTTGTGGCAGCGGTAAAAAATACAAGAAATGCTGTGGAGCCACCGGTGGAACCGATCGGGCGTAAGACAGCTTGAAGGGAGGCTTGAATATGGGCTTTGGTCTGTTACTGATGGGTTACTTTGCCGTCAACATGATCGCGATTTATCCGCCGCTGTCGGCAGCCATGCTGATCGGATATGGCTTGATGGTCGTTGCTTTTTTTCGCCTTGCTCCCTATCACAAGCTTTTTTATCAATGCAGAAATTTGTCCTTTCTTGCCTTGCCGTTCGCTGTTTACTATACCGTATACGGATTGACCACAATACACGTTTTGCCGGAAATAGCGTTGTTCACGTCCGCGCTGGATGCTGCTGTTGACTGGGCGTATTTTGCCTATACGCTATTGCTTCAGCTTTTGCTTCTGTATGCCGTTTTCCGACTCTCTCAAGAGCTTGAAATCGTTAAGCTGCAGGCAGGGGCGCTGCGTAATATGATATTTGTGGTGATCTATCATTTATTTTACTTGTTCGCGAAGCTTCCCTTTGCGTTTATTCAAAATAACGTCGGGTTGCTTTCACTTCCCATTGCCATACTCCGATTGGTTTGTGTTTTTTGCAATCTATGGCTCTTTTACTGTTGCTATCGTACCATATTGCCGGAGGGCAGCGACACGACGCCGCAGCTCCCGAATCTGATGGGCAGCGTGCGCAATAAGGAGAAATAATATGTCAAAAAAATTTCGCCCCATGGGGCTTGGATTGATATTTGCAGGCTTCTGCTTCTTTTTCAATCCTTACTTTGCTGCCCTTGATCTTTTGCCGGATTTTATCGGCGCCCTGTTGATCTGGATCGGGCTTTTACCCTACGCGCGCATCAGCGAGCCCATGTCCGATGCCCGCAGAGCCTTTTTGAAGCTGACCTTTGCGGATGCCGTTAAGAATTTGATGCTGCTGGTCATTTTTGGTATGGGCGCCTCCAATGAACAGCCCACCATGCTTTTGATTGCCGCATTCTGCAGCGCCTCTCTCGGCCTTTTCTTCTTTCTACCCGCGGTAAACTCTCTGTTTGATGGCATTGAGTATCTGGCCCTTACGTATGATTGCAAGCCGCTTTACGCCGTCACGCGCGGTCGTTATTCCTCCACCGAGCGCTTGAAGCGTTTTATTCGCGTATTCCTCGTTCTGCGTGAGGTGATCAGCCTCTTGCCCGAATTTGCAGCACTTCTCAACAGCGCATACGTGGATTCCGGCATGGTATGGCTCTATGACTATATTGGCGTGATGCGTTTGCTCGCTGCCATTCCCGTGTTTATTGCCGGCGTGATCTATCTTGTTCGTGTGATTGCGTATTTTGTGCGTTTCCTGCGCCTGCGCGAGTTCCGGCTGCAGCTTTCCGAGGCTTATGCTGCTTATATGGATGCCCACCCCGGCGTAACCATCCGGGCGCGGCATTTGGTTGCGTTTATATTACTTGGACTTGGATCTGCATTCACGCTGGATTTTTATCTCGATTTCCAAAATATCATACCGGATGCGATTGCGGCGCTTTTCCTTTTGATGGGTGTGCTTTTACTAAAGGCACCGTGGAGTTATCGCTTACCCGTTGCGGCAGCAGCAGCCGGCTTTGGAGTGATCGCTACCATCTCTTTCCGGTTTTCTTATCGCTTTTATATGGATTTTGCCCCTGCGGCGATTGAAAAAAGCGAGAAGGCTGCCTATGCCTATTTCAATCTTTGGTTCAGTGCCCTTGGCGAAATGCTGACGTTTCTCGTATTTCTCGCGATGCTGCTGGTGCTGCTGCGCTACACGATTCGTCATTATGCCGGCTACGTGCCGGAGCATACCGACGGCAATTTTGAATCGCGCAGCCTTACTCGTTTGCGCGAGGAGTTTGACGGTATGCTGATCAAGTGCTTTATGCTTGGCTTTATCAGCGCGCTTTTTTCCTTCCTTTACGATTATATTAAGGTTTGGCCGGAAAAGCGCATCTATCGCATTCTGGAATTTCTTTGGATGCCGGATTTTCTGTTTGCTATTATTTTTGCTGCCTATTTCTGCTATTTGCTTTCAACCATCTCTATTCAAATAGAGGCAAGGCATTACTACGAATAATACGAAAGAGAGGTTTTTATGTCTGAGCTTTCTGAACGATATTTGCGGGCCAAGCGTGCCTTGTTTGACCGCTATTACCGTTCTTTGAATGAGCAGCAGCGTGCGGCGGTGTATCATATCAACCGTCCGTTGCTGATTCTGGCGGGGGCCGGAAGCGGAAAAACAACCGTTCTGGTGCGCCGGATTGCGTATATGATCCGCTACGGCAACGCTTATCACAGCGATTACGTGCCATTCGATATGGATGAAGCACACGTGACGTCCCTGGAAAGTGCTGTGAGTGCTCCTATTACCGATGAGGAGCTTGGCGCGTTGCTTTGCGAGTTTTCCAATAATCCTTGCCCGCCGTGGCGACTGCTTGCCATCACTTTTACGAATAAAGCAGCAGGCGAGATCAAGGCGCGCCTGGCTGCCGTCTTTCCGGAGGATCCCGATCTTGTGGGTGGCATTTGGGCCGGAACCTTCCATTCCATTTGTATGCGTATTTTGCGTCGGTATTATGCCGAGGCGGGGCTTCGCGAGGGCTTCACCATTTACGATACCGATGACACCAAAAAAGCCATGCAGGCCGTTTTGAAGGATCTGCGGATCGACGACAAGGTGCTGCCCGTCAAAAGTGCACAAAGCTACATCAGCAGGGCAAAGGACAAGCTGATCGACCCTGATGGCTTTTTGCTCGAATTCGGTAACGATTTTCGAATGAAGCAGATCGCCAAGGTCTATGAGGCATATCAGCAACGCCTTTCCGATTCCAACGCCTTGGATTTCGACGATATTATCTGTCGGACGGTTCGTTTGCTTGAAACGCATCAGGAGATTTTACAAAGCTATCAAAGCCAGTTCCGCTACGTTTCCGTGGATGAGTACCAGGATACCAACATTGCACAATTTCGCTTGACTGCCTTGCTTTCGGGCGGTTGGCGCAATCTGATGGTGGTTGGAGACGATGATCAGAGCATTTACAAATTTCGCGGTGCCACGATTGCCAATATTTTGGAGTTTGACCGCGTGTTTGACGACGCAACCGTCATTCGCTTGGAGCAGAACTATCGCTCCACGCAATCCATTCTTGATGCTGCCAATGCAGTGATTTCTCATAACGAGGGACGCAAGGGGAAGACCCTGTGGACAAATCGGGGAAATGGTAGTAAGATACATGTGTTGAATCCGGAGCACCAAAACGCCGAGGCGAGAGAAATTTTGGATATTATCCAAAAGAAGGTTGCCACCGAAGGGCTCCGCTATCGGGATTTTGCGGTGCTGTATCGCACCAACGCCCAGTCCAACGCCTTGGAAATGGCCTTTGCCCGTAGTGCGGTGCCTTACCGTATGCTGGGAGGCGTACGCTTCTCTGATCGAAAGGAAATCCGCGATCTGGTGGCATATTTGCAGCTGATCAATAACCATGACGACCGGGATCGGCTGCTGCGTATCATCAACGAGCCGCGGCGCGGTCTTGGCGAGAAAACACTGGCTGCTTTGCAGGAGATCGCCGTGATGGAGAGCTGTAGCGTGTTTGCGGTGATGGAGCATGCGGATCAGTATCTTGCGCTTTCCCGCTCCGCCAAAACCTTGATGGAATTTGCTGGCCTTATCAACGAATTAACGCTGTTGCTTGACGAAGCGCCGCTGGATAAGTTCGTGAATCAAGTATTAGACCTTTCCGGTTACCGCCAAATGATAAAAAATTTGGGTCCGGAGGAGGCAGATCGCTTAGATAACCTTGACGAATTCATATCAAATGTGGTAGAATATATGAAGAGCACGGATTCCCCCACATTAACGGAGTTTTTGGAGGAAACCGCACTTGTGGCAGATGTAGATCGCTATGATGATACGGCGGATGCCGTTGTGATGATGACCATTCATAGTGCCAAGGGATTGGAGTTCCCACAAGTATTTCTGCCGGGCTTTGAGGAAGGGCTTTTCCCGGGCATGCAAACGGTAATAGCCGGCCCCGAGGAAATAGAGGAGGAACGACGACTTGCCTATGTGGCGATCACGAGAGCCAAGGACGAGCTTTATATCTTGCATACCGCCTCGCGTACTATTTACGGTCGTACTGCAGCCAACCCTGCATCCCGTTTTTTGGATGAAATCCCTGAGCATTTGCTGAGTCGTCCTGCCATCAAGCAGCGGATGACCAATACATATGCCGGCTATAGTAAGGATGGGGGATACCGCACCGCGCGAGAAACCGCCGCTGCTGATCGCATTACCGTGGGCAAAGCACAAGCCAAGCCTGCGGCGCCACGCGAGATACTCGCCGCCGGAGATCGTGTAAAGCATATGTTGTTTGGTGAGGGCGAGGTGCTTAGTGTACAAAAAATGGGTACGGATTATCTTTATGAGATCGCCTTTGATACCAAGGGTACCAAAAAATTGATGGCTACCTATGCAAAACTACAAAAAATATAAAATGATAAGAGGTAAAAAATGAAAAACAAGAAAAGCTTACTGCACGACCCGAAGGTGCAGGCAATGATCGTGGCTCTCGTAGCTGTCGTTTTCCTGGTTTTGATCTTTTTTGCAAAAGACAACATGGTTCTGCTGGCGCTCTGGATTTCTCTTTCTCTTTCCGCCTTTATCATCAGCGCGTGGATCCTGGTGAGCAGCTTGCGCGACGACGCCACTCACTTCAATTATTTCCTTTATGATCGGGAAAGCAAAAAGAGCATTAACGAAAAAGATCTGTCCTTTGAATTTGTCAATGACAATCTTTCTCGTTATCTTGCGGATTACGTTCATTCTCCAATCTCCCTGTGGGAGGGAATTCCTGCCGCGCTTCGCGAAAATCTGCAGAAGAACGAAGCGTTCCGTGCCCCCATTGTTTTCCGCATGCTGCATGAGCTTTCTCTTCTTTCTCCCGACGAAATTCTGCGTTACTTTGGTGACGCTAACGAAGGCATTGTTTCTTACGTTTGTCGCATCGTTGAGTCTGCCGGAGATAAGGATATGGCACAGTACATCTTCAGCCTGAAGCGCCGCTTCGGCAGCGACGAGCAGGCTCACGTGGTCAACTTCTTCCAGCGCAACAAGCGTTGCTTTGAGGGTCGTATTTTCAACTACGTCAAAAATAATCTCAATCGCTACGTAATGAAAAAATAAAAATATAGAAAGCCGCTCGCTACCAATGAAAGTGAGCGGCTTCTTTCTATCCAATTTTTTTGCAGAGTAGAGTGCGTCGTTTTATCCAATGCTATTCAAAGCAGGAGGTGATTCTATGAAAAAAAGAGGTCTACTCATTAGCCTGTTCAGCATCTTGTTATGTCTGTCAACAGTATCTGTGTGGGCGGCTGAATCCATGAATTGGTATACTACCCGGGCTAAGGACCATCGGCAAGCGCTGGCGGCCCTGGAGCTTCGATTTGTAGAAGAGCTTGGCGGATATTATATCGATCACATTCACAATGACGAAAATGCAGATCGCGTTGTGTATCTGACCTTTGATGCGGGTTATGAAAATGGTAACGTGGAAAAAATTCTAAACGTTTTGCGTGATACAAGCACGCCTGGCGCATTTTTTGTTTTGAAGCATTTTGTAGAGGCAAACGAAGATCTGATTCAACGAATGCAGGAGGAGGGGCACTTGATCTGTAACCATACGGCCAATCATCCCAACCTTGCTAATGTCAAGACAGATATTATAGAGGCCGAAATCAAGGCTCTGGAGGCCGCAGTTTTTGAGGTGACGGGAAAGAGTTGTGCGCCGTATTTTCGGCCACCTGAGGGCAGCTTTTCGCGTGATATGCTGCAGACGGTACAAGCACTTGGCTATAAAACAATATTTTGGAGTTTTGCGTATGCAGATTGGGATAACGACCGGCAGATGGCGCCGGATGCCGCCCTGGAGCGAATCCTTGCCAACGTCCACAACGGTGCAGTGCTTTTGCTTCATCCCACCTCGGCCACCAATGCGGCCATTCTCGGAGAAGTCATTCACCGGCTGAAAGCGGATGGGTATCGGTTCGGTACCTTGGACGAATTATGCGGCGTGAGATGAAATGGTATAGATGGCTATGCTTTACTTTAGCGCTTGGTTTACTGATGGTTACGGTGTTGCCAGCGGGAGCTTTGCCTAAAATTGTTTATAAGCATGCATCTGCAAATGGCGGTATGCGTGTGGCGCTTACCTTTGACGATGGGCCGCATCCACGCTACACGCCACAAATATTAGATATATTGGCAGAATTTGGTGTTGAGGCCACCTTTTTTGTGGTTGGAACCAATGCGGAAACGTATCCGAAGCTGATTCACCGTATTCTTGCCGAGGGGCACGAGATCGGCAACCACACCTACAACCACTATCACACGCCCGCCATGAGCGGCGAGGCCTTAGAAAAGGACGTGCGGGCTTGTGATGAATGCTTGCAGAGGATCACGGGCGAGGCACCGCGTTTTTTTCGGCCTCCGGAGGGCGTTTGCAGCGCCGACGTTAAAAATATTTGCAGTGCGATGGGATATACTATCGTGCTATGGAGCGTTGACACGCGGGATTGGGCGCATCCAACCGTTTGGGAGATCGTTCGGAACGTGCGTGCCAATACCGGTAACGGCTCTATTATTCTAATGCACGATTTCATTGGAAAAAATAGCCCGACCCCGGAAGCGCTACGGCAGATCATACCGATGCTTCAGGAATCGGGCTATGAATTTGTTACGGTAAGCAGACTTCTGGAGGATTAGGTCTCCTCGGGTTCCGACTCCTCGGCTTCCGGTTGCTCATAGGGGTCGATCATGTATCGCTTGATATTGGGGTAAGCGGCATAAGTGGCGATGAAGCCTACCAGCGGCAGGAAGTAGAAGAAGGGAAGAATCAACGTGAAGGAAAGGCCGGAGGAAAGACCGCCAAAGACCAATGCCAGAGTAAGGGCGACCACCACAAGCATCCCCAGCAGCATCATGATGTTGCGCTTGATACCAAGCAGGGAAAAGATCAGACCGTTTTTGAGAAGCTTATAGATGGAGAGATCAAAGGTGATCATCATTGGATAGATATAAGCGCGCATGCAGATGTAAAAAACAGCAATTGCGATAGAGACGGCGTACATGACGCCGTAGGAAAATTCCGCAGAAAGCGTAAAGTAAAAATAAATATTGAAGCCAAGCAGCGCAATGGCGACAAAATCAATGAGACCAAAGAGAAATCCTTGCTTCAGATTTCGACGAATGGCGTAGAAGAAGTCAGACCACAGGAAGCAGGAGTCGCCACGTACCATGCTGCGCAAATTATATACGGCGCCTACGTTTTGCCAGCCCCAGGTGAGCATGGTTACACCCAAAAGGCAAAGAATGGTGATAAGACGGCCGGTGGTCAGTACGGGGATCTCTAATTGTCTGCCAAACAGACCGAGCAGCGTACCCGCAATGGGAGAGTCACCCGCCGTGTAGGCGCCAAGCAGAGAAGCGTACATCGGACTTTCCACCGTGGGGATCTTTTCGCCCATCATATACACAAAAACGGCAATAACGATAGGCAGGATCTGAAATACCATCATCAGATTGAGGGACAGAAGCTTACCGGCTTTTCGGCCCAGAAGCTTAAAGAAATAGGCGAGATTAGGCGTCGTATCCTCCGGCAGAAGATCAGGACGATCCTTTTGGGAAAATAAAAATTTTCTTTTTCCTTCGTTTTTCATAATGATTCCTTTCTACAGAGGGGAGAGGCTTAATAGGTGCGACCAAAGCAGATATGATAATAGGGCAAGGGAAAAAAGGCATAGCGATTGTAAGAGATATCGTGCGCCCGAGCGGGAGCAAAGTAATCGCAGATCGCGCAGGCGGTTTTCAAAGGCAAAACGGCAAGCGAGCGCTGCAGCTGCCGTAAAGACGAGCAGGGAAAAGCAAAGTGAAAGCAGGCACGCGTTGGCGGTGAGAAGCATCATGCTTCCGGCTTGAATAAGTAAAACGGCACGATATACGATCTGTGCCTCCCACAAAGCCTTAACGGCAGTGAGCAGCAACAGATAAATATTGGAAATGCTGGAAAAGCCGCCAATCAATGCCAGCACGACGAAGAGCGGCACGGAGCGTGCGATGTGATCGCGCCACAGAAAGCCAAGTCCCTTGGCAGCGCAGACATAGCCGATCGTCAAGGTCAGAAGATAGCACACCAAAAAGCGAAAAAACAAGCGTACGTAAAGATCCTGCCGCAACAGGACTGTTGTTCCGGAATGCACAGCATCACCTCCATAGGAAAATCTATGGAGATAAGTGCCGATTTATACTTTTGAGAGCGATACTTAATTATTATAACATAAGCCGAGATAAAAATCAATGATCGTCTATAAAAAACATTGAAAAATACAAAAACTCCCGCACGAAGAATCGTGCGGGAGCTTTTTTCAGTATTCTTCGATAAAATCTGCGCCGTAGATGCGGACGGTGTCGGCACCGTTGGTTTCCAGCAGCTTGATTTCAATTTTGCTTGCCGTGAGGTGAAGGGGGATCTTTACCAGAGACAGGTAGTTATTTTCGGCGCGATAGATTTCCTTATCGTCAGCCAGTACCGCAAAGCGCTTGAGAATGGTAGCAGCCACGCGCACGGGACGGAAATCCTTACCGGTATGCAGCTTCATGGCAAATACGCGCATTTTTTTGTTGTCGGAGATAGAAAGACGCTCGTAGTCAGGGTCAAAATGCAACCGGAGCGTGTGAAGCTCCTTTTCCTCACCGAAATCAAATATCAGACTTTCACCGGGTGCTTTGACAATAGCGTTTTCGCCGAAATAGGTACGGGGGCGCTCAATGCCGTTGAAAAGCACGGCGCGCTCCTCGGCGCTCAGATTGACCGTGGCACAGGTCGTGAGGTTGCTGACTCTGCGCGGTACGTGGGGCAGAAATATGCCGTCGCAAAGCAGCATTTGCTGCAGCTCGTCGATGTGTGTCGGATAGACCTCGCGGGGGGTACAGCCGTAGCGGAGTGCCAGTGCCGCTCCGGTGCCCATAGCCTGCCCGATGAGGGAACAGGTACCCATCACGCGGGTGGAGGAAAGCGCCACATGGGTGACGCTGATATTTCTGCCGGCAAACATCAGATTTTTCACGTTTTTGGAGTAGAGCGCGCGGTAGGGGATACCATAGATCTCATTCACGGGAATCATCATTGAGGCGATGTTGCTGCCCTCGTTTTTTCGCATGCCGTAAGGGTTGTGGTCATCCAGCGGCCAGCCACCAAAGGCGATCTCGTCCTCAAAATGCCCGCCGGAAAGCACGTCGTGCTCGTTCATCAGCACGTCACCCACGTAGCGGCGGGATTCCCGTTTGCCGGGCAAAAATCCGACCCACTCCAGCTCCCAATTTTCAAAGCCGTGGTCATCCCGGTTTTTGATGTGATCCCAAACGCCGTAAATGGCCGCCAACAGCTCGTCTCGCATGCGATCCGCATCAAAGATGGTGTCGCATTCGCCGCCAAGCTCCACCCACCAGAGGTTGCCGCCGCTGGTTCCGATCTTGTGATCTCGCACCTGGGCATGAATGCTGGCGCCCACGTCGCCGGAGAAGGACTCGTCCGTTGGATACACGTTGGCGAAGGCGGGCGGGATGAATTTGACGGGATGGTCGGTTTCCCTGGCGGCCAGCAGCACGGACATGCCCATGGTGTGGGTGTCGGCCTCGGGCTGGGCGAGGGTTTCGCCAAACTCCTCTTTGGATTCGCGCCCCTTTCGGTATTCCGCACCTACAAGGGGCGCCAGAATACTGTCTCCGGAGCAGTCGGCAAAGAGCCTTGCCTCCACCGTAAACCAGGTGTAGGTGGTGCCCTGCCAGCCGGTAACGCTGATGATTTTGCCGTTTTCTGCTTTGGCGTCGGTGCAAGAAGTGTTCAGCAGAAGCCTGATGTTTTCGTTTTCGCGGAGCATGCCGTAAAGCGTGGCGTCAAAAAGGGAGGGCACCAGCGTGGGGTTGCCGTAAATATTGCGCTGCTCCAGCTCGGAGATGTAGCCAGTTTCGCGGTCGAAGGGATTTTTGGCGCCGCGCACCCACATTCGGATCTCGGAGGAGGCGTTACCACCCAGCATGGGGCGATCCTGCATCAAAATGACCTTGGCGCCGTGTCTTGCGGCGGCAAGAGCGGCGAAGGAGCCGGAAAGGCCGCCGCCGATGATACAAAGGTCGCAGGTAAGCGTTTCGTGAGGCAGATTGGGATTCATAGACATACTCCTTTTGTGTTGTTGCCTCCATTCTATCACGCGCGCTTGACAAATACAATAAAATAATTTATAATTAAAATATAATAATTTATAGTTGGTGATATGAGATGGATCTGCATTTGATTTTTCATAACAGCTTTCAGCGACGTTCCTTTTTCGAAATGACGGAGGGCTCGCGGCGCTGGCATATGCTGTTGATTCTAACGGCGGGCTCGTGCTGTGTGCGATTTGACAGGGAGGAGCATATTGCCGAGGCGGATGAAATTCTATTTTTTCCAAAGAATATCCCCTTTGAAAGGCGCGTAATTACACCCATCGGCTTTCATCAGATGGGTTTTTTGAGCGATGACGAGACGATCCTGCAAAAGCTGCCTGCAGGAAAACTGAATTTACCCAAAAGTCACGTGCGCGCCCTGATCGAATATTTGGACGAAACGGCTTTAACCTTACCCGAAAACGCCAATGATATTTTTCTGCACGCGGTGAAAACGGTGATTTTGGAATACAATATTTTTAACGGCACTGCCCCCATGGCCGAGGGGGCAAGAGATCCGGATATTGCCTTTATGCTTGCCTATTTTTCGGAGCATCTGGCGGAAAAGATCAGCATTGAGGAGCTGGCCGCCGAGGTGCATCTTTCTCACGTGGGGTTGATCTGGAAATGCAAGCGCCACGTAGGCTGTACACCGTCGGAGCTGCTTAGTCGTATGCGGCTGCAATACGCCAAGCAGCTGCTCTTGGAGGGAAAAATGAAGGTGAACGAGATCGCAGCACTCTGCGGTTATCAGAACGCCTATTATTTCTCCAATGCCTTCCATAAGCACTATGGCACCAGCCCTACCCACTTCCGCGAGCAGATGCTCGGCAGGGACGGGGCGTATGTTGACAAGCGATCTTCGTTTTGATATAATGAACTTGGGGCATTCGAAATATTGAAGGGGCAGCTTTTAGTGGAAAAGGAAACTATTATGAATATGAGATTAAACCGTAAAATAATTATATGCATAGTCTTAACATTGGTTTTAACATTATCTTTAATCGTAACGTGTACAATTATGCGACGAAGCAGGATAAATTATAGCGATAGACTTATTTCTGCTCTAAAAGGAAAAGAGCAAATACGTGTTCAAGATATTTTTTCGTTTGAATTTGACCGAGCATACATTTTTGATGATTGTTATATATCGGGAGAAGGATTTGCGCAAAGGTACGACTTAGATATTTCGATTGCTCAAGTGAAATCAGGACAAAGTGAAAACATCCAAAGAATTGTGTTTGTGGATAAGGACGGAAACTTTCTCTATGAATTTAGGTGCGATAGCAATAAAATAGTTTTGTTGGAGAAAGGACTGGTTATTTATCCGCAAACTGTAATTGAAAAAAGAACATCTAGTGAAAAATTCCCACTAACAGTATATTTCAAGAGTTCAGATCACTATTAAAAGGAAGGAAGCTTTGTTGTCTAAATAAATTTGCAAGGTTTTACTAAATTGGAAAGGAGTATTTGCGTAAAATGTCTAAAAAGAATTTTATTATCATTGCACTGACTTGTGCTGCCATATTGGCTATTTTGGGTATTGGTGCGCATGTATTGGTAGAAAAATATACTGAATATTCCGTTGAAAAAGCGTTGATTTATCAGGCGAATGCTTTTATTGTTTCTGACGATGAATTTGTCAAACAGTATGGTGCTGTAGCATCCGTAACATTGATTCCTGATCAGCACATACAAAAAATCCACAATAAAGAATGCGTGATTCCTTGTCTTGTTACTGTTTCCAGTGGCATGGTTTATGAGGTGTATCTGCGATACAATTTTGAACAAATAGACACAGATATTTATTCTTACGACAGAATCGTTTCGCGAAATTAAAAATATAGATTGGAGCATCGTGATACATTATGTTTAACAAAAGAATCGCGGCGGCATTTATCGATACGTTTGTTATTGGTGCGATTTTGGGCCCCATATCGGTCGTATTTTCAGGGAAGTGGTTTTCGCCTTACCTTTTGATCATGTTAGTTATTTGCTGTTGGTTGTTCAAGGATATTGTTTTTGGCAACGCAAGCTTGGGAAAGGTGTGCGTTTCTTTAAGGGTTGTGCATGCAGAGGGGGAAGGAAAACCCAGAGTGCGGCAGTTGATTATTCGTAATATACCATCGCTGGTTATTCCTGCTTATGAATTTCATTTATTGCGAGAGGATTATGTTTCACGCTTGGGTGATCAATGGGCCAAAACCAAAGTCATTTGCTTGCACGACGATATGAAATGAGATGTCAATTTTATGTAATCAAATATTCAAAGGAGGAACGCAAGGAATGAAAAATATATCAAAAGCATCGCACGAATTTGATTTTCAAGTTCCAATTGAAAAATTCCGCTTTTACTGGCAGAGAAATGTTCCGGCGACGCCCTTTGAAATAGAAGTTGGAGAAATTTACGGCTCTCTTTCAAATGATACGTTCAGATTGCAAATTAAAAAAACGCCACGCGGGTGGCAAACCTTTAGCGATGAATATTTAAGCGGAACGATTGATGCGAATGGAAGAGCTCAATGTCGTTTTAAGCGCACCTTAGAAGCCATTATCGTTACTCGGCTGTTGCCAGCATTGATGATTGCCGCAATGCTGTTTGGATGCTTTGTAATAGAAGATGCAAGCTTCGTGCTGTTGACAATTCCCGCTGTAGGCTTGTGTCTCTGTAATTTTATTCGCCCTACCAATAGGCGGCAGGTGTTGTTAGGCTTTTTGTCACATATCGCGGAACAGATCAAGCCTTGATTCTGTTGGCGCATGATCGTCATTTTTATAAAGACAATTGTATGCCATAAATTCTAAAAAGCGAGGCGACAATGAGAATGTATAAAAAAATGTACAATATTGTCAAATTATTATACGCAATAAAAATTAGTTGCACTATTGGAGTTCTTTTTACTCTTTCGCTGGTTCTGGTCCCGTTTTCCATCGTCTCTATCCCTCTGTGTTGTTTTGCTGCCTATGAAGAACATTTATTGCTTTTATGTCGCGTTACGATCGGGATTGTAACTCTTCTATGGTTTTCTAACACTATAATGTTGCTTTTAGGCAAAAAATTCTCTTGGGCTAAAGATTGTTTCCTCATATTAATGACGATATCAACATTCATCGATTTTATAGCAGCGGTATTATTAAACTCTGTTCGGTTAAGAATATCTGGAACGCTTTTTTCTCTTTTGGCTATAATAATATGCATCTATTGCTTGCTGCTGCGCTTTCAAACAGCCAAACATTTGGTCTAAAAATATGTTCGTGATGTAAAATTCAAAAAGTCGGAGGATTTCCTCCGACTTTTTGAATTGTTTTATGCCTCGAGGGCCGCCGTATCGCGCAGCAGCACGTAACGGGGCTTTTCCTCGCCGCGTACGGATGCCGGTGTGATCTGCACCTCACAGACGTCCTTGCGGGCGGGGATCTCATACATGGCGGAAAGCATCAGATTTTCCATAATGGCGCGCAGACCTCTGGCACCGGTGTTGCGGGCGAGAGCCAGCTCGGCCACAGCCTCCATGGCGCCTTCCGCAAAGGTGAGCTTTACGCCGTCCATATCAAAGAGCTTCTGATACTGGCGCACCAAGGAATTTTTCGGCTCGCGAATGATGCGCACCAGCGCGTCACGGTCAAGCTCCGTGAGGGAAACCATCACGGGAACGCGTCCTACCAGCTCGGGGATCAGACCGTATTTTACAATATCCTGCGGCAGCACGTCGCGGTAAAGTCCGGCCTTCTTCTTTTCCTCTTTCTTCAGGATCTCGCCGCCAAAGCCAACCGTCTGGTTGCCCTTGCGCTTTTCGATTACGGCCTCCAGCCCATCAAAGGCACCGCCGCAGATAAAGAGAATGTTTTTGGTGTTGATGTGGATGAACTCCTGGTTAGGGTGCTTGCGTCCGCCTTGGGGAGGCACATTTGCCACCGTACCTTCGAGAATTTTCAGCAGAGCCTGCTGCACGCCCTCGCCCGATACGTCGCGGGTGATAGAGCGGTTCTCGCTCTTGCGGGCGATCTTGTCGATCTCATCGATATAGATGATGCCGCGCTCAGCAAGGGAAATATCAAAGTCGGCGGCTTGAATGAGGCGCAGAAGGATGTTCTCTACGTCCTCGCCCACGTAGCCCGCCTCAGTCAGCGTGGTGGCGTCGGCAATGGCGAAAGGCACCTGTAACGTCTTTGCCAGCGTTTGGGCCAGATAGGTTTTACCTACACCGGTAGGACCCAGCAGCAGCACGTTGCTCTTTTGCAGCTCGATGCTGTCGGTCTCCTCAACCTCTTCCTTTTTGCCCTTTTTGCCGCCGTTGACCTGGTCGGCATACAGGACACGCTTGTAGTGATTATAAACCGCTACGGACAGCGCGATCTTGGCCTCATCCTGGCCAATGACGTACTGGTCCAGCGCCGCTTTAATCTGCGTGGGGCGGGGAAGGGTATCCAGCGTAAAGGCGCCCTGATTGGTGCCCTCGGCCTGCAGCTCCTCGGTCTCTTCAATCAGCTCTGCACAGGCATCCACGCAAAAATCGCAGATATAAAGGCCGGTGGGGGAGGGGATAAGGTAGTTTGCCTGGCTTTCGTTTCGGCCGCAAAAGGAGCAATAACGCCCGCTCTTGTTGTTATTGTTTGCCATAGTAACCTCTGAAAAATCAGGCGCGCTTGGCCAGAACCTTGTCCACAAGGCCGTAGTCCAGGGCCTCGCTCGCGGTCATAAAGTGGTCACGGTCGGTGTCTCTCGCGATCTCCTCGACGGTCTTACCGGTGTTCTCGGCCAGGATGCGGTTGAGGGTGTCTCTGGTGCGCAGAATGAGATCAGCCTGGATCTTGATATCAGAAGCCTGGCCCTTGGCACCGCCGAGGGGCTGGTGGATCATAATTTCGCTGTTGGGGAGCGCGAAGCGCTTGCCCTTGGCACCGGAGGAGAGCAGGAAGGCACCCATGGAGGCGGCCATGCCGATGCAGATGGTGGAAACATCGCACTTGATGTAATTCATGGTGTCGTAGATGGCCATACCGGCAGTCACGGAGCCGCCGGGGCTGTTGATATAAAAGCTGATATCCTTGTCGGGATCCTGTGCCTCCAAAAAGAGCATCTGTGCCACAACAAGAGATGCGGTGGTGTCATTTACCTCATCGGAGAGAAAAACGATGCGGTCATTGAGGAGTCGGGAGAAAATGTCAAAGGAACGCTCGCCGTGGCCGGTCTGCTCGACGACCATGGGCACTAATGCGTTATTGCGGAAAAAATCCATCATAATTCTTTCAAAACCTCCATTATTTGATATTTTAGGTATAGAGCGCGGTAGCCGCGACGATGTCGCGGCTACCGATTTTGTTTAGGAAAAGGCGATCAAGCCTCTTCTTCAGTCTTCTTTTCCTCGGGAGCAACGTCGGTTACAACAGCCTTTTCGCGGACGAGGTCCATTGCCTTCTTGACGCGGAGGTCCTCTACGATCACGTCAGCAGGCAGGCTTTCCTTCACCTTGTCGGCCGTCATACTATATGCGGCGGCAATGCGCTCGTATTCGCCGTTGATATCCTCCTCGGTCACCTCAACCTTTTCAAGCTCGGCAACCTTCTCGAGAGCAAGGCGTGCCTTTACCTGGCGCTCGGCCTGGGGACGGAACTCCTCGCGGAGCTTCTCCAGGGTCATGCCGGTGTACTTGATATAGGTGTTGAGGTCAAGACCGGACATGCGCAGTCTGTTGTCGTAGTCGCGCAGGAAGTTCTCGGTCTCGGCATCGTACATAGGAGCGGGAATGTCGGCCTCCATCTTCTCGATGAGGGCATCCACCAGCTGCTCGCCAACGGCAGCGTCGGCAGAATCAAGGTGTCTCTTCTCGATCTTTGCCTTCAGATCGGCCTTATATTCATCCATGGTGTCAAATTCGGAAACATCCTTAGCAAAATCGTCGTCAAGCTCGGGGAGCTCTACGCGGGTGAGGGCGTGGATCTTGCACTTGAAGGTAGCCTCCTTGCCGGCCAGCTCTGCGGAGTGGTACTCGGTGGGGAAGGTGACGTTAACGTCGAACTCATCATCAACCTTGTGGCCAATGATCTGATCCTCGAAGCCGGGAATGAAGGTGTTGGAGCCCAGCTTAAGAGCGTAGTCCTCGCCCTTGCCGCCCTCGAAAGCGACGCCGTCGCAGAAGCCCTCGTAGTCGATCACAGCGGTGTCGCCGGACTCGGCAGCGCGGCCAAGAACCTCAGCCTCGCGGGAGTTGCGCTCACGAACGGTGTTGATCTCGCTTTCAACCTCTGCATCCTCAACGGGAGCAACGGTGCGGTTGACAGCGATGCCGGTATAATCAGAAAGAGTTACGTCGGGCTTTACATATACCTTGGCGGAAAGGAGCAGGCCGTTCTCGTCAATGGAAACGATGTCAAACTCAGGCTGTGCCACAGGAGAGATGCCGGACTCGTCCAGTGCCTCGCTGTAGGCGCCGGGGATGAGGTCGTTGATGGCGGTTTCGTAGAACACGCCGGTGCCGTACATCTTCTCGATGATGGAGCGAGGAGCCTTGCCCTTGCGGAAGCCGGGCACGCTGATCTTTTTACCTTCCTTCTGGTAGGCCTTGTTTACGGCCTCCTCAAAGGTAGCCTTATCGACCGAGATATGAAGCTCATATCTGCTGTTCTCGATCTTTTCAGACTTTACCAATTTCATTTTTAATTCCTCCGATGATAGAAAAATTCATACAAAGTATATTTTACTGTTTTTGCCTTAATTTGTCAAGACTTTTCGTTAAAATAATAAAAAGTTCACAGTTCTGCAATTTGGTGGATGCGAAAAGGAATAAAATTCAGGTAATCTGACGAAATGAGGTGCAGCGAAAGATCACCATAAATCTGTTTTGGGGGAGCGTTGTAGCTGCCGTGAATGTGACCGAAAAAGCAACGCTTTACGCCAAAAGACTGAATGGTATCAAGGAATTCCGCACAAATGAAGTCTCCCCACAGGGGCGGAAAATGCAGAAAGACCAGAATTTCCTTTTCCGGGTGCGATTCCTTCAGTGCTTTGGCTGCGTTGAGGCTGAGCTTCAGTCGTAAAAGCTCTCGATTGACGATTTTGGCGTAATCTACCTCGCCAACGGTGACCTGCTGCGTTTTTTCAAGAAACCAGCCACGGGTTCCGCACACGATAAAATCCTCTACTACGTAGGCGTTATTATAAAGGAGAGAAAAGCTATCAAAGCCGTGCTCATCAAAAAAGCGCTGCTGCTTTGCGGCTGTCTCCCACCAGAAATCGTGATTGCCCTTGCCGATCAGTTTTTTTCCGGGAAGGGAATGGAGCAATTGGAAATCAGCCAACGCCTCCTTTAGCGTCATAGCCCAGGAAATATCACCGGGTAAAACGACGGTGTCCTCCGGTGTGATCACGGCGCGCCAGTTTTTTTCAATTTTTTGCATATAGTGCTGCCAGCGGGAGCCGAACACGTCCATCGGATGATCTGACGTGGCCGACAAATGCAGGTCAGCAATGGTATATAATGCCATAAACGGCTCCTTTCTGCAGAATAAAAAGGGGTGAAACGGTGCATACTGTTACTATCACCCGAAAGGAGAGATAATAAAATGGAAATGAATGAAAAGAAAAACTGCTGTGACCACATCAACAACGGTATTACCTGTGATGTGAAGAATTGCCAGTATCACCAGGGCGATTGCCATTGCACCGCGCAGAAGATTGCTGTAGGCCCTAGCTATGCCACCTCCAGCACTGATACCATCTGTGCGACCTTCAAGCCCAAGCAAAACTAAATTTTGCGGATGCGGAGCCTCGCTCCGCATCCTTTTTTATTTTGCGAGATAAGCAAATACGGCGTCCTGCATTTCGCTCGCCTCTACCACGTCGGTGAAGCGGACCGTACGCTCGCCAATGCCGCGGAGAGGATAGGTGATCTCGGTGCCACTCTTGGCGGAGAGGTCGTCCAGTGCGGTCAGAGGAGAGGCAGAGGTGCCCTCGTAAAGAGAGGCGTACACGTCGGCGGCGAATTTGTAGGGGCTGGCCGTGGAAGCGATCACCATCGGCTTGCGGTCACCGGTTTCTTCTACGTATTGTTCGGCAGCAGAAATGGCTACGGCCGTGTGCGTATCAATGAGATAGTGATAACGATCCATCGTACGGCGAATGGTTTCGGCGGTTTGCTGCTCGTCAGCAAAGTAGCCATAGAAGCTTTGAGAAATGGCGTTTTTGATATCTTCGTCAACGGTATAGATACCGTTTTCATTGAGCTGCTTCATGTAGGCAGCGGTGCGCTCAGGGCCCGCAACGAAATAGAGAAGACGCTCCAAATTGCTGGAAATAAGAATATCCATGGAGGGGGACATGGTCAGGTAAAAATCACGGTTGCGGTCATAGGTACCCGTGGTGAGAAAATCGGTCAAAATATGATTTTTGTTGGATGCGCAGATCAGCTTATCGATAGGCAGACCCATTTTCTTTGCTAGATAGGCGGCGAAAATATTGCCGAAGTTGCCGGTGGGTACCGTTACGTTCATAGGCTCACCGTATTTCAGCGCACCATTGGTGAGCAGATCGCAGTAAGCGGAAACGTAATAGACGATCTGCGGTGCGAGACGTCCCCAGTTAATGGAATTGGCGGAGGAGAGGAAGTAGCCCATCCCGTCCAACTTCTTTGCGGTTTCTGCGTTGCCAAAGATCTTCTTGACGCCAGTCTGGGCATCATCAAAATTACCCTTGATGGCGGTGACGTTGACATTATCACCCGTCTGTGTCTGCATTTGGAGCTTCTGCACGGTGCTGACGCCATCCACGGGATAAAATACCATGATCTTGATGCGCTCAATGTCCTTGTAGCCTTCAAGAGCTGCCTTTCCGGTATCGCCGGAGGTGGCCACCAAAATCAGAGCCGTACGTTCCTCACCGGTCTTTACCAATGCGCGGGAAAGCAGGCGAGGCATGATCTGCAGCGCCATATCCTTAAAGGCTGCCGTGGGGCCGTGCCACAGCTCCAGGGAATACATCGTATCGTCCATTTTGTGCAAGGGGGCGGCCCCGCCAACAAAGGAGCTTTCCGCATATGCGGCGCGGCAATCGGCCAGCAACTCCTCGGCGGTATAGTCGGTCAGAAATTTGCCGAGAACGGTGGCGGCACGCTCCGGATAATCCATTGCGCAAAGAGCCTTGATGTCAGTCTCGGTCAGCGTAGGCAGGCTTTCGGGAACGAACAGACCGCCGTCGGCAGCAAGGCCTTGCTTGATGACCTCTGCGGCGGAAAATTTAGCAGCGCTTTTATCTCTGGTGCTTTGAAACTTCATAAGTAAACTCCTTTTGATCAGTTGAGATGATTTTTTATAAATTGCAGGCCGTTTTGGTAAAAGAGCCTGTCGATTTCCTTGGTGGTAAAGCCGGCTTTTTGCATGGCGTCGACAATTTGGGGAAGGTCAGCTACGTCTTTGATGCCCTCCGGCAGCAGGTCAACGCCGTCAAGATCGGTTCCCATGACTATGGCATCCGTACCGGCTACACGGAACAGATGTCGCACGTGTGCTGTAATATCCGAAAGCGTAGCGGGTGCGTCCGCGCGAAGGAAGGGCGGGTAAAGATTGACGCCAATGACGCCGCCACTTTCCGCAATCAGACGAATCTCCTCATCCGTTAGATTGCGTCTGTGAGAGCATAGCGCAAAGGCACAGGAGTGGGTTGCCACAAAGGGCTTTTTATGAGCGTGGCAAATTTCTGCCGTTTGACGAAGCGTTTCTCGTGAGGCGTGGGAAACGTCGGGCACGATGCCGCTTTCAAGAAGCGCGGTCACCGCCTCCCGCCCGAAGGCGGACAGACCCTCGTCCGTGTTGTGGGCGCCTCCAATGCAGGAAACGCCGCGCCAAACCAACGTGGCAAAGCGTACCCCCAATTCCCGTAGATGCTTGACACGGGAAAGATCGCCGTTCAGAATGCGAAGATCCTCTGTAGCAAGAAGAAAGGCACGCTTTCCGCTTTCCATGGTGGCTGTCATTTCGTTACCGCTTGATATAAGCATCGCATCGGGCTCGGCGGCAATGGCGCTTTGCAAATAGGCGGCATACTGCTTCACAATTGCAAAGCCCGCTTCGTTATTAAGAGCCGATGGACAAAAGCAGGCTGCTATTTGACAGTAGCCGTCAAATACGGTGGTTCTTTCGATATCGACCTGCAGCTTTGGGTTGACGCGAAGCGTCCCTTTGCTTCGAAACAATGCGGCAGGTGTGTCACAATGAAAATCAATGAGCTTCATTTATCGAACCCCTCCGTTGGCGCGAAAAGCGTCGGGAATATGATGAATTTTGAAGGGCTTCATCCGACGGGAACGATTGAGATAGACCTCCACTACGTCGAAGCGCGGAACGAGGTGCGTGGAATGTGCGTGCAGGTATCCAAAGGCAGCTTCCACGGTGCGACGACGCTTTTCGGCATTTACGGCAAGTGCCGGACGCGTGATAGCTTCCCCTTCATTTTCAAAGGAGCGGGTCTTGACCTCCACAAAGGCGATATGCGTTTTGCTTTTAACCACCAGATCCAGCTCGTTTTTGCCGAAATGGCGATTTTTATGCAGCACGCGGTAGCCTTGCCGCTTCAGATAGCGGGCGGCCAGCTTTTCGCCGATCTTTCCGATTTCTTGGCTGGTGTATGCTTTCATTTGTCAAGAAAACGAATAAATTTGGTGCGGTAGATCTCACAGGGACCGTGCTTGCGTAAGGCATCCATATGTGCCTTGGTGCCGTAGCCCTTGTGCTTGGCAATGCCGTATTCCGGATGGGCGGCATCCAGCTCCAGACAAATGCGATCACGAGTGACCTTGGCCAGGATCGAGGCAGCTGCGATACTGGGAGAGATGGCGTCACCATGCACCACGGCGCGGCAGGGCAGGGAAAAGCCGCGGGTAATGTTACCGTCAATGAGAGCGTAATCCGCCTTGACGGAAAGCCCCTCGATGGCGCGACGCATGGCGTGCAGCGTGGTGGAAAGAATATCAGTTTCGTTGATCTCCTCTACGCTACCGAGGACTACGCAATAGGCAATGGCCTTTTCGCAGATCTCGTCGTAAAGCAGCTCTCGCTTTTTCTCGGTGAGCTTTTTGGAATCGTTCAGCCCCTCGATCACAAGACCCGTGGGCAGGATGCAGGCAGCGGCAGCTACCGGACCGCAGAGCGGGCCTCGTCCCGCCTCATCCACGCCGCAAACGGCAGTATAGCCCTCAGCCTCAAGGGTTGCTTCCAGCTCGTAATTCAGCATGAAGGGCCTCCTTCCGGAATGCGGTCCAGGGTGATGCGGCCGATTTTGGCGGCGCGGAATTCGTCTAATAGCATATTGGCGGTACGCTCCTCGTTGATCTCGCCGCCGCTGATGAGAAATCCGCGTTTCTTGCCAATATATTCAAATAATTCGTAGTCTGTGCGTTCTCCCGTTACCTCAGCGACGTCGAGCTTATAGCGGGCAGCCAGTTGATCGGGATAATCGCGGCGCAGCTTGTGGCAAAGGGTCACAGCAAGGGTCAGCAGCTCCACCACATCGTCCTTGATGGCACCGGTAATGGCCAGATTTTCTCCGGTTTCCCGGTGGTCAAAGCGAGGCCAAAGCACGCCGGGCATATCCATCAAGTCAAGCCCCGCGTCCGTAGAGACCCACTGAGGACGGAGCGTCACGCCCGGACGGTTTTCTACCTTGGCCTTTTTGGTGCCTCCAAGTAGATTGATCAGAGAGGATTTCCCCACATTGGGAATACCTACGACCATGGCCTTCAAGCGACGGCCGCTCATGCCCTTTTGCTCGTAACGCTCAATTTTATCAGCAAGCACGGTACGAATAGCAGGCATCAGCTTGTCAAGACCCTTTTTGCCAACGCAATCAAAGGGGATGCAGATGCGCCCCTCTCCGGTATAGTGCCGCGCCCATTTTTCGGTTTCGGCAGGGTCTGCCAGCTGGGATTTGTTGAGTAGGGTGATGATGGGCTTTCCGGCGGTGAGGCGTTCGATCTCCGGGTTGCGGGAGCTTTGTGGGATACGGGCATCCAGCAGCTCGATCACGACGTCCACGTGCTTCAGATTTTCTTCTATCAGTCGTCTGGTTTTGGCCATGTGGCCGGGAAACCATTGTATGATATCAGTTGGCATAGCTTACCTCACGAAAAGGATTGAAAGGGCGCAAGGCGGAAAAGCACCTTGCCCAGTACCCGGCGTTCATCCACCATACCGATATCGTCGGTACGGCTGTCGGCGGATACGTTGCGGTTATCGCCCAAAACAAAGAGGTGACCATCCGGTACGGCGAAATTCTCGGGAGGCGTGAGGCTGGCAGCCTCCTTCCAGAGCCCTCCTTTATCAAAATAAGCGTAACTGCTTTCGTCAATGATCTCGTCCTCCGTAAAGACATCGTCATCAGAGACGTAGACCTTGTTATTCATATAATCGATGCGTACGTGCTGACCGCCGGTGGCAATGACCCGCTTGACGATAGGCTCGTTGTAAATGGCACCCGTCTGGTGCAGCACGATGATGTCGCCGGACTTCGGTGTATAAAACAGATTGGAAACGACTAAGGTCTGGCCGTGGAAAAGCGTGTTTTTCATGGAATCACCGCTTACGACGCAAAGCCGGGCGCAGAAGGTCAGCAACAGTATGACCACGGCTGTAGCCAGCACGAACATTTCCACGTAATCCAGTGCCGCGACAGCAAAGGGCTTTTTGACCGAGGCATTTTTTTGCTTGGATTCTGACATAGTAATCTCCTTATAGCAGATTATTTTTGCGTGAGTAACTCAAGCAGCCGATAACCGTTTGGCAGGTAGTTCTGCTTGGCAGCGGCAGTGCACTCCGAGAAGCAGGAAACGCCCTCGCAGGTGGCATCGGAGGCATAAATGAGGAAGGGAACGGGATCGATGGTGTGGGTGCGCAGGCGGATGGGCGTGGGGTGATCGGGCAGGATCATGACCTTGAAGTCCTCGCCACACTCCTTTAGGTATGCAAGCACAGGGGCAAGGATCTTGGAATCGATCAACTCAATGGAGCGTACCTTGTTTTCGAGCTCCGCACGGTGGCCGCACTCGTCGGGCGCCTCCACGTGGACGTAAACGAAATCGCATCCGTCGCGGAAGGCCTCAATGGCAGCCGCAGCCTTGCCATCGTAATTGGTGTGTACGTTGCCGGTGGCACCCTCCACGTCAATAGAGCGCATACCGGCGCAAAGGCCGATACCCTTGATGAGGTCAACGGCGGAAATCACGGCGGCACCAAGCCCCCATTTTTCACGGAAGGAGGGGAGCTGCGGCTTTTTGCCGGGGCTCCAGAACCAGGCGGAGTTGGCTGGCTTCAGACCGCGGGCTCTCCGCGCCTCGTTGACGGGATGATGATTCAAAATGTCAAAGCTTTCCCGCATCAGGTCGTAAAACTCGCGACCGTCGCCCTCCTTGGCAGGCAGATATTCGCCAATACGCTTTCCAAGAATGTCGTGGGGACGCATAAAGGGATAGGTGTCGTTGCCGTTTTTGCGGATGAGGCAATGGCGGTAGCTGACGCCGGTATAAAATTTGCGGCTCTCGTTGCCGAAATGCGCTTGCAGAGCCTTGATCAGCTGATCAGCCTCGGCGGTGGTGATCTCGTCGGCGCTGTGGTCAAGGATGATCTTGTCGTCGTAATCCTCGCCCTCGTCGCTGAGGGTAACTACGTTGCAGCGGTAAGCGGTCTCGTCGGGTTGCATTTCGATGCCCATGCTGACGGCTTCCAGGGGAGAGCGACCCTTGGAATAGGTCTTGGGATCGTAGGAAAGAATGGCAAGATTGGCGGTGTCGCTTTCGGGCACCATGCCCTCCGGTACGTTGGAGACCGTGCCTACAAAGGCGGTTTTGGCCAGCGCGTCCATACAGGGCTTGTTTGCTGCTTCCATGGGAGTCTTATCTTGCAGAGTGGCAATGGACTCGTCGGCCATGCCGTCCGGTATGAGAACAAAATATTTCATGGGATACCTCACTTAATAGTAATGTAATATCTTATTATAGCATAAAAAAGCGGATATAGCAACACTCTTGAGCGTTTTTTTGCAAAAAAACGGCGCTGGAAATGCAGGAAAGCGTAAATGAACAAAAAAGCGCCCGCCAAACGGCAGGCATAGGGGAAAATTTGACAAAATGAGAGCTTTGTGGTATAATGGATTTGGCCGAGTTGATTAAGCCCTCATTTCAAAGCTTGATTATTGTGGAGGTAGATTATGAAACGATTTTTGATAATCCTATTCTGTGTGGTCATACTTTGTTCCGGTTGTAAAGATAATACGATTTATCATTGGGAATTTGAAAAGGACGCCTCGTGTGTAACCAAAATTGAAATCGTAGAGGCAGAAGATGCGTATATTTATACGGTTCTAAAAGAATTGGGCTTGGATGTTATCGAACAGTTATACAGCGATATTGAAAATTTAGAAATGACCAAATATGGAGGGAGCCTAAAGTATCCCAGAAAAAAGTGTTTTGTAATCACTTTTGAAAATGGCGAATACGACATCATTTCCGCTATAGAATCCAAGCATATGCGATATGATGAAGATGGTCGCTTTGTTGGTCGCAACTCCCGTTTTATCTGCAATGCAGAACAATTTGATGCACTGATCGAAAAGTATATGAATTTGTAATGCTTTGTTAAAACTTTTAATGCCCCCGGCGCATAAGGAGTTATGCGCCGGGGGCATTATTTGTTGTCGGAAACCAATAAGTCGCGTTGGCTTCTGGGAAGAGGCCGACGCGACTTTGGAAAATCAAATATTACTGCAGGTTGTCCACGATACGATGCGCGTAGGCAAGCAGAGCTTCCTTTTCCTCGGGAGTGATGGAATCCAGGAAGGAAAGGAAGGAGGTTTTTACATAGAATACCTCGTCGGCCACAGAAGTACCGGCAGCGGAGAGGATCTCCTTCATCTTGTTGGCAGCGGCCTCATTGCCGTCAACGATCAGTGCCACGTTGTTGGCGCGACCCTTGTTCAGCTCACCGCAGAAACGACGTACCACGTCGCTGGGCTCGCCCTTCAGGGAGAACATCAGGAATACGATGCGCTCCTTATCACAGGGATAAGCGGGCTGCTCGATTTTGTCTACAGCGTTCACAGGCAGGTCGAACTCTGCCTTGATCATCTGTGCCATAGAGACGATCTTTTTCTTGTTGGAAGCGTACAGAACACGCATTTTGATGGCCATTGGAAAAACCTCCGATATGTAAATTTTCAGCACAAAAAGGGTACTGCCAGCGCCTCAAAGCGCTAAATCAGCGGCTTTCCCCCATGTCTTCCAGTATAGTATAACATAACTTTGTCAGCAAAGCAAATACTTTTTGAAAATTCGGCATTTGATACAGAAAGAAGCGATCTTTTTTGGTGGATTGGAACAAAAAAATAACGCAGCTTTTTAGCTTGAAAATTATACAAAATCATATTGGAGGGAATTTGACATGGGGAGCGCGGAGAGAGAAATGCCGAATCACATGGGCACTCAAAATTTTAGAGAAAAATGATGGAGAGTCCATCGCGGTAAAAAATAAATTTCACCTGCCTATGATAGCCTGGATAAAATGCGCAATTTCTCAAAAATGCGGAGTGAAAATAATAGCGCTTAACGATGAAGAGTCCGTTGCAATAAAAAATTTTTAACGTCGTCCGAACAAAATCGCGCAGGACGAAAACACAGATCCAAAATTTTAGCGCTCGACAATGAAGTGTCCGTTGCAACAAAAAATTTTTAATGTCATTCAGAGGTGATCGTGCTACGCAAACATGTAGAACAAAAATTTTTCATGCGGATAATGGAGAGTCCGTTGCCAACAAAAATTTTTAGCGGCAAAAACACCAATTACAGATTCCGCGCACATCATAGCAAAAGTGATGGATTGTTTTTTTGCTATAAAGATCTATCACGAAAGAATTTTAAGTGACGCGAAGCGCCTCACGCAAAAACAAAGAACCCTAAAAAAAGATATCTGTGGAACCCCATTGCGAAGCCCCTATTGGGGCGTTTTTTATTCCCTTTTTTATACAAAATTTGCATTTTGTATAATTTCGTGTATTGAAAACAATTAGGGAAGGCCAATCAACGCCTTCCCCTTTTCTTTGCCTCCTCGTATTTTTTACGCGTAGCCTCTCCTCCGCGTAGGTGCCTTTCCTTTTTGTTGAACTGCAAGATTCCGTTTACCTCCAAAAACAAACCGTAGTTTTGTTTGGCAAGCTCCACGGTCACATCCTTATGTACCGTGCTTTTACTGATCCCAAAATAAGCTGCTGCATCACGCACGGTCGCCTTGTTGCGCGTGATATAATGCCCCAGCTGCTCCGGACGGCTGCGGTTCTCAAAGTTTTGCATAATAATTTCTCTTCTCTGTTGAAATTTTTCCACGTTTCTGCTATACTAAAAGGTAGTATAGCGAAAAAAGCGGTGGTGCTGATATAGCATATGCAGCTCTCCCCGCAAACAGAACCGGAGGCTCGCTTTATGATTAAGGAAGACATTCGCTTTGCCAATTCTAACGTGATGGAGGGTATGACCTCCATTTCGGCGCTATTTGCGGCGAAAGCGGCCGGTACGAACGACCGTGTGATCCACAAGATTTGGTTTGATCGTGCCAAAAAAGTAAAAAAAGCCCGGGAATTGGCCTTTCTCAGCGCAAAATGCGCGGAAATGGGGATACCGCTGGAAGAGGTCAGCGCCGAGGAGATCGATAAGCTGACCGTTGGTAATACCCACGGTGGTATCGTCGCCATTTGCGGAGAGCGCACGCTTCCCCGCCCCACGCCTCAAAATCTGCCTTCCGGCGGCTTTTTATGCCTGCTTGAGGGGATTGAGGATCCCTATAATTTCGGGTATGCACTGCGCTCTCTCTACGCGGCCGGATGTGACGGCGTGCTATTGGGCGAGCGCAATTGGATGACTGCTGCGGGCGTTGTGGCACGTGCTTCCGCGGGCGCTTCGGAGGCATTGCCAATGTTCGCCGATGATGTAATGACCTCCATTTCTGCTGCCCGATCCGCAGGCTACCTTGTGGCATGCGCGGGTATCAGAAACGCGCTTTCAATGTATGATGCCCCTCTCAAAAAGCCAATACTGTTGGTGGTGGGCGGCGAGAAGCGTGGCATATCCGCTGCAGTCGCAGCCGAGGCCGATGTAACGGTACGCATCGATTACGGAAGAAGCTTTCGCGGTTCTCTTTCTGCTGCGTCCGCTGCCACGGTGCTGGCGTTTGAAATTTTGCGGCAAAATCATCAAATTTAGTGATTGCGTTCTAAATTAACTTTTAATGCAACAAAGTTTATTCTTTTTCCCGTAGAAAATTTGCCTTTTTTGTTGCATTAAGCCACTTTATTTGTTATAATAATTAAGTCAGAATAAAATTGGAGGTAGCGTTATGCTTACATCTATTGTTGGAATTAACTGGGGAGACGAAGGCAAGGGCCGCATGGTCGACCTTCTTTCCGAGGAGCAGGACATCGTTGTTCGGTATCAGGGCGGCAACAACGCCGGTCATACCGTCATTAACGAGCGCGGCAAATTTGTGTTGAACCTGCTGCCCTCTGGCATTCTTCGTCCCGATGTTGTTTGTGTAATGGGCAACGGTATGGCCATTGACCTTGCACATTTGGAGGGCGAGATCGGCCGTCTGCGCGAGGCTGGCGTGGAGATTTCTCCCGCAAATCTGAAGATCAGCGACCGTGCCATTCTCACTCTTCCCTACCACGTGCAGCTGGACTGCCTGGAGGAGGAGCGTCTTGCCGGCGAAAAATACGGCTCCACCCGTCGCGGCATCGGCCCCGTTTATGGTGACAAGTACCTGAAAAAAGCCATCCGCGCTTGCGATCTTCTGAATCTGGATTATCTGGCCAAGCGCCTCAAGGGCATCGTGGCTTACAAGTCGCTGATGGTTGAGGGCGTTTACAAGGCAGATCCCATTTCCTACGATGAGATGCTGGCTTGGCTCACCAAATACGCCAATATGTTCAGAGAATATATCATCGATACCGGAATTTACCTGACCAATGCTGTCAAGGAAGGCAAGCGGATTATGTTTGAGGCACAGCTTGGCGCACTTCGTGACATCGATTTCGGTATCTATCCCTATACCTCATCTTCTTCTACCATTGCCGCTTACGCGCCCATTGGCTCCGGCATTCCCGGTATCGGTCTCGATAACGTCATTGGTATTATGAAGGCTTACTCTACCTGCGTAGGCGAGGGTCCCTTTACCTGTGAGTGGTTTGGTGAGGAGGCTGAGGAGCTGCGTCGCGCCGGTGGTGAGTACGGTGCTGCTACCGGTCGTCCCCGCCGTGTAGGCCCCTTTGACGTAGTGGCCTCCCGGTACGGCTGCCGTGTGCAGGGCGCCAACGAGATCGCGCTGACCAAGACGGATATTCTTTCTTATATGAAGAAGATCCCGATCTGTGTCGCATACGACGTAAACGGCGTGCGCACCACAGAATTCCCCATGGGTGATGCCCTCAACGTGGCAAAGCCTGTCATTGAGTACGTTGACGGCTGGAACTGTGATATTTCCGGCTGCCGTACCATTGAGGATATGCCCAAGGAGCTGATTGCGTACGTGAAGAAGCTGGAGGAGCTGGTTGATTGCAAGATCAAGTATGTTTCCGTCGGCGCGGAGCGCGAGGCTTACGTTCAGATGTTCTGAGCTTAACAATAAGTGCAAGTATAACGCCGGCAAGTTGTTTATGGCTTCGCCGGCGTTTTCTTTGGGAGGAAATCATGTTTGAAAAAGCAAAGCCGGTTTGGCTCGAAGGGCTTTCAAGAGAGCAGAATTGCTTTGTGGCCTTTACGTGTGAGGCGGTCGATCTGAAGGGCACTTCCCTTCACGTAACAGCCGCCACCTTTTATCGGCTCTTTATAAACGATCAGCTTGTGGCTTTTGGCCCTGCCAGAACCGCAGAGGGCTATGCGAGGCAAGATGTAATTCCACTTTCAGCATACCATCGTGACGAAGGCAATTTTATTCAAATTGAGGTTGCAGGATATTATTGCCGCTCGCTTTCCACCGTGAAGCAGGAATCCTTTCTGTTAGCAGAGCTTCGGCGTGGTGACGAGGTGCTTGCCTTTAGTGGAAAGGATTTTGTCGGTCGCCGCATGTACGAAAAGGAGCAGTTCACGGAGAGATATTCGGGGCAACGACACTTTGGCGAGGTGTGGAACGATTTAGCCCCTGCTCCGGCGGTGGAGATCCCCACCGTTACGCTTGACGCTAACATGACGGTTATTGACCGCGTCGCGCCGTATCCTGCATACGAGGAGATACATTTGAGAAAGGCCGACGTGCAGGGGAATTTTGCTTATGACAGCACACTTCCCTACCGCGAAAAACGCACCTCTTTCCCTATAGACGCGCGGTGGGGGTGCTTCCCGGACGAGCTGGTCGCCTTTCGACCCTACCGCTGGATCCAGCAGCAAAAAATGACAGCAGAAATGACCGATTCTCCCCTTCCCCTCACGCTTTCTGCGGGCGAGTACGCGCTGTTTGATTTTGGCCGTATAGAATGTGGCTTTTTGCGCTTTGATGCAGATGTTGCGGACGGTGCCGATGTGGTGATCGGCTTTTCCGAATACTGTGCGGAAGATCAGTTTTCCTTCACCGAAATGAACGTGCAGAACGTACTGGAATACGTATTGGCGACGGGAGAGACAAAGCGTATTTCCTTTGAGCCGTATACCATGCGTTTTGCGGTGGTTTTGGTGAAGTCCGGACGTCTCACGCTGCGCGATTTTGGGGTGACGACCTTTATGCACGACACGGCGCGCGTCTACCGCCCCGAGGTGAAGGATCAAAAGCACCAGAAGCTTTACGAGGCGGCGATCCGCACCTTTTCGCATAATGCCGTCGATCTCTTCAGTGATTGCCCCTCCAGAGAGCGTGCCGGTTGGCTTTGCGACTCTTATTTTACCGGCGAGGCAGAGTATTTCTTCTTTGGTCAAAGCTTAGTGGAAGAAGCGTTTTTAGAAAATTTCCTATTGTATGATACCAATCGTGGTGAGCTTCCCTACGGCGTGCTCCCAATGTGCTACCCCTCGGATATAAAGGCGCTGAATCGCGCCGGTGTGGATGCACAGGTCGAATTTATTCCGCAATGGAATTTGTGGTATATCTTAGAAGTGGAGGATTTTCTGACCAAGCGTGGAGGACGCATTCTGAAGGAAAGCTTCCGGCGCAGTATAGAAGGGATCCTTTCATTTTTCAACGAATACGAAAATGAGGAAGGCCTTGTGGAGCGGCTTCCCTCCTGGAATTTTGTGGAATGGTCCTCTGCCAATGATTGGACGCAGGACGTAAATTACCCCACTAATTTTTTGTATGCTGCGGCACTTTCTGCCGCCGCGCGGCTATTCGGCGTTGAGAAATGGGAGAACAAAGCGGAAAAAATCAGAAAAACCGCGCTGGCGCGCTCCTTTGACGGCAAACTGTTTGTTGACAACGCCGTCCGTGAGAGCGGCGTTCTGCGTAACACAGGAAACGCCTCCGAGGCAGGACAGTATTATGCGATCTTGTTCGGAGGGCTCGATTGGCAAGATTCGAGATATAATACTCTGCGCCAATTTGTGCGCTGCGGTTTCCCGGTCGAGGAGATCCGGAAAGAGCGACTTTTTGTTCCTGTCAATGCGTTTATCGGCCTGTATTTACGGATCAAGGCCTTGCTCCAGCTTGAGGAATATCAGCTGCTGATCGACGATGTGGACGATTTCTTTGGCGAGATGGTGGAAAAGACAGGCACGCTTTGGGAATATCGACAGCCCGTGGGCAGCTTTGACCACGGTTTTGCCTCTTTTGTTGCCCCGGCTCTGATCAAAGCGGTCGAAAATGTGAAAAAATGACCCATTAAGAGAGTCGTTTGGTTTGTAACTTCATGAATTTGCTTCGAATAGAACACTCTTTGGGGCAAAAAAGAATGAATTTTAAGCAAAACAACTCTCCTAACATTTACTTGCAGCTTTCTTAGAACGCAATTTTTGAAAAAATAGAGCAAAATTTAAGAAAACGCCTTGTCAAATGCGATTTTCTGTTGTATAATAAAAGCAGAAAACTTTGAACAGGAGGTCGCAATGAAGCCTGATATTTTGGAAAAATTATCCCAAATCAACGAGGAAGAGGCACGTATTCTTGATGGCGAGCATAAGGTCAATAAAAAACTGTACACTGCTTTTGCCAAGGAATTTATCGTCAATAGCCATCGCTTGATGCAGGATGGCGAGCAGATCGCCTTGCGCCGCCATACGCGTTTCGCGGACTTCCCTTCTCACGGGCACAATTACGTGGAAATGACCTACGTATGCTCCGGTGAGGTGACACACGTGATCAAGCACAGAGAGGTCAAAACCAAGGCCGGAGACGTGCTGCTGCTGAATCGTCATACGCAGCACAGTGTACGCAAGACGGGTGCCGAGGATATCGCGATCAATATCATGCTGGCAACCGAATGCTTTCATTCCTTTGCGTCCGCGCTCCCCGCTTCCTGCGCGCTTTCCTCCTTTATGGCTGAGAATATCCGCTCCAATGGCGAGGCGGAATACATGCTCTTTTCTACCGAGGGTGTTCCTCCGCTTGAAAATTTGTTCGAAAATCTTGCCTATGCGATGGTCGGCCGCGATATTGTCAGCGTGGATATTCTGAAGTCCACTATTTCGCTGATCCTGCGTCATTTTGCCGAGCTGCCGGAGTGTATGATCTCTACCGTGCGCCATCGCTCTGATACCGAGCTGCTGCAGGCGCGCATTGAGGGCTATATGCGCACGGATTTCCGCACGGCAACTCTTGGCGAGCTGGCGGAAAAGCTGGGGCTCAGCGTCCCCTACCTCTCGAAGCGTATTCGCGAGCTTTGCGGCATGACCTTCAGCCGGTTACTACAGGAGGCTCGCTTCGAGGAAGCGATTCGACTTTTGGACGAGACCGATCTACCGGTGGGAGATATCATTATCGCCGTTGGATATGAAAACACCAGCTTTTTTCACAATCAATTCCGGGAAAGATATCATTGCTCTCCCTTCCGCTGGCGTAAGCAACGTCGGCAGACAGAAGCATACAACAAGGCGCATCGGGAAAGATCCCGATGCGCCTTGTTCATTTATCTGTTGCGGGAATTGACGATGGTCAGGAATCACCGCAGCAACGATGACGTCCGTTTCCGTTTATGATAGATCCGGCATTGGAAGCGGTGGTCACGGGGCAAAACTCCGAAATCGGGAAAGGCATGTTGCGGAAGGAGCTACAGGGATCCTCCCCACTTTGCACGCAGCATTCCTTATCGGGCAGGCAATATTCGGTTGCCTCGATCAGCAGCTGACCGGGACGAACCAGGCGGATCACCGAGAAGATGCCAAGAGAAACGGTGAGATAGCGATCAACGTTGTCATTATCGTTCAAAGCACCGCAGAGCGTGTCGGTAACCGTTTGCGGAATGTCGCAGCAGCAACAGCAGCAGTTGCAACCCTCAGACGCCTCCACCACGCGACTGCCGAGAACAATGGGTGGTACCACCTCAACCACGGCCTCGGGCGTATTTTTGCCGCAGGAAACAGGCTCAGGCAAAGAACAATAGCTGCCGCTTCCGTAGCTGCGGAACACGCTGATATTGCTCTCGCCGCCAAACAGCACAGCGCGCTTTTCAACTACGGCAATGCCGTCAATCTCCTGGGTTTGCCCAATGGGCACGCAGGCCTCCAGCGTGCAATGCACATAGAAGCGAACGGTCACCGTATAAAATCCGCGATTGAACTGGATCTGATCTACCATAATATTGGAGCCGATGATTTTGGCACCTTTGACGCGGACGTTGCCGGTACGCGCGATCACGTCATCGCCGGTGGCGGTGAGAAAAACGCGAACATCCTCAAAGCAATCCCGGTCGCGGCATGCGTCCAAAATACGATTGGCTTCGATACCAAGGTTTTCTCTGCCGGAGCTACCGGCACAGGAAAATCTATTATCTCCCATAGAAAGTACCTCCTGAAAGGATAGAGCGAAGAATAAAGAGCTCTTCCCTACCATTCTATGCGAAATGAGAATTTTTGACAAAAGTCGTGTCAATCGAGTACAAAACGATAATTTGAGGGAAAATAAACGTAATGCAATGCGGCACGCCAGGGGGTGTATGTCGCGACGGCAGCGTTGGGAACCAATACCGTGAGCGGGAGATTCGGTACGGTTTCGAGATAAATATTCTCCTTGGGAACTGGGCCGTGAGAGCCGGGAATATATATTGTCGCGGCAATGGGCGTATTTTCGGATCCCGCGTGTCGTTTGAATTCCGAATAGGCGGCGCTTTCATATAGAAGGGCGTCATCACCGTAAGAAACCAGCAAGCGGAAGGCAGGCTGCGTCGAGCGCTTTTCGTATAGCGGTGCGGAAAGCGTGAGCGTTCCTTCTTCAAAGACGCGCAACGTAACCTTTCTCGGAAAGACGGTAAGGGCGATATCCAGCTCCTCGGCAACGGCGCTAAGCGAGGCCAAAATCTCCTCGTCCTCTGTGGTCGTGGGCTCCGGAACCCAAAGTGAACGAACAAGCACACGCTTTCCAAAGCGAGAGACGGCGGTTACGTGTGCTTTGTGGTAGTGGCTGAGCATCAGCACGTCCAGCTCGGTTTCCCCTTCATCCTGCAAGAGCAGCCAGCTTTTTTGCAGCTGCGTGGCGCTTCCGGCAGATAGATCGATCATCAAGGAGCCGGAGGCATTGTGGAATACGATGCCTTCGTTTTTTCCATCCGGACGATAGTGACCGATCAGCTGTCCGCTAAGTCCTTGCAGGTGCAAGGCAAAGCAAAGAGCAAAAACGCCGATCACAAGCGGTATCGGAACAAGGATCAGCCCCCGCCGCTTGCCGAGATCGACAATCAGCAAAACCAGCATTATGATGAAGAAGGGCAGCAGCACGTAAGGCACAAAATCGTACGAAAGTGAGATAACGCAATGCGTATCGGCTACAAGAGCTACGGCGCGCAGCAACAATCCCGAAAGGGATCTGGCGAGCCAACCGAAAAGGGGTGCGGGATACGCAAAAAGAACCAAAAGCCCCAGCGCCAGCAGCGGCGCGGCCAAGGGTGTCAAGAACAGATTGGTGAGCGGTGTGACCAGTGAAAATTCGCCGAAGGTCAGCCATTGCACAGGTAAAACAGCGACAGAAGCGGCAAGGGATATCAGTACTGAGGAGATCAGTATGCGCAAAAGCTTGCAGGGGAACCGCAAGAATCCCTTCCCTCTCGGAAGATGCTGATCGATGCTTCGATAAATGCCGGAAAAGGCCAAAATGCCAAAGGTTGCAAGCATCGTCATCTGATAAGAGGCGCTGAAAATCGCATAAGGCGTTATCAACAGGATCAAGGCGCCGGAAAGCGCCAGCGCCGTCAGCGCGTCACCGTTCTCTTCAAGGCAAAAGGCAAGGTAAACGGCCGCCAGCATCAAAACAGACCGTAGCATAGAGTAGCTGAAGCCCGTAACCAGCAGATATAGGAGCATGACGGCAAAAACGCCTGTCATGCGCAGCTTTTTACTGAAGCGAGCCATATAAAACAGTCGATCGAGGATAGCTGCCAAAATACCAAGGTGCAGTCCGCTCAAGGCAAGCAGGTGAGAAAGCCCGGCGCGACGAAAATGACGGACGGTGAGGTCGGAAAGCTCGTTTTTGGCTCCAAGGAGCAGCGCGGATAGCAGATTTCCCTCTTCGCCCGTTACGTGTGTTTTGACAATATCCGCAAAGAACGATTGAATCCGGCGCATCCGGAATCTCAGACCTTCCGGGCCGCTTCGCACAAGAGAAGGAGGGGCTTCACCGGCCGGTGTCAATGCAACGACACAGCCCTCGGCCCGGTAGGTGTTAGGGTAAGTGACATCCGCCTGTTCCAGCGTGAAAAAGGAAAAGCTGCCGGATATGACGTCACCTTCTCTGAAATATGCTGCGGTTTCAAGGAGAAGAAGCGCCTTGCCGGAGGCAGTTTCTCCGTTGACGCTGCGAAAGGAAACGGTCATGGCGGAGGAATAGGCGCTGCTGTAGTTTATTTCTTCCACGGCACATTCTGCTACTACAAATTCTTTGCCGATCTGTGCTTCAAGAGGCTTATTGACAATTTCCGTGGCAAGCAGCGCTCTGCCGCTCCCAAGAAAAACACCTATAAAAAGCAGCAGAAGATAAAGTCGCGGATAAGAAAGCTTCCGCTTTGCGATCAATACGACTAAAGTGACAATGGAGAGCACGGAGAAAATCAGGCTCAGAAATGCGACGGTGGGCAAAGCATATGCGGGGATCGTAAAAAGGATCAGCATAAGACATCCGGCAGCCAAGGGCCGTTTTCGAAAAATTGCCATATTTTCCTCCTTGATTTATTACTCATCATTATACAATAACAGACGATTTTTGTCAACTTTTCTGCCATAAATGTCACTTTTTGCGCCAATTTCATGAAAATGACTTGACAAACGTACCTTACGCATATATAATAATTACGTTGTACCGCTTTGCGGACAGAATGCTATGGAGGATAGATTTTATGTTTGAAAAGGTAAAACAGCTTCTGGTAGACGAATTGCAGATCGACGCCGGCAGTATTACCATGGAGTCAGAGCTTTCCAAGGATCTGAACATCAACTCCATCGAGCTTGCTGATCTCGTGATGATGTGCGAGGACAAGTTCGGTATTGAGATCTCCGAGGATGCAGCAAACGAATTTGTGACCGTCGGTGACGTTGTCAATTATCTTGAGAATCTTTAAGAACGTGAAAAGCGGCCGAAGGGCCGCTTTTTTCGTTCTATTTTTTCATCTCGCACGCTATATTTGAATAAAAAACGAGGTGAATCGGATATGAAAGCATATCGGTATCTTTTGCGCTTTTCTTTGCTGTCGCTGGCAGTGATTTTAGCATTTTCTGCAGCTTCGCGTCTGCTTTTTTTCTTCCGTTTGGAAGCGAAACACGCTTCTGTCATACCCTCTCTTCCCACGATCATACTGGATGCGGGGCATGGTGGCGAGGATGGCGGTGCCTGCGGCGCTGACGGAACGCCGGAAAAGGATCTGAATCTGGCTATTACCGGAATGCTTGCCGACTATTTTCGAATGGCGGGATATACGGTCGTTGAAACGCGCACGGAGGATCGCTTGCTCTACGATGAGGGTACTCCAAAGGGGCATAAAAAGCAATCTGATCTCCGAAATCGCCTGGCAGTGGCCGAGCAATATCCCGACGGTGTTCTGATCAGTATACACATGAACAGCTATCCCGGTGTGGAATGTCAGGGGCTGCAGGTGTGGTATTCGAAATCGCGGCCGGAATCCGCTCTTTACGCCACAGCAGTGCAGCAAAATGTCAAAGCGCTTTTACAACCGAACAACAACCGTAAAATTAAGGCTGCCACCTCCGGTATTTATTTGCTGAATCGGGCTACTATACCTGCTATTTTGATAGAATGCGGTTTTTTGTCTTCGCCGGCAGAGTGCGAACGGTTGGCAAATGACTCCTATCAAAGGCAGCTTGCTTTCGCTATTTTCACTTCCCTTTCCCAAAAAATTGAGGAGAAGGCTTGCGCTGAAACAGAAGTGATGGTATAATAGAGACAACGAAAAAAACGGAGGGTTCCCGCATGAAGTTAAAAACCGTTTACGTATGCTCTGAATGTGGCGCACGTTTTCCAAAATGGATGGGAAAATGCACGGGATGCGGTGCATGGAACAGCTTGGTAGAGGACGTAGTAGCAGAGCCCGTGAAGGCCGCTTCCGCTGCTGCCACGGTACGACATTCCATGACCGCTCGCACGGGTGATAACCACGCCACGCCCTACAAGGAACTGGAAATGCCCTCCTATATTCGCACGGCTACCGGACTTTCCGAGCTGGATCGCGTACTCGGCGGCGGCCTGGTTCTGGGCTCCGTGGTGCTGCTCTCCGGCGAGCCGGGCATTGGCAAATCCACACTTTTGATGCAGATTTCCGATATTCTTGGTGCCCATCGGCGGGTGCTGTATATTTCCGGCGAGGAATCCGGCGGCCAGTTAAAACTCCGGGCGGAGCGATTGGGTGTTTCCGGTGACAATCTTTCCATCCTCACGGAAACCAATATCGGCAAGATCTTGGGCGAGATCGATGCGGTAAAGCCCGACGTGGTGATCGTGGACTCGATCCAGACCATTTATAACGAAAATATCGCCTCCACGGCAGGTGCCGTTACGCAGGTGAGAGAAACGGCATTGGCGTTTATCAATAAAGCTAAGACAGACAATATCTCGGTCATTCTGGTGGGGCACGTCAATAAGGAAGGAACCATTGCCGGCCCCAAAATTCTGGAGCATATGGTGGATGCCGTACTGTATTTCGAGGGTGAGCGTCAGCAGACCTATCGCATTATCCGCGCCATCAAGAACCGCTACGGCTCCACCAACGAGATCGGCGTATTTGAAATGACCGACGAGGGTCTTGCCGAGGTGGTCAACCCCTCGGAAATGCTGCTGGCCGGTCGCCCGCAGAACACCTCCGGCAACTGTGCCGTTTGTACCATGGAGGGCACGCGGCCGCTTATTGCGGAGATTCAGGCATTGGTTTCTGCCACCGCCTTCCCTGCCCCTCGCCGTACCTCCAACGGCATAGATTATAACCGTCTGTGTCTCATTCTTGCCGTGCTTGAAAAAAGATTGGGAATGCGCTTGTCAGCCAACGACGTGTATATTAACGTCATCGGCGGTCTTCGGCTGGACGAGCCCGCTTCGGATCTTGCCGTGGCTATGGCGCTGATCTCCTCCCTTGCGGATCGCGCCGTGCCGGATGATCTGATCGCTATCGGCGAGCTGGGGCTTTCCGGAGAATGCCGTGCAGTTTCCGGCTTGGAATATCGTGTGAAGGAGGCGGCACGCCTTGGCTTCAAGTGGGCGGTGGTGCCCTATCGGAATCTGGAAAAGCGACAGATAAAGGCCGATATTCAGCTGATCTCCATTAAGAGTATTTTTGAAATTCTACGCCTGCTTTCTCCGCAAGAAAAGCAGACACCGCAGGCTTAAAAAGCAATATTTTACACAGTGCGCTTTTTTGAGCAATATAATGCTATCAATTTACCAGGCGCATGGTTTATAATAAACGTATCCCCATAAAAACGGAGGAACGGTTATGCATCCCTTTTTTGCTTCTTCGGCCTGCCAGATCACACCCTGTGATCGTTGCGATAACCCCAAACACGGTACAGAGGTGCTGCGCTTTACCGAGGTGACGACTGAGATCTATCAGCAATATTGTGAACGTCTGCAAACGGCAGGGTTCACACTTTATATCAAGCAAGCGGTGGTTGGTAACTGCTTTGCTACGTATACCACACCTCTTTTTACGGCGCATCTTGCTTATTATTCCGCCATTGCTGAAATGCGCGTTATTCACGGTCCCCGGGAGTATTTGCCGCCGCTGACGCCATCACCTACCGACCAGATGGTTACGCCCACCTTTACGCAAATGATGCTGATAGAGGGTGGCCAATCAAACGTGGTGCAGCTCTCTGACGGTAGCTTTCTCATTGTGGATGGCGGTAAAAAGAACGATACCGACAGGGATAACCTTTTGGATTTTCTGATGGCTCACAAGCCACTGCAGCACGAAAAGCCTCACATTGCCGCTTGGCTCATTTCCCACGCCCACAACGATCACGTGCATCTGTGTCAGGAGTTTCTCCTGGATTATGGTGACCGCGTGGAGCTGGCTCTTTTGGGGTATAATTTCCCGGATTTTGAGTCGAGCATCATTCATAGCGAGACCGAGGTAAGTCAGCGGATCTGGCAGTCCCGCATGAAAAAAATTTTGGACGAGCATTTCCCTACCACTAAGAGATGGGTGATGCACAGCGGAGAGCGGCTCCCCTTGCCCGGCTGTAAGGTGGAGGTGCTGATGACCTGGGAGGATTTTTGGCCACAGCTGATGAAAACCGTCAATCAGACCTCCTTTTGCATTCGTTTGCATTTCGATAGCGGCAAGACCGTGATGCTGCCCACGGATGCCTGGACGGGTCTGGAGGAGCAAATGGTGACTGTTTACGGTGATTACCTCAAGAGCGATGTGCTACAGGCCACACACCACGGCCTTGCCGGCGGTTCAATTCCCTTTTACGAGAAGGTAAGCCCTGCGGTAGTCTTCTGGCCCTCGCCGGAGAACAGATTTGCCGCATTAGAGCCTATTCCGATTCCCGGTCGCGAAAAACCGATGGCTATCGTGCGACAATTTGAGCCAAGCCGCTGGCTGCTTGAGAACGTGAAAAGACACTATCACCACGGTGAGACGGTGACGATCGATGTAAACAATCTCAACGTGATCCCGTAATTCATGCCAAACGACGCTCTAATTGACTGTAATTATGAAAGGAATTCAAATGCATCCCTTTTTTCTCTCAACCACGTCTCCTCTTGCGCCCTCTGACCGTTACGCAAATCCTTATCACGGCACGGAGGTGCTGCGCTTTGCGGAAGTGACGGTGGATGATTATGAACGATATTGCGCTGCCTTGGAGACAGCCGGCTTTACGCTGTATTGTCGCCGTATCCTGGCTCAAAATCAATTTGCCACTTATACCACGCCGTTGTTTTCGGCACATTTGGCGTTTTATCCGGCGCTTGGCGAAATGCGCGTTACTCACGGTGCGCACACGTATCTTCCACCCCTGGAGGCGAAGCAAGCGGAGCACGTACAATCCCCCACTTTTACGCAGATCAAATTGAGTAACATAGGGCAATCCGATATCGTGCAGCTCTCCGATGTAAGCTTTTTGATCATCGATGGCGGCGTCGACAATGAGGACGACCGAGCGTGCTTGTTATCCTTTCTTCTCACCAAAAAGCCAAAGCATCATCCCAAGCCCCGCATTGCTGCTTGGCTGATCTCCCATGCCCACAACGATCACATTCACCTTTGTCAGGAATTCTTAAAGGCTTACGCAGATCGCGTGGAGATTGAACTGTTCGGCTATAATTTCCCGGATTTTACTGGCGATATTGCTGTTTTTGTAAAAGAAGGTCAACAGGGCAGAACCATTCGTTGGCAAAATCAGATGAGAGACATCGTCAATCAGCATTTCCCTCTTGCCAAGCGTTGGGAACCGCATAGCGGTCAAGCGCTTCACCTTCCCGGCTGTGACGTGGACGTGCTGATTGCCTTTGAGGACTATTGGCCATGCGAAATGTCCGGTGTCAATCCCAGCTCCTGCTGCTTCCGCTTGCGCTTTGAGAGCGGAAAAACGGCAATGTTGCCTACGGATGCATGGTTTGGCAGCTGCGATCAGATGGCGCTGGTTTACGGTGACGAGCTGAAAAGTGATATCCTGCAGGCAGTTCACCACGGTACGGCAGGTGGCACGCTTCCCTTTTATGAAAGGGTGGCACCGGAGGTGGTGCTTTGGGAGTATCCGGTAACACCCCCGTCGGTCAAGCCTACCGATGCGAAGCTTCATTTGGAATTTTTTGATGTTGTCCGGAATAAATATCCGTACAGTGCGTGGCTTCTGGATCACGCAACGCGGCATTATCACAGCGGCGAAACGGTGACGCTCGATACAGAGACGCTGGAGCTTCTTTCTTAAAGAAATACCGACGCTTTCCCTCAGGAGAGCGTCGGTTACTTTTTATTCGGTTATAGGGGCGACGACAGGCTTGCCCTCAGCATCCAGCAATGGCGTGATGCCGCCGGCATAGCCGCTTTGACGGAACACGTAATTGACGCCGGTCTCACGATCTACCCAGATCTCAATGACATCCATAGCGCCCTGCTTATAAATTCGTTCAAATCTTTTTTCCTGTGTCATAATAGTCTCCTTATATTCTGCCGTAAAGCTCGTTAAAATGCTTGAATTTTGCGGTATCCAGCTGTAAAAGCTGCTCTCTTGTCATGCGGTAGCCCCAGTTGCCGGAGGATTTACCCGGTGTGTTCATGCGGGTATCGGAGCCAAAGCCCAGCAGATCCTGCATCGGAAAGATCACCAGCCCTGCGTGGCTTTGCAGCATCGTGCGCAGGATGGCGTCGTACCCACGATCCCAATCCTCGTCGGTATAACCGCAGTATTCCAGCATTCGACGGCGTGTGGTATCGTCCAGCTCCCATACGTAGCCAAGCAACGTATTGTTGTCGTGGGTGCCGGTGTAGGCTACGCAGTTGTTTTCGTAAGTATGAGGCAGGTGAGGGGTATTTGGATCGCCAAGAAAAGCAAACTGAAGCACCCGCATACCGGGAAAGCCGCTTTTTTCTACCAGCCTTGCCACCTCGGGGGTGATGTTACCGAGATCTTCCGCAATAATAAGCCGATTACCCGCAACCTCTCGCATCGCCTTGACAAAGGCCATGCCGGGCCCCTTGACCCAATGTCCCGCCTTGGCGGTAGTAGCGGTGGCCGGGATGCTCCAATAAGCCTCAATGCCGCGGAAATGGTCAATGCGTACGCCGTCAAACAGCTCCAGGGTATGCGTCATGCGAGCGCGCCACCAGGAAAAGCCATCCGTTTTCATTCGCTTCCAATCGTAAAGCGGATTGCCCCAAAGCTGGCCGTCCTCTGCAAAATAATCCGGCGGTACACCGGCAACGGCGGTAGGATGCCCCTCCTCGTTAAGCAAAAATTGCTCCCTGTTTCCGAACACATCGGCGCTATCCTCCGCCACGTAAATGGGCAGATCTCCAATGATACTGATGCCCTTGGCATTGGCGTAGGATTTTACCGCCTTCCATTGTCTCATAAAGTGGAACTGGGTGAAGACGAAGTAGAAATAATCCTCCTCGGCGGGCTCCATAACGGTAAACTCCTGCCACGGACGGCCGCCGTTGACGCGCTTTAGCGCCAGAAAACGGCAAGCGGTGTCAAGCTGAGGATGATTTTTGATAAAAGCAAGGATCTCCCCTCGATTTTGGGCTCTTCCGGCGGCGAGACGCAAAAGCGGCTCCCGTTCCCGCTGCAGGCGCTCACTCTCTGTTACAAAGGGCGTTTTTTGCTTTGCGGCGGCAAGCTCGTCGGTAGTCAATAATCCCTCTGCCGCAAGAAGTGGCAGATCGATAAAACAGGGATTACCTGCAAAAGCAGATTCGGATTTATAGGGCGAATCACACTCGTCGGGGATACAGAACGGCAGCACCTGCCAAAAGGAAAATCCGCTGGCGGCGAGAAAATCCACAAACTCAAAGGCGGACCTTCCGAAGGAGCCGACAGAATACTCCCCATGAAGTGAGGAGACGTGCAGCAGCACGCCGCTTTTTCTTTTAATGGCTGTCATACCAGCTCGCTCCTTCCTCTACGCCAACCTTCAGATCTACGGCCAAAGTGGCGGCGCTTTCCATTTCCCGCACCAGGATCTCTTTGGCAGCGGCAGCGTCGCGCTTGTGACATTCTACGATCAGCTCGTCGTGCACCTGCAAGATCAGCCGCGCGTCAAGCCCGGAGGCCTTCAGCCTTTCATCCACGCGAACCATAGCGATCTTGATGATGTCGGCGGCGGTACCCTGAATGGGGCTGTTCATCGCCACGCGCTCACCAAAATGCTGCATATTCTTGTTTTGCATCTTCAACTCCGGAATATAGCGACGGCGTCCAAGCAGCGTAGTCACGTAGCCTTTATCGTAAGCCTCCGTGATGATGTTTTTCAGATAGCGGTCAATACCCGGATAGGCAGCAAAATAGCCGGCAATATATTCCTTTGCCTTGGCCATGGAAATATGCAGATCCTCGGATAGGCTATGGGCGCCCATGCCGTACAGGATGCCGAAGTTCACCGCCTTTGCCTTTTTGCGTAGGTCGGGCGTAACCATTGAAAGCGGTACGCCAAAAACGTTGGAGGCGGTAGCGGCATGAATGTCCTCACCGCTGCGGAAGGCGGCAATCATGGCTTCGTCATTGGCCAGCGCGGCAAGCAGACGGAGCTCGATCTGGGAGTAATCTGCATCGATCAGCACGTAATCCTCGCTTTTCGCCACGAAAAAGCGGCGCAGCTCACGGCCAAGCTCAGTGCGGATGGGAATGTTCTGCAGATTGGGCTCGGCAGAAGAGAGGCGACCGGTGGCCGTTCCTGTTTGCTTGAAGACTGTGCGAATGCGGCCGTCTGCCTCGATCTCCTTGACCAGCCCCTCGGCGTAGGTGCTGTTAAGCTTGGTGACCTGACGGTAATCGAGAATATCCTCGATGATGGCATGATAGGGGCGGAGCTTTTCCAGCACCTCCGCGTTGGTAGAGTAACCGGTCTTGGTTTTTTTGCCGTGCGGGAGACCGAGCCGCTCGAACAGCACCTCGCCCAGCTGCTTGGGGGAATTGATATTGAACTCCTCGCCTGCGGCGTAATAGATGCGCTCGGAGAGATCCCTTGCTACGGCGGAAAGCTCCGCGCCGTAAGTCACCAGCCCTTCCTTGTCCACGCAGAAGCCGCAAAGCTCCATATCGGCAAGCACGGCAGCGAGGGGCATTCCAATCTGATGCATTAAGGCCTCACCGTCTATTTCCGCAAGCCGCTCGGACAGCACCCCTTGCAGCTTGAAAACGGCAAGGGGCTCATCGCCCCCTGCCACGCTCTCGCCAAGATAGGCGAGCGCCAAACGAGGGAGGTCGAAGCCGTTTTCGGCAGGATTCAGCACGTAGGCGGCCAGCATAACGTCGAAATGACACCCACGCCAATGGATACCCTTTTGTTCCAGCGTTTTGTAGATCGTTTTGGCGTCGTGGCAAACAACGATCTCATTTTTCTTTTGAAGCAACGCTTTTACGGTATTAAGATCGGATATCTGATAGATTTTTTCGCCGTCAGAGGTGACAAAATTCTCTCCGGAAAGCCCAAAGGAGAAGACGGTGGGAAAGCCGTCTACATCATCCATTGTCAGTGCTTGCAGGGGCGTTTTTTCCTCGTTGGCAGCTTTTGGCGCCGCCTCGGTCAGTCCCAAGCGCTTGATGTGAGCATTAAACTCGAAGCGGGTAAAGAGCCGCAGAAGCTCAGCGCGCAGCGGGCCCTCATACGGCAAGGCGGAAAGCTCCCTTTCAAGAGGGACCTCTCGGTATATCGCAGCCAGCTTTTTGGAAAGATAGGCGCTGTCCCTTCCCTCCTCCAGCTTGCGACGCACGGAGGGAGTCAGTTGTGCCGTGGGGAGGGCCTCGTAAATACCGTCAAGGGATCCGTGCTCCGCGATCAGCTTCAAGGCAGTTTTTTCGCCAATACCGGGTACGCCGGGAATGTTATCTGAGCTGTCGCCCATCAGCGCCTTCACGTCCACGAATTGCGTGGAATCGACGCCGTATTTTTCAAAAAAGCGTGCTTTGTCAAAATCAATCGTATCCGTATTGGTAGCAAGCAAGACGTGCACCCTGTCGGAGATCAGCTGCAGCGCATCTCGGTCTCCGGTCAGAATATAGGCCTCCACATCTTCCTTCTCGGCCATTTTGGCCAAGGTGCCAAGGATATCGTCAGCCTCGTAGCCTGCAAGCTCTAGACAAGTAAAGCCAAGCGCTGCGGCAGTTTCCTTGGCCAATGGCATTTGAGCGGCCAGGTCCTCAGGCATAGGCTTACGCCCGGCCTTGTAGGCATCGTACATTTGGTGGCGGAAGGTGGGGGCTTTCAGATCAAAAGCAATCGCGCAAAAATCCGGCTTTACGGCCTCCAGATTTTTTTCCAGAATGCTTACCATGCCGAACAAGGCGTTGGTGGGTAACCCCTCCTTGTTGGAGAGAGGGCGCACACCATAAAAGGCGCGGTTGACAATACTATTGCCATCTACGGCCAGTAATTTTTTCATAGCGGCCTCCATTTTTCAAGATATTTTTATTATACAACTTTTTGCGGCTTCTGTCAACGAATTTGAGCTTCCGCACTTATTTTTTCGTGAAAGCTCTTGCCTTTTTCCGCTTGTTATGCTAAAATAATGAAAGTAATTTTCAAGAGGTATCTTTTATGGAAAAACGTCATTATCTGAAAAAAATCGCGCTTTCTACCTGCGTGTATTATACAGCAGTCACCTTTTTTGTTCTCTTTCTCTTTTTTCTCATCAATGCCGATCTTTCTCGCGGCGTGCACCCCGTGTCTTTGATTCTGTTTCTGCCCTTCTCTCTTTGCTTTGCTACCGCCAATACGTATTTTCGCCACGCTAAGCAAGGGATCTTTCTCAAGGTATTGGTGCATTACGTGCTGACGCTGGGTGGCACCTGGCTCTTCCTCTTTTTGCCCAACAAGGCTGATGACCAACCTGCCTCCAGTGCCTTTATACTTTTCGTAGCGCTCTCCGTGCTGTACGCTGTGATCATGACGGTGATTCTGGTGATCCGCAGCCGCTTCAAGCGTGTGACACGGGAAGAATCCGAATATGTCAGCGTATATGCCAAGGAAGAAAAGTAAATACTACGGTTGAAGCTTGCAAAGGAGGTTCCAAATGCGCTTCAACCGTATTTTTTTATTGCTTTTATGTGTTACGCTCTGCTTTTGTGGCTGCCAGAAGACCAACACCTTGCCTCATGTAAACGATACAAAAGAAACAGGGCTTTTGGATGAACTCATTTTCCTTGGAGACTCCACCACCGCGCATATGCAACAGCGCGCAGCCGTAGCACCTTCACAAATCTGGGCAACACGTAATCGATACTATAATCTCGATTCTCGCGTCACCTACACCAAAATTCTTCTGCCGGAAACAGGTGAGGAGCTGACTGTAGCCGAAGCGGCAGCGCGTAAGAAGCCCCCTTTTCTCATTATCACGCTGGGGATCGACTATGGTGTATATTATTACCGTAATGATCTCGATAAATTTCGTCTTTACTACGAAAAACTGCTGGATGTCATCAAGGAGGCTTCGCCGGATACCGTTTTGGTGCTGCAATCTATTTTTCCCGTGGCGCGAGAAAGCGCTACGATCACCAATGAAATGATCGATCGCGCAAATGAGGTAATTGCTGCCATTGCAGAGGAAAGAGGGCTTATATATGTGGATGCAAGCACGCCTCTGAAGGATAACGCGGGGTATCTGAAGCCTTCCTATTGCAGCAGCAGCGACGGCATTCATCTGACTGCGGCGGCCTATGACGCGGTACTGAAAAATCTTGCTTGTTATGAGCAAAGGATCAAGGAGAAAGGGTCATGAAACGAATTTGGGCGATTGTACTATTGGCGTTGCTGATGTTGTCTGGCTGCCAACGAGCCAAGGCTGCGGATATTACACCGGAGGAGCTGGCTAACAGGCTTACCCGTTCCTTGCAGGATGAAATGCCCTTTACCGCGGCTGATCCGGATTATGTGGAAAGCAATTTTCCGGGGCTGGACGCGAGCGGGCTGGTGTATTTTGGCAACGATGACGATATTTGCGAATTTGGTATTTTTCAGTTGAAGGAGTTCTCCCCGGAAGAGGCGAAAGATATTATTCACGCATATATCAAAACGGAGCTGGAGGCTCTCGAATCTATGGCGGCACTCTATCCCTCCGAGGAGCTGCAGGAGCGACTTTCCTGCTACCGGAATGCGCACGTGAGCGTCGGAGGAGGATACGCGTATTATTTTATTATGGAAGCGGATGAAATGGCCACCGCGCGCGCTACCGTTCGGCGTGCGTTAGGATAAAAAGTACAAGACGGTTCTCACGGGGAGAACCGTCTTGTTTTACATAACATCAAATTCAGTAGCTAACAAAGAGAACATCACGTCAAAGCCGTGGTCGTTGGGATGCAGGCCATCAGCAAGGAGACTATCCAGCGCGATGTTGTTGTTTTTGCAATAATCGCCAAACAGATCGTACATGCTGACGAAGGCAAAGCCACAGATGGCAGCGGCCCTTTTGTAAAAATTGTTAATATCATCCATATGCAGCACGCGCCAGTAATCAGCGCCGTCGACCTCGTTTTTTGCATTGGCCGGGATGTTGGCGATCAAGACATAGTCCTTGCCGCTTTCCTTGAAGCGTTGATGCAACTTCAGGACGTTTTGGTAGAACTCTTCTCCAAACGCCTCACGATCCGGCTTGGGTCCGTCCTTGAAATAGCGATGACGGTTGTTGGTACCGATGGTGCAGATCACCACATCATCCTTTTCGTCTACCAGCTCGTCAAAATGCTCCAGCACGAACTCGATCTTTGTGCCGGTGCAGGCATTATTGGTAACGGTGCAGTTGTAATGCGCCTCCATATGCTCCTTGAAGCGCTTTGCCCAGCAGTAGCCGTAGGGATTACGGTAGAAATTTTCCACAATATGCGCGCCGTTCTGCAAGAAGCAACTATTGCCTACGCCGTGAGTAATGGAATCGCCAAGCAGCTTGATATGCACAGTCCTCTTTGACGCCTTTACCTTGGCAAATATTTCTTTGACGTTATTCATGATCGTTACCTCTTTTATACTTCATATTTTGCGGCAATATGATTGACAAATTGCTGTGCGGTGCGGCCGGAGATGCCGCCGTGATGCATTTCCCAGCGAGTCGCCTCGCGCCGCAGCTCTTCCTCCTCCAGCACGATTCCCTGCTTTTGCAGCAGCTCTCTTGCAATATTGAAGTATTCCTCGCGAGAGGGCTTCGAATAATTGATGGCCACGCCAAAGCGAGTGGCAAGGGAAAGCTTTTCCTCCATGGTATCCGAATGATGCACGTCCTGCTCGGTCATCTTGACGTCGCTTCGATCGCCCCAGGTCTCTCTGATGAGATGACGGCGGTTGGAGGTGGCGTAGATCAGCACATTATCGGGCTTTGTCTCCACGCCGCCCTCGATAACAGCCTTGAGGAATTTGTATTCGATCTCAAACTCCTCGAAGGAGAGATCATCCATATAAATGATAAATTTGTAATTGCGGTTCTTGATGCGGGCGATCACCTCGGAGAGATCCTTGAACTGATGCTTGTAGATCTCGATCATGCGGAGTCCTGCGGGATAAAACTCGTTGACAATGGCTTTGATACTGGTAGATTTACCTGTGCCGCTATCGCCGTAAAGTAGTACGTTGTTGGCGCGCTTGCCCTCCACGAAGGCCTGTGTGTTCTCCACCAACTGCTTTTTCTGGATCTCGTAGCCTACAAGGTCAGAAAGCATGACCTTTTCCATATTGTTGATGGGCTGGAAGGTAAGAGGCTCACCGGATTTGATGCGGAAGGCCTTATTGAGGCCGAACTGCCCCACGCCAAAGGCCTTGTAAAAATCGGTAACAAGGGCGAAGAACGCCTCCTCATTCGCCGCATTTTCCAACTGCCGGGACAGCTCCCGCACCTTCTCACTGACGCTTTTATTGTACATTAATTCGGGCTTTTCGATCGCGCGGTAGCTGGTAAGACAGCTGAAGCAGTCAAGAGAAAGCTTTTCCTCCAGCCACGAGAAATCGTAGTCAAACAGCTGCTGAAAAGCCTTGAAATCGCTTTTGGCAAAGTGATTCACGCTTCCCTCGCGCACGCCCATTTTTTCACAGGTAAGACTGAAGGGGTTCTCATCCGTCATCAAGAGAAAGGTGAGATAATTGTGCCAAAGGTTATCGTCAAAGCCAAAATCCGTAGCGAGGATCAGAAGACGCTTGACTTGCTTGTATACGCGGCTGATCAGTGCCTCTTTATCACATTCCATGCCTCTTGCATCGCGGCAGATGGAAGAAAGCTCCATCAGAATGGCATCTTTCGGCATGTCGCCGTAAATGAGTAATTTAGAAACAATTCTATCCATAAACGCACTCTTTCAAAAATTGCCCGAGAAGCCAAGCGCGGCATGGCATCTCGGGCAAGAAATCAGTATTTCTTTTTGGTGTCGCAATAGACGCAGCGACAAATGCGGTTTTCGGGGCTGACCACGCGGAATAGCTGCTTCAGCTCCTGCTCCGTGGTGGTGATGCAGCGGGGGTTGTCGCATTTCATGCCGGAAATATATCCTTCCTCCGTCATTTTCTTGGCGGGGGTTTGATCTTTTTCCGCTTCCTTCAGCAACTTCAGAATCAGCGCCATGCGCATATACTTGCCGTTCTGCACTTGCTTGAAATAGCAAGCGCGGGGATCGTCATCCACGGCTACACTGATCTCGTTCACACGAGGCAGGGGGTGCAGTACGATCATATCGGGCTTGGCAGCCTTCAGCTTTTCGGTATTCAGGATATAGGCATCACGCAGACGCAAATACTCGTCAATATCCGTAAAGCGCTCCTGCTGCACGCGGGTCATATAGAGAATGTCCAGCGAGGGCATCACGGCCTCAAGATCGGTAGTCTCGGTGTAAGTAAAGCCGCGATCCTTGGGGATCTCGTTCTTCACGTAGCCGGGCAGCTTCAGTTCGTCGGGAGAGATCATCACAAAATTGATGTTTTCATAACGGCAAAGCGCGGTGATCAGCGAATGTACCGTGCGGCCGAATTTGAGATCGCCGCAAAAGCCCACGGTAAGACCCGAAAAATGGCCCTTTTCACGCTTGATGGTAAGCAGGTCGGCCAGCGTCTGGGTGGGGTGGTGATGGCCGCCGTCACCGGCGTTGATGACGGGGATACCGGCATTCAGAGAGGCAACCAGCGGCGCGCCCTCCTTGGGGTGGCGCATAGCAATGATATCCGCATAGCAGCTGATGACCTTTGCCGTATCTGCCACACTCTCACCCTTGGAAGCGGAGGTGCTGCTGGCAGAGGAAAAGCCGATCACGTTGCCACCCAACTCATACATGGCCGCCTCAAAGGACAGACGCGTGCGGGTGGAGGGCTCAAAAAAGAGGGTGGCCAGCTTTTTGCCGCGGCAGACCTCGGCATATTTGGCGGGGTTCTCAATGATGTCGGCGGCCGTATTCAGCAGCTCGTCAACCTCGGCAACAGAAAGATCAAGAATATCAACAACACTTTTCATTTTTGATACGTCCTTTCTCGGCGGCAATTACGCCTTGGCGCCGTTGACGGCAAGGTAATTTTTGATGCGCTCCACGTTTTCCTTGTTGGCGGGATTCTCCTCCAGATATTCAATGATATCGTAAACGTCTACCACGGAATATACCGGGAAGCCGAACTGCTCCTCGATCTCCTGCATGGCACCCTTTTCGGTCTGGCCCTTCTCCTTGCGATCTACCATAATAAAGGTAGCAACGACCTTGGTTCCCTCCAGATTTTTCAGGATCTCCATAGATTCACGGATAGCTGTGCCGGCGGTGATCACATCCTCGATGATGACGATCTCCTCACCCACCTGGGGGACGTATCCAACAAAGGTACCGCCCTCGCCGTGATCCTTGACCTCCTTGCGGTTAAAGAAGAAGGGCACGTCAAGGCCATTTTTGGACAGCGCAACAGCGGCGGAGATGGAAAGCGGGATGCCCTTGTAGGCAGGACCGTAGAGCACGGCTTTTTTCTTGCCCAGCTTATCGAAATAGGCCTTGGCGTAAAACTCACCCATTTTGGTGATCTGATCGCCGGTCTTGATCATACCGGCATTGACAAAGTAAGGGATCTTACGACCGGACTTGGCGGTGAAATCACCGAATTTCAAAACACCGGCACTCTCCAGAAACTGAATAAATTCTCTCTTGTATGCTTCCATTTTTCGTTTCTCCTTGTGTAGAATTATATCAAATAGATGCGCCTGACCCGGCGTGAGTGTCGGTGGCGCTTGCAGCCTTGCGGATCGCCGCCTCCACTTTTGCGGCACAAAGACCAATACCCTCTTGCGTGAGATGAATCAGATCGTCCGCGCGAATATAACGAGGAATGTCCGCTTCAAGCGGGGTATAGAGATCGTTGATCTGTACGCCAAGCTCCAGCAGACGAGGCACCAGCGCCGCATTGTAGGCACGAATGACAGCATTACTGGTGTGGGGATGCTCTGCTCGCACGGGAGTTGTGGTGGCGAAAATGACGGTTCCCGCGTGCCGCTGCAGCAGTCGCGCAAGACGAAGCATTTCCTCCACGTAAGCATCGATGGGGGTAAAGGGGCCGTCACCAAACAGGTCGCACACATCCCACAGGCCGTTGTTCCAATGAACGATGTCGCTGCCCTCGATGTGCTTTGCCCATGCCCAAAGCTCACGCAGTGTATGCTGGGCAAAACGGCAGTTGCTATCGGGCTGCCAAACGTCAAAATCCTCCGACAGCGCCTGTGCCACCGACTCGCCATAACCAATGAGCCGGATGGAATCCCCCAGCAATACAACTCGTTTTTTCATCAATCCACAAATTCAGCCACACAACGATTGTAGGCGGCAACCGGATCCTCAGCGGCGGTGATGGGACGACCGACCACAATGTAGTCGGAGCCGATCTTCTTGGCCTCAGCAGGGGTCATCACGCGCTTCTGATCGCCCTTGTCGCCATCGGCAAAGCGGACGCCGGGGGTCACGGTCACAAAGTCCGCGCCACAGCGCTCATGCACCTTTCCAGCCTCCAGAGGCGAGCAGACCACGCCGTCAAGACCTGCGGTCTTGGCATTGGAGGCGTAATGCATCACCACATCGGCCACAGGGTGGTCGATCAGCAGATCCTTGGTCATATGCTCCTGATCGGTGGAGGTAAGCTGCGTCACGGCGATCAGAATGGGGCGGGTGCCGTCGGGACGGGTGAGTCCCTCAAGCGCCGCCTCCATCATGGGAATGGTACCACCGGCGTGAAGGTTGGTCATATCCACGTCAAGACGGGAAAGCACGGCCATCGATTTCTTCACGGTGTTGGGGATGTCGTGGAGCTTCAGATCAAGGAAAATCTTGTGGCCGCGACGCTTGATCTCCTTCACGATGGAAGGACCCTCGGCATAATAAAGCTCCATACCGATCTTCACGAAGGGTTTGCGATCCAGCCCCTCGAAGCGATCGAGGAATGCAAATGTCTTTTCTGCGCTGTCAAAATCACAGGCAATGATCACATCTTTTCCCATTACTGTACACCTCCGATAAATTCACTCAAAGATTCAATTCTGTATTTTTCCATCACACGAGGAAGATCTGCCACAATATCGCGGCAAGCGTAGGGGTTCACGAGGTTGGCTGCCCCCACCTCAACGGCAGTAGCACCTGCCAGCATCATTTCGATCACATCCTCTGCCGTGGAAACGCCGCCCATGCCCACTACGGGGATCTTAACGGCGTGGGCCACCTGATAGACCATACGCACCGCCACCGGGAAGATGGCAGAGCCGGAAAATCCGCCCATTTTATTGGCAATGACGGGCTTTCTGGTACGCAGATCGATGCGCATACCCAGCATGGTATTGATCAGGCTGATACCGTCCGCACCTGCCTCCTCGCAGGCCTTTGCAATAGATACGATGTCGGTTACGTTAGGCGAAAGCTTGATAATCACAGGCTTGGTGGTCACTTTCTTGACGGCTTTGGTCACCTCGGCTGCCGCCTCGGGGCTGGTGCCAAAGCTCATACCGCCTCCGTGGACGTTGGGGCAGCTGACATTGACCTCAAGCCAGCCAACCTGCGCCTCTTTATCCAGCTTTTCACAGGTGTAGGCGTAATCCTCTACGGAAAATCCGCTGACGTTGGCCATCACGGGCTTGTGGAAGCATTTGGCGAGCCTCGGCAGTTCCTCGGAGATCACCTTATCCACACCGGGATTCTGCAGACCGACGGCATTGATCATGCCCGCCGTACACTCCGCAATGCGGGGCGTGGGATTGCCAAAGCGGGGATCCTTGGTGGTTCCCTTGAAGGAAAACGTGCCAAGACAGTTGATATCGTAAAGCTCGGCAAATTCATAGCCGTAACCGAAGGTTCCGCTGGCGGGCACCACGGGATTATCCAACTCGATACCGCAAAGGGTGACCTTGGTATTTACTTTTCCCATATGATGTCCTCCTTTACAAGCACAGGGCCTTCCTTGCAGATGCGTTTGTTACCGGTTACGGTTTTACAGGAGCAGCCCATGCAAGCGCCAAAGCCGCAGCCCATGCGCTCCTCAAAGCTGAACTGACCGCTCGTCGCAGAAGCGCGATAAATAGCCTTCAGCATCGGCTCGGGGCCACAAGTGTAGAAGTAGGAGTACTGTTTCCCGGCCATAGCGTCGGTCACAAAGCCCTGAATGCCATAGGAGCCGTCCACAGTGGTGACGGTGACGTCAGCACCCAATGCGCGAAATTCTTCTTCATAAAAGATCTCATTCTTCGTGTTGAAGCCAAGAATGACAGAAACCTTCTTGCCCTGTGCAATCAGCTCCTTGGCCAGCCAGTAAAGAGGCGGAACACCAACACCGCCACCGATCAGGAGGGGCTCCTCACCCGAGAGGGAGAGATCGTAGCCGTTGCCAAGGCCGGTGAGAACATCCAGTTCCCCGCCCCGCATGGTACGCATTTGCTCGGTTCCCTTGCCCACAACTTTATACAAAATCGTGATTTTGTGAGAATCGCAATCGCAAACCGAAATGGGACGCCGCAGAAAGAGGCCGTCCAGCTTGATGTTCACGAACTGTCCGGGACCGCTCACAGCGGAGCAGTCACCGGCCAGCACCATCCGCATCACCTGATCGGTGACGGGGCTGTTTTCCAAAATTCTAAAAATTCCTTGCTTCATCATAACCCTCATGCATCAATGGTAGAAATGCAAAGCGTGGTTTCCTCCAGTACATCCAGAAGCACGCGGACGGTATCCAGAGAGGTGAAGATATTGACGTTGTTTTCAGTAGCGCACTTGCGGATCTCATAGCCGTCGTTCTGCTGACCCTGAGAGCCTACGTCACTGGTATTGATGATATAGGCAATATAGCCCTGTCTGATCTCTTCCTTGATCTCGTCGCTATCATCGCTGATCTTCTTCACCACGTGGGTGCGGATGCCGTTATTTTTGAGGAACTTAGCCGTACCGGCAGTCGCCTCAATATTGAAGCCGAGGTTGTAGAAGCGGCGAATGAGGGGCAGAGCCTCCTCCTTGTCGCAATCGGCAATGGTGGCAAGCACCGAGCCGTAGTTCTGCAGCTTCATGCCGGAGGCCTGCAAAGCCTTATAGAGAGCGCGATTCAGCTTGTTGTCGTAGCCAATGGCCTCACCGGTGGACTTCATTTCGGGGGAGAGATAGGCGTCAAGTCCGCGGATCTTGTTGAAGGAGAATACGGGAACCTTAACGTACCAGCGGGTCTTTTCCTCCGGATACAGATGGAAGATGCCCTGCT
>JAFTQT010000045.1 GCA_017462615.1 Clostridia bacterium | reverse complement strand
GACCCCTTTTGCAAAAGAGGTCGCCTCTCTCTTATCCTCTTCCATCTCCCGTTACTTTGTCATTTTCTCCTGCTTGACCTTGTGATCGATCACGTGGCGGGAGGCAAGCTCCCGGTGGATATCCTCCAGGGAAATACCGGCCTCGATCATCAGCACCATCAGGTGGTAGACCAGATCAGAGATCTCATAAACCGTCTCGGCACGGTCGCCGGCCTTGGCGGCGATGATGACCTCGGTGCACTCCTCGCCCACCTTTTTGAGGATCTTGTCCAGCCCCTTCTCAAACAAATAGGTGGTGTAGGAGCCCTCCTTCTTCTCGGTCTTGCGTCCCTCGATCAGCGCCATCAGCCCCTCCAGAGAAAACTCGTGCCGCTCCTCGCTCTCCCCAAGGGGGAAGGAAAAGCAGCTCTCCGTGCCCAGATGGCAGGCGGGGCCGTCGGGCTCCACCATCACCACCAGCGCGTCCTTGTCGCAATCGGCGGTAATGGAGACCACGTGCTGCAGATTGCCGCTGTGCTCGCCCTTCAGCCACAGCTCCTGCCGGGAGCGGCTCCAAAAGCAGGTGAGCTCCCTCTCCAGGGTAATGCCAAGGCTTTCCTTGTTCATATACGCCAGGGTCAGCACCTTTTTGTTGACGGCGTTCACCACAATGGCGGGGATCAGACCTTTTTCATCGAATTTCAATTCGCTTATATCAAATGTAGGCTTTATCATGCTTCGTTCTTCCTTTCTTTTTTGCTCTTACACCAGCCGTGCGGGGATGCCCGCAGCGGCCATGGCGCGCTTCAAATCACGGATCTGTACCTCTCCAAAATGGAAGATGGAGGCGGCCAGTCCCGCATCAACCCCCGGAACGGTATGGAAAAGACGGGTAAAATCCTCGATACACCCGGCACCGCCGGAGGCGATCACGGGCACGTTCACCACGTCGCAGACGGCGGCCAGCATTTCCAGGTCAAAGCCCTTTTTCACGCCGTCGGTGTCAATGGAGTTGAGCACCACCTCGCCCGCGCCGTTTTCCACACACCGCCGGATCCAAGAAATGGCCTCCATGCCGGTGTTCTCGCGTCCGCCCTTGGCAAACACGCGGAAGGTGCCGTCCACGCGCTTGACGTCGGCGGAGATCACCACGCATTGGCTGCCGTAGCGCTCGGCGGCGGCAGGGATCAGATCGGGATTGCGAATGGCACCGGAATTGACGCTGACCTTGTCCGCGCCGCATTTCAGCACTCGGTCGAAGTCCGCGAGGGTATTGATGCCACCGCCCACCGTCAGAGGGATGAAAATGGTGGAGGCTACCTCACGGAGGATGTCGGTGAAGAGCGCCCGTCCCTCGGCGGAGGCGGTGATGTCGTAAAACACCAGCTCGTCGGCACCGTTTTCGCTGTAATAGCGCGCCAGCTCCACGGGGGAGGAGACGTCCGTGAGCCCTTCAAAATTCACACCCTTGACCACGCGCCCCGCGCGTACGTCAAGGCAAGGGATAATTCGTTTCGTAATCATTTTGCCACCTCGATGGCCTCTGCCAATGAAATTGCGCCGGTATAATAGGCCTTGCCGATAATGGCACCGTAAAGCCCCCGGGCGGCCAGCTTTTTCACGTCCTCCAGGGTGGATACGCCGCCAGAGGCCACGATCTGCAGCCGGAAGCGCTCCTGCAGCGTGCGGTAAAGCGCGTGATTAGCGCCCTGCATGGCGCCGTCGCGGGAAATATCGGTGCTGATAATGGTGCTAACACCCAGTCGCTGGAGCTTTTCGCAAAATTCGAGGGCGTCCAGCGCGGCAGTCTCCAGCCACCCCTTGATGGCCACCTTGCCCTCCTTGATATCCACGCCCACGGCGATGCGGTCTCCGAAGGTGGCCACCGCCTCCCGCAAAAAGGCCTCGTCGGTGACGGCGGCGGTGCCCAGGATCACACGATCCACACCCGCCTCAAAATAGCGCCGCACCGTTTCCATATTGCGGATGCCGCCGCCGATTTCGGTAAAAAGCCCCGGAACGGTAGCGATTTTGCGAACGATTTCTAAATTCGGGGTGGTGCCGTCGCGGGCGCCCTCCAGGTCGACCAAATGCACGCAGGTGGCCCCCGCCGCCCGAAAATCCAGGGCAACGGAGGGGGGATCGTCGCTGTAGACGGTCATGTTCTGATAGTCGCCCTTGTAAAGCCGAACGGCCTTGCCCTCGTAAAGGTCAATGGCGGGAAAGATCAGCATGTCGCCACCCCCTCGCAGAAGGCACGCAGAATAGCGAGCCCCGTTTTGCCACTTTTTTCAGGATGAAACTGACACCCCATCACGTTGCCCTTGGCAACGGCTGCGGTCAGCTCTGCGCCGTATTCGGCGGTGGCGATCACCGCCGGGGCGCAGTTGGCACCGTAAAAGGAATGGACGAAATAGACGCATTCGCCCTCCTCCACGTAGCGGAACAGGGGGTGCTTCTCTGCCCCGAAGGACAGGGCGTTCCAGCCGATGTGGGGTATCTTCAGTCCCGCATCGATCACGTCGGCAATGGGGCGGATCTCGCCCTCGATGAGGCCGAGGCCCTCATGCTCGCCGTACTCAAAACTTTTTTCGAAAAGCAGCTGCATGCCAAGGCAAATGCCCAGAATGGGCTTGCCCTCCCGGGCAAGGGTCACAAGCAGATCGGCAAGGCCGCTCTGCCGGAGCTTTTGGGCGGCGTCGCCAAAGGCGCCGACGCCGGGCAAAATAATGCGGTCAGCCAAACGCAGCACCGCAGGATCCGCGGTCACCTGCGCCTCGGCACCGATGGCAGCAAGGGAGCTCTGTAGGGAAAAGAGATTTCCCACACCGTAATCCACAATGGCGATCATCAAAGGACCCCCTTGGTGGAAAGCACCGCGCCCTCCAGCGCCTTGTTTTCGGCAAGGGCGGTGGCAAGACTGTGCGCCACGGATTTGAAAACGCCCTCAATGATGTGGTGCGAATTGCTACCGGCCAGCTGCCGGATGTGCAGGGTCAGCCTTGCCTCGCGGGCAAAGGCAATGAAAAATTCCTTCACAAGCTCGGTATCAAAGCTACCCACCTTTTCCGTGGGGATCTGCAGGTCAGCAACCAGCATCCCGCGGCCGGAAAGATCCACGGCGGAAAGGATCAGCGCCTCGTCCATGGGCAGGATCATGCTGCCGTAGCGGTTGAGACCCTTCTTGTCTCCGGCGGCCTCGGCCACCGCGCGGCCGAGACAAATACCGATATCCTCGGTGGTGTGGTGATCGTCCACGTGGGTGTCACCGGTACAAAGCAGGGAGATATCAAAGCCGCCGTGGCGGGTAAACAGCGTCAGCATATGATCGAGAAAGCCGCAGCCGGTATCGATCTTGGCATTGCCGTGTCCGTAGGCGCTGAAGGTCAGCTCAATGGCGGTCTCGGCAGTTTTTCTTTGCAGTTCAATGGGTTTCATATGATTTACCTCACAATTTCTGTTAATGCAAGAAGCAACGCTTCCATTTCGGCCTTGGTGCCGACGGTAATGCGGTTATAGTCCTTGATCCTTTCCTGGTTGAAGTGACGCACCAGGATACCGCGCTCCCGCAGCTCCCGGTAGATCTCCTCACCGCTCTTCTTGGGGTGGCGGATAAAGAGGAAATTCCCGAGAGAGTCCGTCATCTCAAAGCCCAGATTTTTCAATACCGTTTTGGCACTTTCTCGGTTTTCGATGATGGCTTGGCAGTTCTTTTCGGTGTAATCCTCGTCGGCCAGAACGCCAAGGCCGGCTGCTGCCGTCATACGATTGACGTTGTAGGGATTCGTGGAATATTTGATGGTATCAAGGTCACGGATCAGCGCCGCGTTGGCGATGCCGAAGCCAAGCCTTGCCCCCGCCATGGAGCGGGATTTGGAGAAGGTGCCCGTGACAAGCAGGTTCTCGTATTTATGGATCAGCGGAATACAACTCTCGCCGCCAAAATCCACGTAGGCCTCGTCCACTACCACCACGCGATCGGGGTTGGCACGCAGAAGTCGCTCGATCTCCTGTGGCGCATGGGCAAGACCCGTGGGGGCATTGGGATTGGCAAGAAAGATCGTGCCGGATGTGCCTTGGTAATCCGCAAGGTCTACGCTGAAATCCTCCCGCAAAGGAATCTCCCGATACGGTACCCGATTCAGCGCGGCAAAGACCTTGTAAAAGCCGTAGGTGATATCCGGAAACAGAGCGGGATGATCCTCGTCGCAAAAGGCCATAAAGGCAAAGTTCAGTACCTCGTCGGAGCCGTTGGTCATCAGCACCTCGTCGGGGCTGACGCCGTAGCGCGCCGCCATTTGCTCGGTGAGCACCCGGCAGGTGGGGTCGGAATACAGCTGCAGGTTTTCCGCTGCCTCCGCTGCCGCCGCAATAGCCTTGGGCGAGGGTGGGAAGGGGGATTCATTGGTATTCAATTTGATATATTTACGCTCTCGCGGCTGCTCGCCGGGCGTGTAGGGTGTCAGAGCCGAAAGCCTGGCACTAAAAAATCTGCTCATAGCCTCTCCATTCTGTAAAAACGGCGTTTTCTCGTACCGTTTCGGGGTTATTTTTTATTTTCAAAGCGGATGGTGGCAGAACGGGCGTGGGCGGTCAGTCCCTCCTTGGTAGCAAAGGCAGAAACATCATCAGCCACCCGCTGCAGAGCATCCCGGGTGAAATAGGTGTATTGAGTCTTCTTCACGAAATCATCCACCGAAAGGGGGCTGGCAAACCGTGCCGTGCCGCCGGTGGACAGGGTGTGGTTGGGGCCGGCCAGATAATCCCCCAGCGCCTCCGGGCAATGCTTGCCCATGAAGACCGAGCCCGCGTGACGGATGCTGCTGAGATAATCGAAGGGGTTGTCCACGCAAAGCTCCAAATGCTCCGGTGCCAGCTCGTTTGCCACCTCAATGGCGGCGGCAAGGGTATCCGCCACGATGATCTTGCCGTTGTTGTCAATGGAGGCACGGGCGATCTCCCGACGGGAAAGCCCCTCGATCTGCTCCTCCAGCGCCGCGCTGACGGCGGTGGCAAGGGGCATGCTGTCAGTCACCAGCACCGCGGAGGCCAGCTTGTCGTGCTCCGCCTGGGAAAGCAGATCCGCCGCCACGTGTGTGGGATCGGCTGTACCGTCGGCCACCACGAGGATTTCGCTGGGGCCGGCGATCATATCTATGGAAACGGTGCCGAAAACCTGCTTTTTTGCCTCGGCCACAAAGGCATTGCCGGGGCCAACGATCTTATCCACCCGCGGCACGCTCTCGGTGCCGTAGGCAAGGGCGGCCACGGCCTGGGCGCCGCCCACCTTGAAGATCAGATCCACGCCCGCCACCTCTGCGGCGGCCAGGATCACCGGATTCACCTTGCCGTCGGGGCCGGGCGGCGTCACCATCACCAGCGTGCCGCAGCCCGCGATCTTGGCGGGAATACTGTCCATCAGCACCGTGGAGGGATAGGCAGCGGTGCCGCCGGGCACGTAGAGTCCCACTCTCTCGATGGGGGTAATGCGCTGCCCCATGACCACGCCGTCCTCCTCGTTGAGAATAAAGCTCTGACGCACCTGCTTTTCGTGAAAGCGACGGATGTTGGCGGCAGCCTTTTTCAGAATTTCAATAAAATCGGGATCCACCTTGGCCAGCGCCTCCGCCTTTTCCTCCTCCGATACCTGAAGGGAGGCAAGGCTCGCCTTGTCGAACTTTTCCGTATAAGCCAAGAGTGCCTTATCACCCTCGGCACGCACGGTGGCAATGATCTCGCCAACGATGCTTGCCACGTCCACGGTGGGAGTCACGCGGGCAAAGATCTCGCCGCTTGGCACCTCGCCGTATTTCATTATCTTTATCATACTATACTCCTTGAGAAAACAAATTTAGTCCGCAGACGGTGCGAATTAGTTCCCGTTTACCTGTGCGGCGATGCCGGCGGTGATCCGATCCACCAGATCACCCTTGAACTTATATCCTGCCTTGTTGGCAATGAGGCGGGCGCTGATGGGCACCACCTCGGCCCGCACCTCCAGATGATTTTCCCGGAGGGTGGTACCGGTTTCCACGATATCCACGATCACGTCGGAAAGTCCAATGATGGGCGCGATCTCAATGCTGCCGGTCAGGTGGATGATGTCGATCTCCCGCCCCATAGCCTCGTAATAATTCCTTGCAATGCGGGAAAACTTGGTGGCCACACGCAGGGTCCTTGCAGGATCGTCTCTGAAATCCTCCGGTGCCGCCACAGCCATACGGCATTTACCGATGCCGAGATCCAGCAGCTCATAAACGTCGGGGGCGTACTCCAGCAAAATATCCTTTCCCGCCACACCGATATCCGCTACGCCACGCTCCACGTAGATCGGCACATCCGAGGGCTTTGCCCAGAAAAAGCGCAGCCCCAGCTCCTCATTTTCAAAAATCAGCTTGCGGTTGTTTTCCAGAATGGAGGGACAGGGAAAGCCCGCCTTTTCAAACATGGCATAAACCTTTTCGCCAAGCCGCCCCTTGGGCAGCGCCACGTTAAGCATCGATCTCATCGAGAGTGCCCTCCTTTCCGTTCAATCGGTAGCAGCGCCGGAAGCGCAGCCCCGCAGGCAAAGTCCTTGCGGCCAGCACCGTGGTGCCATCTGCCGTCAGCTGCTCCAGCGCAGCGGCAAGCACGGCGGGATCATCCTCCGCACCGTACAGCACCAGCGCGTCCCCATCATAGCTGCGGGGCTCTGCCGACAGTCGCTCCAGCAGGTCAAGATACACGGCGAAGCCGATGGCAGAGGAGGAACGGCCCATTTTCTGCATCAGCTTATCATACTGGCCACCGGAAAGCACGCCGGTGGGCACACCCTCCACAAAGCCCTTGAACACGATACCGTTGTAATAGCCCATGTCGCCCACCACGGAGAAGTCCACTCGCACGATGTGCCCGAGGCCGGCCGTCACCAGCGCCATCATCAGCCGGGAGAAGGAGGCAAGCATTTCAGCGGGTACCGTGCCAGTGAGCAGCGCCACAAGACGCGGCATCACCGCATCCGGTGCGCCCTGCAGGGTGCAAAGCTCCCGCAGCAGCGCCGTTTTTTGCGCGGTAACGTCTGCCGCGGCGCAAAGCGCCGTCAGCTCGTGCAGATTCTTTTCACCAATGGCTGCAAGCAGCGCAGCGCGGGTGGCGCTTGGTACCAGCAGGCTATCCAGCACCGCCGAAAGCAAACCCAGGTGAGAAATATCCAGCACCGCCCGGTCGGAGATGGCCGTGAGGCTTCTTGCCGCGAGAGACAGCACCTCCAGCACGCAGTAATCGTCCACGGCACCAATACACTCCAGTCCTACCTGCATGATCTCCTGAAAGGCGCCGGTGCGATCCGAAATGCGGTAGACGTTTTCGTGATAATACACCTTCTGCACCGCTCCGGGGGTATCCTTGCCGTTCTTGATAATGGAAAGGGTCACGTCGGGCTTCAGCGCCAAAAGACGGCCGTTGGTGTCGGTAAAGGTGATGACGTGGTCGGAAATGAGGAAGTCCTTGTTACGTACGTAAAGGTCGTATTCCTCAAATTTATTCATCTTATATTGGGTGTAGCCAAAGCGGCGATAGAGCCCCCGCAGCCGGAAGGCAGCGCTCTCGTTGCCGCAAAGCACGCTTTTGTCGTAGCTCATTGTGCGCGTTCCTCACTCTTCATTTTTTCGATCACGCCGGCGTAACCACCGGTGCCGTAAAGCAGGCACTTGTTCACGCGACTGATGGTAGCAGTACTGGCACCGGTCAGCGCCGAGATCTCCTGGTAATTCTTGCCCTCGGAAAGCATGACGGCCACGTCCAGCCGCTGGGCGATCTCCCGGATCTCCTTGATGGTGCAGATATCCTCAAAAAAGCGATAACATTCCTCAACGCTTTCCAGCTTCAGTATGGAAGAAAACAGGCGGTCGAGTGATTCATGATGTAGGTCAAACATAGTTCCCTCCTGGTAAATTTCATGACACCCATAGATTTTAGCACACTAAAGCGCTAAAGTCAATAGGCAAACGCAAATTTTTTTGCTTTTTCCTTATTTTTTTGCGCGTTTTGCGGCAAAAGTCAAAGAGGGCTCGACACTTACCGGTGTCGAGCCCTGCTTTGGCGCTTATTCTCCTCGCTTTGCCCCGTTGTCGCGCTCAAAATCGTACTGGTGCACGCTTTTGAAATACTGGGTGGGGGTCATATTGGTGATGCGCTTGAAGGTGGCGTAAAAATAGGAAGGACTGCTGAAGCCCAGCAGATCGGAAATGCGGGAAAACAGCTCTCTCGTGCCGCTTTCCTGCCGGATGATGCGCTTGGCGGCGCTGATCTTCATCTCCATGAAATAGCGATTGATGCTTTTGCCTGTGGCGGCCTGGAATTTGGTGCAAAGATGAGTCTTGCCATAGGAAAAATGGCGGCACAGATCGCTGATGCCGACGTTTTCCGTGATATGCTCCTGCATATAGGCGATCATATCTCGCACCAGGGGATCGGCATAATGATCCTGCAACGTGATGCGGGCGGGCACAAGGGTAGGGGTCGCCCGATCTCTGCCCAGCAGCAACAGCAGCTCCTCCATGCAAAGCCGCACCATCTGCGCGGCACCGAAGGGCGGATGATCGCGAAGCGTCAGGCCTCTTGCCGTGGGATCGCTCTCTGAGAGATCGAAAAGCGCACCCGCCTCTCGCAAAAGGCGCTTCATCACGCCTCGCTCCTCCGCTGAAAGGCGCAGCTTTTGCCGACCGAGAAAGGAAAGCTCCCGGGGCTTTGTATAAAAGGAAATAACGCACACGTTGGGCAGGTCCTCACCCGCAGCCAGCAGCTGATGCTCGGTCATTGGCGGATGGAAGAGGATATCCCCCTCCTTCAGCGTGATCCGCTCCCCATCGGAAACGCTGATGGCCGTGCCCTTATCCACGTAATGCAGCTCCCAGAAATCGTGGGTCTCCGGTGGATAGGAAAAATGCCTTGAAAGCTCAAAATAATGCACCGTTACCAGCTTCTCCACCGTGAAAGCCGTCGGCAGCTTATAAGGTAGGTATTTCATGGCTCCAGTATAGCACACCTTTGGGGCAAATGCAATGCAAAAAACAAAAATCGCGAACGAATCTATATTTTTTACGGTGTTTTCTGTATTGATAATCTCCGCCAACACAGGTAGAATGAAGATAACGGCGCGGCCTGCCGCGTTCACATATGTAAAAAAGGAGAACAGTATGGAAAAATGCAAGCAAATTGCAACGCAGATCCGCGTTGACAGCGTGAAAATGACCAATGCCGCACATAGCGGTCACGTGGGCAGCATGCTCTCTATGGCTGAGATCATTGCGGTGCTGTACGAAAAGATCCTGCGGGTGGATCCCAAAAATCCCGATATGCCTGAGCGCGATCGCTTCATCCTCAGCAAGGGCCACGCCGCAGCAGGCGTGTACTCCGCCCTGGCCCAGAAGGGCTTCATCCCCGAGGAGTGGCTCTCCCGCTACTACTGTGACGACGGCAAGCTGATGGGCCACATCAGCCACAAGGTGCCGGGCGTTGAGTTTTCCACCGGCTCTCTCGGTCACGGTCTGCCCGTTGCCGTAGGTATGGCCATCGCCGCCCGCTACGCCAAATCCGACCGCCGCGTATTCTGCCTCACCAGTGACGGTGACATGAACGAGGGCTCCACCTGGGAGGCCATTATGTTCGCCGCACAGGAGCATCTCGACAATCTCGTGCTGATCCTCGACTACAACAAGATCCAGGCTCTCGGCTTCTCCAAGGACATTGAGGACCTCACTCCCCTTGCCGAGCGTATGCAGAACTTCGGCTGGGCCGTTCGCGAGGTCAACGGTCACAGCGTAGAGGAGCTGTACGACGCCCTCTCCGCCGTTCCCTTTGAGAAGGGCAAGCCCTCCTTCGTCATTGCTCACACCGTCAAGTGCAAGGGCATCGACTACCTGGAGAACACCGTGGAATCCCACTACCGCTTCGTGCCCGACGAAAAGCTGGACGAAGTCATTTCCAAGCTGAAAGGAGAATAAGCGATGAGAGCCGTATTTAACAAGACCCTTTTGGAGATCGCAAAGAAGGATCCCCGCATCCATATGGTACTGGCCGATATCGGCTTCGGTGAGATCGAGCCCTTCCGTGATACCTTCCCGGATCGCTACTACAACGTGGGCGTTGCCGAGCAGAACATGACCGGCGTTGCCTGCGGCATCGCTATGGAGGGCAACATCGCCATCACCTACTCCATTGCAAACTTCCCCACCCTCCGGTGCCTTGAGCAGATCCGTAACGACGTCTGCTACCACAACGCCAACGTAAAGATCGTCATCATCGGCGGCGGCGTTTCCTACGGCGCACTTGGTATGTCTCACCACTCCACCGAGGATATCGCCATCATGCGCGCTCTGCCCAATATCGTGGTAGAGGTTCCCTGCGATAACTACGAGGCCATTGCTGCCACCCACGCCATGATCGAGCACGACGGCCCCTTCTACTATCGCTGCGGCTACAAGGGTGAGAAGGATATCCACAGCGGCCCCATCGACTTCAAGATCGGTAAGGCCAACACCGTCCGCGAGGGCAATGACGTGACCCTGATGTTCTGTGGCCCCATCGGCGCAGAGGTGGTCAAGGCCGCAGACGCGCTGGCTGCAGAGGGCATCAAGTGCCGCATCGTCAGCATGCACACCATCAAGCCCATTGATAAGGAAGCCATCATTGACGCTGCCAAGAACACCGGCGGCATCGTCACCATTGAGGAGCACAACATCATCGGTGGCCTGGGTGCTGCCGTTGCTGAGGTCATTGCCGACGAGGGCCTCACCCCCAAGTGCTTCAAGCGCCTTGCATTCCCCGACGTCAACGTCGCCAAGATCGGCGGTCAAGCTTGGATCCGCGACCAGTACGGTCTGCAGGCAGGCGGCATTGCCGACAGCGTGCGCGCTGCGCTGAAGAAGTGAGGATAACGCCATGATGCTGAAGGATAAAAACGTCATCATTACCGGTGCCGCCGGCGGCATCGGTCTGGCAGCCGCTCGTCGCTTTGCCCGCGAGGGTGCCTTCGTCATCGGTCTCGACGTCAACGCTGCTGCCTGCGAAGCAGCAGCCGCCGAGCTTGCCGCTGACGGCTACAAGTCTCTTTATATTCCCTGCGACATCTCCTCCGTGGAGTCTGTTGACGCTGCCTTTGAGAAGATCAACGCCGCCGTGGATCACCTGGACGCGCTCTACAACAACGCCTCCGTTTTCCTTGACGGCCGCGACGGCCCTCTTGGCAACATTGATCCCGCCATTTGGAACAAGATCATTGCCATCAATCTGACCGGCACCTACCTCTGCACGAGAAAGGCTCTGCCCCTCCTGCAGGTAAAGGGCGGCTCCATCGTCAACACCTCCTCCTCTGCCGGTGTTACGGGCATCCCCGAGTGCGCTGCCTACACCGCCACCACGGGCGCTATGATCACCCTCACCCGCTCCCTTGCGGTGGACTACGGTAAGTACAACATCCGCACCAACTGCATTGCCCCCGCCGCCATTCTCACCGATATGGTCAAGGCCAGCAATCTCAACAACCCCGCGTTCAACAATGAGAAGTTCCTTGAGATGGTCACGCCCATCCGTCGTTGGGGCACCCCCGAGGATATTGCTGCCATTGCCTGCTGGCTCTGCTCTGACGACGCCAGCTACCTGAACGGCGCCATCCTCCGTGCCGACGGTGGCATTACCACCAACGGTGATGTGAATCGCTGATCCCGCGTCCCACATGTCATATTTTATCGAAATGACATATTACGTTTTCGAAAAGACATTACTTTTTTACCCCATAGTGGTATAATGGTAGTATCAATCAACGCATCAAAAGGAGATTTGCTATGAAATGGTGTGTCATCGGTGCCGGCGGCATCGCAGATCGCAGAACAATCCCTGCCCTTCTGACCGATAAAAACAACGAGCTTGTGGCCGTTATGGACAAGAACCCCGCAGCGGCCAAGGCCACCGGCGAGAAATACGGCGTGCCCTACTATACCGACGAGCGGGAGATGCTTTCTGCCGTCGACGCCACGGCTGTGTATATCAGCACCCCCGTGTTCTGCCACTATGAGCAGGCCATGCTGGCGCTCTCCTTTGGCAAGCACGTGTTTCTCGAAAAGCCCATCGGCCTTGACGGCAAGGAAAGCCGCCTGCTGGTGGAGGCCTTCAAAAAGGCCGGGCTGCAGCTTTCTATCGGCTATATGATGAAGTACCATACCCTCCACGAGAAGGCCAAGGCCTTGATCGCCGAGGGCGGCATCGGTACCGTCAACAGCGTCCGTGCCCAGTTTACCTGCTGGTATCCGGATATCCCCGGCGCCTGGCGGCAGAAGAAGTCCCTCGGTGGCGGCGGTGCCATTATGGATCTGGGTGTACATTGCCTGGAGCTGTTGGAGGACATGCTGGGCGAGGAGATCACCGAGGTCAAGGCCTTTTACAGCACCCGCACCTTCTCCTACGAGGTGGACGACGGTGCCGTGATCATTCTCCGCACCAAGAGCGGCGTGCTCGGTCACGTGGACTGCAATTTCAACATTCCCGACAAAGCCAGCGAAAGCAAGCTGGAGCTGTATGGTAGCGAGGGCTATATCATCTGCCACGGCACGCTTGCCCAGGAAAACGTAGGTACGCTTTCCCATCTGTATGCCCCCCAGGGTGGCTATGAGGCTGCGCAAAACCGCAGCGTGAACGACGCGCCCGTGGTCTATACCGCCAACGCCGCGGAGAACAACATGTACCGCCGTCAGCTGGCTGCTTTCTCGGCACTGGTCGAGAGCGGCAAGACCGACTACAGCCTCACCGACCGCGCACTGCGGATCCAGGAGCTGGTGGATCGTATCTACAGCGAGGCGTAAGGAAAATACCCCCAAAAACACAAAATCCCCCAAAACGGCGCGAGAAATCGCTCGTTTTGGGGGTATTTTTTCACATCAGGACAAGAGCGAGAGGCAAAGGTCAAGGGTGTGCTCCAGCGTTGTGCCGATGCCGTCCGCGCAGATCTCCTCATCCACCACGTGATGGGCATATTGCTCATAAAGCACAGCGCGGCGGTCATAAAGCGACCGCAGTGTCTCGCCCTCCTCCAGAATCACGCCGCGGTGGCGATAATCACCGAGACGCGCCACCATGGCCTCATAACCGATCTTCAAATAAATGACCGTGCCGATCTCCCGCAAATGCGCCATGGCCTCCTTGCCGTAAACGGCGCTGCCGCCGGTGGCAATCACGGTCTTTTCTGCATTTAGGGCCGAAAGGGTGCGGTTTTCGAGCGCAAGGAACGCCGCGTTACCCATCTCGGCGATCAGCTCGTGCAGTCGCTTTTCGGTGCGCTCCTGAATCAGCAAATCGGTATCCAAAAAACGATAGCCGAGATGCTTTGCCAGCAACACGCCCACCGTGCTTTTGCCGCAAGAGGGCATGCCGATCAAAATAATATTATGCATCATTCGTTTCTTCTTTTCAATTTAGTTGCCAAACGGTATGGGTTTCATGCATTCAGACAGGTATAAACCAAATTTCTGATGTGGGGGTGCAGCATATGGTAGCCGTAGGTATATCCCCGCACGTTCAGGCCTAACATGACGGAGAGCCGATTGACGGGATCAATCAGGCAATAGGAGCAAGCAGCACCGTCCCAGCCAAACTCACCCTTGGGGGCAAGAGAAAGCGATCGGACGGGGTCTTGGTGCACACGGCCGCAGAGCCCCCAGCTATAGCCAAAGAAGCGAGACGGCCAGGCCTCGCGCAGACCGTCGCGCCCGCCAGGGGTCATCAGATCAGTCTCGCTGATCATGCGGATGGTCTCGGGCTTCAAAAGCACGTATCCATTCTCCGCTTTTCCGTTGGCAAGAGCGGTCAAAAACTTACTATATGCCGTAACGGTAGAGAAAAGTCCCGCACCGCCGCTCTCATAGCCCTCAGCCAGAGCATACTCGTTTTTGCAGGGAACAAGGGTCAGCTCCCGCGTGATATTATCGTATCTGTACATTTCCGCAAAGCGTTTTTCCTGCTCGGCGTTGGGCTTAAAGCCGATATCCGTCAGCTCCAGAGGGGTAAAAATGATCTTATCCAGATATTCGCTGAAGCGCATACCCGTTACCACCTCGATCACCGCGGCCAGTACGTCGTGGCAAAGGCTGTATTGAAAGTAGGTGCCCGGCTCAAAGTTCAAGGGCTTCTTGGCCATGCCCGCCACGATCTCGCGGGTGCCACCGCCTGCTGCAATGGCCTCTTGAATGCCCGGTGCCTTCAGGTCATAGTCCATGCCGCCCATCATACCAAAGAGGTGCGCCACGGTCAGCGTTTCCTTGGCGTCCGTGATCTCGCCGGTATCCTTGTTCTTCACCTTCAAGCAGCCATATTCGGGCAAATAGCGGGAAACGGGGTCGGAAATCGCGATTTTTCCTTCCTCCACGAGGCGCATGGCAGCAATGCAGGTCATCACCTTGGTGCAGGAAAAGAGCCACCGCAGATCGCCCCTTGCGGCGGGGCGCTTTTCTGCCACGTTGGCATATCCCACCACCTCATGATACACGGTCTTCCCCTCCAGAGTTACCGCCAACTCACAGGCCGGCACGCCACGGGCGGGCATCGCCTTCACAAACAGGTCTAAGGCTCTGAAATTCATATCCACACCTCCATAAAATTTATCAGACTTATTGTACCGCGGCAGTGCCAAAATGTCAAGGTTTTACAGGCGCAAAAAGTAAAATAATACTACAAACCATATGAAACGATGTAAAATCCATCTACTGACGTCAGTTTCTTTCCATTGTATAATGATATTATCATAAAAAGGAGGGTTTCACCGTGAAAGAGAACACATTGAAATTGAATTTTGCTGCCTATAAGGACAGGGTCTATGCCTGCTTTATCGGCAAAAATATCGGCGGCACCATCGGAGGTCCTTACGAATGCACACACGACATTCTGGATGTAAAGGGCTTCACCACAGCCCCCGGCACACCACTCCCCAACGACGATCTGGATCTGCAGCTCGTTTGGCTTCACGCCGTGGAAAAGCTGGGCATCAACGCCATCAACGCCACTACACTCGGCGAGTTTTGGCTCAGCTTCATCACGCCTCATTGGAACGAATACGGCATCGGCAAGGTAAATATGAAGCGGGGACTCATCCCCCCTCTTGCCGGCGATTATGAGAACACCTGGAAAAACTCCAACGGTGCCTGGATCCGCACCGAGATCTGGGCCTGCCTTTTCCCCGGCTGCCCCAACGAAGCGGCACGACTCGCCACCGAGGACGCTAAGGTAGATCACGGCTGTGGCGAGGGAACCTTTGCCGCCGCCTTTGTGGCTGCTATGCAAGCCGCCGCCTTCGTCATTCCCGATCTGCGCACCTGCATCCGCATCGGTCTTGCAGAGATCCCCGCAGATTGCCGTATGGCAGACAGTATCCGCCTCGCTCTTGATTGCTACGACAAGGGCATCCCCGCTATGGATGCCCGTAACATCATCCAACAGCGCAACGCCGACATCGGCAACGGCTGGTTTGAGGCCCCCTCCAACGTAGCCTACGCCGTGCTGGGTCTGCTCTACGGTGAGGGCGATTTCAAAAAATCGATGCTGATCGCAGTCAACTGCGGGGACGATACCGATTGCACCGCCGCTACCGTGGGTGCCACAATGGGCATTTTAGGCGGCATCGCCGGCATTCCCACCGATTGGCAGTCTTACATTGGAGACGATATTGTCACCATCTCCATCAATCGCGGTGACGTTTGTCGCAAGCTGCCCTTCACCTGCACGGAGCTTTGCGAACGCATCGCAAAGCAAGCACCTCATGCGCTGTTTGCCCGAAGCAGCCATATCGCACTGACAGGCGGTGCAGACGATATCCCCGCAGACGTAGCGGAAAAGCTGCTGGCCGCCTGTGATAGCCATATCGCGGAGGTACAACCCCAGTCCATGCACTTTGACTTTACTTTTATGAGCGTCGATGCGGCATTGAGTGATACCCCCGACATCGCCCCCGGCGAAGCCAGAAGCGTCACCCTGAAATTCACCAACAACTGGCGCGTATTTGACAAATGTCAGTATAACCTGACGCTGCGCTGGTGGCTGCCCGAGGGCTTTACCGTGGAGGGTGGTAAGCAATGCGTGATGCTTCCCCGCATGGATCCCCATTATCCGGATGCTTGCTGCTCCACAAGATTTACACTGCGGGCGGGGGAAACGGTCAACGCCCACAACCGCTGCGTGCTGGAAATCGTGGCGGAGGGGCGCATCACCCCCATGTATATCCCCATAGTGCTCCTCGGATGAGCCGATAAAAGCGGTACCGATTTCATCCCTTCAGCCGATGCGCCGCAAGCAGGCGCCTCCTCCTCTAACGCATCCCGGACTTTGGAATTCATGGAACATATGCAAAACGGATACCTCTGCCGTACCGCTCTTATCCCGAAATATCAAGCCCCAATACCCCAAAAAGCGCCGCTATGTCTTTGTGTTGACATTATCCCCGATCCGTGCTATAATATAGGAAATAAAATTCATCCCCGAAAGGTAGGACAACATGAAAAAAGGAAACGTATGGGCGCTTTTGCCGATGGGCGTTTTCATCGCGCTGTATCTGGGTCTCGGCATCACCTTCGAGTACATTTTGAAAATTCCCATGGGCTTTTATAAGGTGCCCATCGTGGTCATCTTTTTGGTTTCCCTTCTGGTTGCCTGCTTGCAAAACAAGAAACTGAGCTTTGAAGAAAAGCTGAAGCTGATGGGACACGGCGTGGGGGATAAAAACATCATCACCATGCTGCTGATTTTTCTCATGGCGGGCGTTTTTGTGGGCGTGGTCGGTCGCGGCAGTGCCGAAAGCGTGGCCTATTTTCTGCTTTCCATCGTGCCGCCTCGCTTTGCCGTCTGCGTGCTTTTCATCGTCAGCTGCTTCGTCTCCACCGCCATGGGCACCTCGGTGGGCACCATTACGCTGATCACCCCCATTGCGGCGGCTATTTCCGTCACCTCGGGCTTTTCCCTGCCCCTTTGCGTGGGCACGGTAATGGGCGGTGCCATGTTTGGCGACAATCTCTCCTTTGTATCTGATACCACCATTGCCGCCTGCAACGGTCAGGGCTGCGCCATGAAGGATAAATTCCGCACCAACTTTGCCATCGTGCTCCCCGCCGCCATTGTCACGCTGGTGCTGATCCTGGTGCTGTCTCTCCGTGCGGATATTCAGCCGCCCGTCACCAAGGACTACGACCTCATCCAGATCATTCCCTACGTGCTGGTGCTGATCGGCGGCATTGTGGGCATCAACGTGTTCCTTACGCTGCTGGTAGGCATCGTGACGGGCTGCGTCATCATGCTGGCCACGGGTGCCGTGGACTTCCCCACGCTTCTGGAGAGCATGGGCGGCGGCGTATCGGGTATGTTTGAGACCTCCATGGTGGCCATACTGGTGGCGGCGCTTTGCGCGCTGATCCGCGAGGCGGGCGGCTTCCAGGCGCTACTCAACGGCATCCGCCGCGTGTTCCGCGGCAACAAGGCCGGGCAGCTGGGCATTGGCCTTTTGGTGGGACTAATGGATATTGCCACCGCCAACAATACCGTGGCCATCGTCCAGGCAAACCCCATCGCCGCGGAAATGGCCAAGGAATACGGCATTTCGCCCCGCAAGACCGCCTCAACCCTCGATACCTTCTCCTGCATTTTCCAAGGGATCCTGCCCTACGGCGCGCAAATGCTGGTGGCGCTGACTGCCGTTGGCACCATGGGGCTTCAGCTCGGCGCCTTCGCGGTGATCGCCCATATGTTCTACCCCATGATGCTCCTTTTGAGCTCGCTCATATTTATGTTCCTCGTGCCCGACAAAAAAACCGACCCATAAGTCCATGACCACCGGCCCTTCCGGTGGTTTTCGGGAACCAATCAAAAAGAGGCGGAGAATGCAAGCATTCTCCGCCTCTTTTTTAGCAACAAATTACGGTGCCTTGACCCGGCTTCCGCCCCACTCCACTACCGTGAAGCCCTCGCGTGCAAAGGTTTCAAAGCTCTGGGGCTCCATTTCCACCGCAGCATCGGTGGGATAATAAGCCATAAACACCCGCAAAAGGCTATCGGGAGCGGGTGCAATATCCAGAACCGCGCTGTCCGTATACACGGTGGTCTGGAAGGAGATCACGTTGTAGGGGTTCTCCTGCATCAGAGGAAGCCAGTACAGGATAAATTCATTGGCCTCCCGACGGGTCAGCCCCTGTGCGGCCAACGCCCACTCCAAAAATGCGGCCGTATCCTCGCCGCGCACGCAAAAGCCTTGGCTGAAATCCCACGAT
>JAFTQT010000044.1 GCA_017462615.1 Clostridia bacterium | reverse complement strand
TTGATTGTAGATGATCTGCGAGGAGGGAACGGGTGCGGGTGTGCCATTCTTGATCGCGTCGAGGAAGGAGCGTATCTTCTTTGCGAAGAGGTCGCCGCCGTCGTTGATGATCGGAACTACGGTTTCGGTCTGAAGTCCTGCTACCTCGTGGTAGATCTTCATCGCGCCGCCAACCGATCCGTTCCAGCATTCTGTGGAGGGAATACGGAGGCCGCCCTTGGTACCGAGAATGATAGTGTCACCGGGGGTGTCCATATTCATAGCCCATGCTATACGGAAGTCGAGGATTATGCCGCCTTCAAGGCGAACAAATGCCGCCGCGAAGTCGTCGACAGAGAAAAGAGAAGCGTATTCGGCTCTCTTGTCGGCTCTGTAGCCCGAGTAGTTGGGATCTTTTCCGAAGAAAGCACTCTTGTAGCCCGTAACGGTAAGAGGCTTGGGGTAGCCTACGGCGTTGAGCACCATATCAAGCGAGTAGCATCCGATGTCGCCGAGTGCGCCGAGTCCTGCGGTCTTGTCCTCGATAAAGGTGGTGCCGAAGGGAGTCGGGATTCCTCTGCGGCGTCCGCCGCCGGTCTGAATGTAGTAGACCTGACCGAGCTCGCCCGAGTCAACTATCTTCTTTATCATCTGCATATTTGCATCAAGTCTGGGCTGGAAGCCGATCGACAGGATCTTGCCGCTTGCCTTTTCTGCCTTCATGACCTCAACGGCCTCGTCAAGAGTAACCGTGAAGGGCTTTTCGAGCATTACGTTAACGCCCTTGTTAAGCGCGTAAATAGCGGGTTCTGCGTGCTGACGGTTGTAGGTACAGATAGAAACTGCGTCGAGCTTGAGGCTCTCGTCGTCAAGCATCTCCTTGTGGGAGGCATAGTCGGTCTTAACGCCCTCAACCTCGTTTTTCTCGAAGAAGGCCTTTGCCTTGCCGGGAATGAGGTCGCAGCCTGCCACGATCTCCACGTCGGGCTGCTTCTTGAAGGACTTGATATGGCTGCCGGCGATCCAGCCGCAGCCGATGAAGCCGATACGCAGCTTGCGGCTGGTATCAATAACGGTCACCTCTTGGGATTCCTTAAACGCATTCAGATCCTTATCTTCTGCCATGATAAAATTCCTCCTTTATTTGATCGGTTATCAGTAACCGATGGATTTCAGATAGTTGATGCTCTTTTCGATGCTCTCCATGGGCGTCAGACCCATCGAGGGCTTATCCTGCTCCACCACGACCCACGCTGCGCCGGATTCCTCGGCGGCGGTGAGGATCTCAGGGAAGTTCTGCAGGCCGGAGCCGACGGGGCGGAACTCGAAATTGCCGGGGCGCTTGGGGGCCTTTTTCTCAATGCCGATCAGCTCATACATATCCTCGGACTTTTCACCGAAGAAGTCCTTGAGGTGAACGACGGGGCAACGGCCGGCATACTTGCGGATGTACTGTGCGGGCACCTCGCCGCCTACGTTGACCCAGCAGGTGTCAAGCTCGGTCTGCAGAAGATCGGCGGGAACCTCCTCATAGAGAATATCCAGGGCGTACTTGCCATCCAGCTTCATGAACTCAAAATCGTGATTGTGGTAGAGCATGGTCATGCCCATGCCCTTGGCGATGGCGGCCAGGGACTTGATGTTCTTGATGACCTGGTCAAAATTGCCGTTGCCGGGGCGATCCTCCTCTACAAGGTAGGGAACAGCCACGAATTTGCAGCCGATGGTGGCGTACTGGGAGAGCACACCCTCGGGATCGGCGACCATGTCGCGGTAGGGCACGTGAGCGGAGATGGGGGTAAGGCCGATCTCGGCGCACATCTTCTTGATCTCGGCGGGATCGTTGCCGTAAAGGCCGGCAAATTCCACACCGTCATAGCCCAGCTTCTTGATCTTCTCAAGAGTGGCGCGCAGATCGGCTGCGGCGTCGTCGCGGACGGAATACACTTGTACAGCAATAGGTAATGCCATAATGCTTGCCTCCTGTGGTATAGAGTCTTATTTTGGCGTGGCCGGAAAAAGCCACCTTATCTTTATTATAAAAGCAATGAGGGTGCTTGGCAAGTCAAAAACAGATATAAACAAGACAAATATTGCTTATTTTTTGAAAAAAACGAGAAAAATGAGAAGAAAAAAGCGGCCAGAGGCCGCTTTTTTCAAAATTGCTATTATTTGCCGGTCCAGGTGATCTGGTCGATGACGTTGCGCAGGCACTGAGCGCTGTGCTGGAGCTTGCCCTCCTCCTCAGCGGTGAGAGCAGCGGGAATGTGACCCTTGATGCCGTCCTTGCCAACAATGGCAATGGTGGAAAGGCAAACGTCGTCCACGCCGTACTCACCATGCATCATGGTAGAAACGGCCAGAGCGGTCTCGATGCCGCTGAATACCACCTTGCAGATGTCCACAGCAGCGCAGGCAACGGCGTAGAAGGTAGCACCCTTGCGTGCGATAACCTCACCGCCGGACTTGCGAACGTACTGCTCCACAGCCTCGTGGTCGATGGGATTATCGGGGTTCAGCACCTTCTGGTACTCGTCCACGTTGGTGGTGCAGATGGCTGCCTGAGACCACGGAACGAAGGAGGAGTCGCCGTGCTCACCGAACACGTAAGCGTGTACGTTCTGCTGGCTGATGCTGAAGTTGTTAGCCAACCAGTAGCGCAGACGGGCGGTGTCCAGGGTGTTGCCGGAGCCGATGATGCGGTTCTCGGGGATGTTGGTGATCTTGTGGAAGACGTAGGTCATCACGTCAACGGGGTTGCTGACGATCACGTACACAGCGTTGGGCGCGTACTTGGTGATCTGGGGAGCGATGCTGCAGAGAATGTTGATGTTGGTCTGTGCCAGGTCAAGACGGGTCATGCCGGGCTTGCGAGCCATGCCGGAGGTGATGACAACGATGTCGGAGTCAGCCGCATCCTCGTACTCACCGGAGGTGATCTTCACGTCCTCGCCGAAGAACAGACCGCCCTGGGCAATGTCGATAGCCTCGCCCTCGGCCTTTTCCTTCTTGATGTCGATGATGACGATCTCGTTTGCTACGCCCTCAACTGCAAGGGTGTAAGCAATGGTGGCGCCGACGTTGCCTGCGCCGATAACGGTTACTTTTCTCATGGTTTGTTCCTCCATTTTGTATTGCAATTTTTTATTTACTGGTTTCGCTGAGCATCTGGTAAATAACGGAAAGCTCCTCGTGACGCTTGGCGGCAAGGGCCTCCATCTTGGCTACGTCCTCGGCACAGAAGGCATCCAGATCGCCGGGCTTCAGCTTCTTCTTGTAGTAGCGATCGGCGATCAGCGCGTAGTTGATGTCAAGCTCGGTGATCTTGCCGTCGATCTCACAGATGACAAGATTGCTCTTACCATCCATCAGCAGCTCTACGGCATGTACGCCCATTTCGGTAGCGGTGAAGCGGTCACGAAGGGTGGGATTGCCGCCGCGTACCACGTGAGCAAGGCGGGCAAACTTGGTCTCCACGCCGGTCTCGGCCTCGATCTTCTTGGCCAGCACCTCACCGTACTTCTTGCCGTCCTCGGTCACCACACCCTCGCTGACCACAACGAGGAAGCCACGCTTGCCGGCGGCTGCCAGGGTCTTGATGCGGGTAAGGATCTCAGCCTCGTCGAAGGGAAGCTCGGGCAGCACGGCTGCCACGGCACCGGAAGCAAGGGCGGTGTTCAGAGCGATGGCGCCGCAGTCGCGACCCATGACCTCCACCACGTTGCAGCGAGCGTGAGAAACGCAGGTGTCGCGCAGGCAGTCGATCATATGCATGGTGGTATTCATCGCCGTGTCAAAGCCGATGGTATAATCGGTAGCGGTGATGTCGTTGTCAATGGTGCAGGGCACGCCAACGGTGGGAATGCCGCGGTTGGTCAGATCGGTAGCGCCGCGGAAGGTGCCGTCACCGCCACAGGCCACGATGGCATCGATCTCGTGCTTTTTGCAGGTCTCGATGGCCTTCTGCATGCCCTCCTCGGTCTTGAACTCCAGGCAGCGGTCAGAGTACAGGAAGGTACCGCCGCGGGAGATGATGTTGGAGACAGAGCGGGGGGTAAGGGGGATGACGTTGTCCTTGATGAGACCGGAGTAGCCGCCGAGAATGCCCACGACCTCAACGCCCTCGTCAAGCGCCTTGCGGGCAACGGCGCGAACGGCCGCATTCATGCCGGGGGCATCGCCGCCGGAGGTCAGAATGCCGATTTTGCGAAATTTAGCCATAATGAAATATCCTTTCTGCCGCGTATCCTGACGCGGCACCATATTTTCCTGAATTATATTGTAATATATCAAGCGGGAATTGTCAAGCGTTGGTTGACAAATTTTTCACGATTTTTTCGTTTTTTGACGCAAAAAGGAGAGCGCAAAGGAAATCGCACGCTTCACGGCCACATCACGGACGTATTTCCGGTCTCTCTTGGAGGAAAGGGACAGGCGCTCGACGACGGTCTCCCCACGGAAGGAAACGGCCATATACACGGTGCCTACGGGCTCCTCCGGCGTGCCGCCGCCGGGGCCGGCATAGCCCGTGGTGGCAATACCCACGTCAGCACCAAGCACGCGGCAGGCGCCTTCGGCCATTTCCTTTGCCACCGTAGCGCTGACGGCGGTGTGGGCGGCAAGGGTTTCGGGAGCAATGTCGAGCAGCGCGGTCTTTTCTCGCTCCTGATAGACCACCACGCCGCCCGCCATCACGGCGGAGCAGCCGGGGATGGCCGTCAGCTCTCCGGCCATCAGGCCGCCGGTGCAGGATTCGGCGGTGGCCACGGTGAGCTTCTCTGTCTCCAGCAGCGCGATCAGCGCGTGGGCGGGGGAGGGCACGTCGATGCCGTAAACGTACGCGCCGAGGGGCAGCTGCATCAGCTCTGCCGCCATCCGGTCGGCCATGGCGCCGGCCTCCTCTGCGGTGGGTGCCTTGGCGGTGACGCGCAGACGCACCTCGCCGGTATCGCAATAGGGGGCGACGGTGGGGTTGGAGCTATTGCGGATGGCCTCCGGCAGCGCCGCCTCCACGGAGGATTCGCCCATGCCGATGATGTGCAGATTGCGGCTGACCATCACGGCGGCACAGCGCTTCCAGAGATAGGGCTCCACCTGCTCCCGGAAGAGGGGCTCCAGCTCCCGGGGCGGGCCGGGCAGCATCACCACCACCTTGCCCTCCTCGTTTTCCATGGCAAGGGCGGGAGCGGTGCCGTAATCGTTGCGAAAGACCACGGCGTCCTCGGGCATCATGGCCTGCTTTTTGTTGTTCTCGGTCATGGTGCGGCCGGTGGAGCGGAAAAAGTGCTCGATGCGGGCAAGGGACTCCTCGTGCATATAGAGCTTTTTGCCCATGACGGCAGCTGCCGTCTCCTTGGTGAGATCGTCATAGGTGGGGCCAAGTCCGCCACTCATGACCACCAGATCTGCCCGGGAAAGGGCTGCCCGCAGATCCTCCGCAAGGCGGGCGGGATTGTCCCCCACCACGGCCTGGCGATAAACGCCGATGCCAAGAGTCGCCAGCCGCCGGGAAAGATAGGCGGCGTTGGTGTTGACGATATCGCCGATCAAAAGCTCCGTGCCCACGCACAGGATCTCGGCCTTTTCAAAAAAGTTGTTTTTCATATGACGCTCCAAAAGATATTTCATCCTTATTATTGTATCATAAAAATGGAGGAATGGACGCACCGCCTTGAAAAAACTTGAAAAATTTTTCAAAATATGATATGATAAGCAAAAAGGAGGTGAGACCGTGTCTGATTGTATGCTTTGCCCCCGTGGATGCGGGGCAGATCGGGAGGGTGGCGCGCTTGGCACCTGTCGGATGCCCGCTGAAATTTACGTGGCGCGGATCGCGCCCCATTACTTTGAGGAGCCGCCCATCAGCGGCACGCGGGGCTCCGGTACCGTGTTTTTTGCCGGATGCGCCCTCGGGTGTGTTTTTTGCCAGAATCAGGAGATCAGCCGGGGCGTGGTGGGCGAGGCCATGAGCGAAGCCGCCCTTGCCGAGGCGATCCTTGCCTTGGCGGATACCGGCGTGCACAATATCAACCTGGTGACGGGTAGCCATTACACCGATACTCTTGCCCGTGTTTTGCATACCGTTAAGCCACATTTGAAAATTCCGGTGGTGTGGAACAGCAGCGGCTACGAGCTGCCGGAAACGCTGAAGCTCCTGGAGGGGCTCGTGGATATTTATCTGCCGGATTTCAAGTATTTTTCTCCGGAGCTGGCGTCGGTCTGCTCCAGCGTGCCGGATTACGCCGATTTTGCGACCGCTGCCCTCCGGGAAATGGTGCGACAAACGGGGGCAGTGGTCTTTGACGAGGAGGGCATGCTGCGGCGGGGCACGGTGGTGCGGCACCTGGTGCTGCCCGGCTGCCGACAGGATTCCGTTGAGGTGCTGCGTCGGATCGCGGAGAGCGTGCCGGTGGCGGATATCCGCTTGTCGCTGATGCGGCAATATACCCCGGATTTCGCGCCCCCTTCTGCCCCCAAATGCTTACAGCGGCGGGTGACCAGCTTTGAATACGATTTCGTGGCCGCCGAGGCCGAGCGGCTTGGCTTTGAGGGCTTTTTGCAGGAAAAATCCTCCGCCACCGCGGCCTATACGCCAAAATTTACGGAATAAAAGACAGGCTTGCTCCTCATACTAAGAAAAAAAGAAGGAGCAATGCATATGGATCAACAGCATTCAACGCCCAGAGCCCCCCACACGCCTCGCGTGCCGGTTCCTCCCGTGCCCAATCGGGCGGAGACCGAAATGCGTGCGCCCGGCGCGGGAGAGCTGGAGTATCCGCGTCCCGCAGAGCTTGATCTGCCCGGCCGCGCCCGTCCTGAATTGCAGGTAGGTAATTTCAAGCCCCTGGAGCTTTCCGGCAACCGCGCCGCCACGCCCCTCGGGAACTTCGACGCGGAGGCCAATATCCCCGAAAACGGTATGGAAAATTAGCCAAAGCAGCCCAACGGCGACCTTCTCAGTCAGGTCGCCGTTGGGCTGCTTTTTTAGCTGAATATTCCCACAAGGCGCAGGATAAAGCAGGAGAAGAAGATGGAAAGCGAGGAAATCAGGGTGCTCCACACCACAAGCTGGCCGGCCAGCCCCACGTCGCCGCCCATTTCCTGGGTCATGGGCACGCTGGAGACCGCCACGGGGGTGGCGAAAATCGAGATGAAAACCGCGAACTGCGCGGCGGTGAAGGTGTCGCGGAAGAAGAAATAGGCAACGCCCAGGGACAGGAGAGGCCAGACCACGGTACGGGCTGCCGTACCGAAGATGATCTCTCGCCGCAGCTCCTTGATGGCGGAGAACTCAAACTGGGCACCCAGCGCCAGCAGCGCCATGGGAGTGGCCAGGTTGGAGAGGTAACGCAGGACCTTGAAGAGGATCGTGACGTCGGAAAGACGGAAGGAAATATCCAATTTCACGAACAGCACGCGTACGCCGAGGAAGGCCAGCGCCAGGGCGATGCTTTGGATCAGGGGGTTTTTCAAAATATCCATCAGCATCTTTTTCACGTTGGGGCGTCCGCCGTTGCCGCTAAAGAGGGAAAGGCTGATGACGGCAAGGACGTTATAAAGCGGAATGACGACGGCGGAAAGAAGGGCTGCTGCCACCACGCCGGCAGAACCGCAAAGCGCCTCGGCAAGCGGTACGCCGATGAGGGCGTTATTGGAGCGGAAGGTGGACTGCAGCAGCGGGCCGCGTCGATCCTGATGCTTGGTGTACAGAATGACCAGCGGCAGGGAAATGAGGAACATCAGAATCGTGGCAACAGCGCCGTAAATGATGTAACCAAACTGAATATCCGCAAGGTCGCTGATCTCATAGATATTGAGAAAGAGCATGGCGGGCAAAAAGAAGCGGAATACCATCTTGTTCACCGCCCGCGTGACGGTATCGTTCATAAAGCCGGCTTTTTTGATGGCATAACCGATGCCGACCATGACCACAATGGGCATGACCGCATTCAAGGCAAAAATCAGGGAATCCATAATATACCTCCTTGCACGCCTTCTATTATAACACAGCAAGGTGCTGTTTGCAAGCCAAAATAGTCCATAATTCGTACAAAATATGCATGTTTTACGGGTCAATTCTTGGAAAAACGCCGGGCGTAGCCACAGCGACGGCACAGGGATTCCGCGGCGCGGCGACGGGTGAAGCCGTCGTAGATGCCGCGTGCCCGGTCGCTTGTCAATATGCTCGCAAGCGGGGTGGAAAACAGGTTTCCGAGGGCGAGGGCTCCCTCCGCGTCCAGACAGCAGGGCACCACGGTGCCGTCCACCAGAATGCCGATCTGATCCCGCAGGGCAAAGCAGAAGCAATCGGCCTCGGGCGGGCACACCGGCGCGGAGAGGTCGGGCCAGTCGAATTCTTCACCCCATTCAAGGAACAGCTTGTCCGCGAGGCGTAGGCTGCTACCGCCACGCACCTTGCCCCATTCACCGGGGAAACGGGCGTGCAGATAGCGCAGAATGGGTGCGTTTTCCTCCTCGCCCTCGCCGCCCAAATTCCAGAGCCGTAATACGGAGATCACGCCCCGTTTGGCGGCTTTTTCGGCAAAATCCACAGAGGAGGGAAGGTAATCGGCATCGGAAAAGGCCGCGTTGGCCGCGGGCGCGTGGAGGGAAATGCTGATCTTATAAGGAGGTGTCTCCAGCAGCGCCTCGCCGCGGGTCTTCAGCAGCGTACCGTTGGTGGTCAGCATGGGGCGAAAGCCCTTTTCCCAAGCCCTTTTGATGAATTGGGGCAATAACGGGTGCAAAAGCGGCTCACCCATCAGATGAAAGTAAAGATACCGTACCTCGCCCACCAAGCGATCGGTGAGCTGCTCAAATTCCTCGGCGGTCATTTGCCGCTTTTCTCGCCCCGTTTTGTGGCAAAAGGAGCAGGAAAGGTTGCAGATATTGGTGATTTCAAGATACGCTTTGTCGATCATGATGGCTCCTTTCAAAAAATGGTGGCAGCTTTATGTCCAAATAGGGTGATGAGGTATGCGGCGCAGGGAAATTTCCTGCTCCAATGGAAAAAGCCCTCGTTCGGAATCGTAAAGGGAGGGGTGCGGGAATTTCGCTTGCGCGAATATTTTGCGCCTTGCCGCTTACAAGCGAGCTTGACGCGCTCTGCGGCGCAAATGCGAACCCGCGTTTGTGCGCGGCAAGATAGCAAGAAGGGTACAGTAGGTGAGGCGCACAAACCGGGTCGCCTGCTCCAACGGAAAAAGTCCTTTGCACGGGAATTTCGCGCGATGCGCGAAGATACCCACGCCCTGCGCCTGACAAGCGAGCTTGTCGATCTTCGGGCGGGGTATGCGAACCCGCGTTTGCGCGCAGAAAGATAGCGGAAGGGGGAGAGAAAAAGATCGCGCAAACCGCGTCGCATTTGGGTCGCCTGCTCCACAAAAGGGGTGCCCTTCGGGCACCCCTTTTGTGGAGCAGGCGACGGGAATCGAACCCGCATCTTCAGCTTGGGAAGCTGAGGTTTTACCACTAGACTACGCCTGCGAACGCTACTATTATATCCAATTTTTGCCGCTTTGTCAAGCACCGCGGAGGATTTTCTTTCAAAAAAGCATCGACATTTTTTGTGGGCGGCAATTGAGCATATGAGACGCCCTCAAATTTTATCTGCCGAGGTGTTTGATGTCACAACGCGACTGCCTGCAATGTGCGCCACTCCCTTTTTGAAGGTTTTGGGGTAAGGGGGAGGATGTGCTTGCCGAGGGCAAGCACAAGGAGGGGGAGAGGGACTTTTGCAAAAGTCCCTCTCCCCCTCCTTTCGTTCTCCTCTCTATCTCAGCGATACAAAGGGCCATAATGGCGACAGGCTTCGTAATCGGCAGCCTCCGGGCTTTGCGTGCCAAAGGCGGCGAAGGAATGAGGCCGGTAGATCTTCTTCTTGTCCACGTTGTGCATGGCAACAGGGATGCGCAGCATGGAGGCAAAGGTGATGATATCCGCTCCCACGTGGCCGTAAACGGTCGCGCCATGGTTGGCACCCCAGTTGGCCATGACGCTGTAAACGTCGGTGAAGGCACCCTCGCCGGTAAGACGGGGGGCAAACCAAGTGGTAGGCCAGGTGGGATCGGTGCGGCGGTCAAGCTTTTGGTGTACCTCATCGGGCAGATCCACGGTGTAGCCCTCTGCGATCTGTAGCACGGGTCCAACGCCCTCTGCAATATTCAGACGGAGCATGGTCACGGGCATTTCGGCGCGGCAGCGGAAGTGGCTGGAGAAGCCGCCGCCCCGGAAGTATTCGTAATCCGCGCGGCACCAGTCGGTGGCGGCAAGACAGGCGGCGATGTCCTTGTCGGTCATCTCGAAGAAGGGCTTCATGCAGCCCTCGCCCGCCTCGTTTTTCACGGCACCGTTGCCGTCAAGAGCGGTGGCACCGGAATTGATGAGATGGATGAAGCCGCCGGCGGCCTTGCCCTCCGGCGTGTATCCGGTGACGCGACGGCAGGCCTCGGGACTCCAATAGGTGCGCACGTCGTGGAAGCAGGGCGCGGAGTGGGTGAGGGTGGTGCCGATCAGCATGGAAAGACCGTTGCACACGTCGTTTTCGGTGGCAAGCACGGTGGGCTGCTTTTTGCCGTTCCAATCAAAGGTGGAGGCAAGAATGGCCTCGGTGAAATCAGCGTTGGGTAGCCAGTCGGTCCACTGGCGCTGACCCTGGAAGCCGCCAGCCACCGCGTTCCGTCCCTTTGCTTCCTCCAGCCAGCCCATTTCGGCCAGCTTCGGGTTGCCAAAGAAGATATCCTCCACGATGAGGGTCATCTTGACGATGAATTCCCAGTCCTTATCGGGGGCGATATACTTGGATTTTTTGACGATGTCGGCGAGGCTTTTGCCGGCGTTTTTGTCAAAGCCCTCGGGGCAGTTTTCTTTTACCCACGCCAGCGCCTTTTCGTATTCCTCGTGGTCATAGATGCCAAGAGCGATACGGCGCAAAATTTCCACCTCGTCCACCCACTCGGCGCGGATGCCGAAATATTTCTGCAGAATGCCGGCGTCGCAATAGCTGCCGGCGATGCCCATGGAAACGGCGCCGAGATTCACGTAGGCTTTGTTCTTCATCCAGCCTGCAGCAACGGCGCAACGGGCAAAGCGCAGGATCTTTTCTGCCACATCATCGGGAATGTATTCGTCGGTGGCATCCTGTACGTCGTGGCCGTAAATGGAGAAGGCGGGGAGCCCTCTTTGGGCGTGAGCGGCCATGACGGCGGCAAGGTAGACCGCGCCGGGGCGCTCGGTACCGTTGAGACCCCAGACCGCCTTGATGGTGGCGGGATCCATGTCAAAGGTTTCTGTGCCGTAGCACCAGCAGGGGGTCACGCTGAGGGTGGCCACCACGTTTTCGGTGGAGAACTGTTCCGCCACGCGGGCAGCCTCGGCGCCGCCGCCAATAGTGGTGCAGCCAATGACACACTCAACGGGCTTGCCGTCGGGATAGCGCAGTGTTTCGGATATCAGCTTAGCGGCACGGTGTGCCATGCCCATGGTTTGTGCCTCAAGGCTTTCGCGCACGCCGCCCTGACGGCCGTCAATGACGGGACGAATACCGATCTTGGGATACATCATAGCAATTCCTCCTTTGGCAATCACTTGCCGTCCTTGTTGTACTTTTTGTAGCCCGGATGCTTGCCGGTCACGTGGTAGTAGTTCTCGCGCAGATAAAGGAGCTTGTCGATCTCAGGCATGGGGATCTCCTTGGCGCCGCCCAGAAGCTCTGCCACCAGAGAGATCTTGGCAAACAGCTCCAGCGTCTCCATGCGGTAGTAGGCGGTAATGAGGTCGCAGCCTACGGTGAGGGCGCCGTGATTTTGCAGAAGCATCACATCGTGCTCCGCAAGATAGGGGGTGATGGCCTCGGGTACCTCGTCGGTGCTGGGGGTGCCGTAGGGGGTGAGGGGAATGGAGCCGATGGCGATGACGGTCTCGATCATGGAGTATTTATCCAGGCTCTTACCCGCCACGGCAAAGCCGGTGGCTGTGGGGGGATGGGCGTGTACCACGGCGCCTACGTCGGGACGCTCCCGATAGCAGCGCAGATGCATCTTGATCTCGCTGCTGGGCTTGTAGCCGGGTGCGCCCTCCAACACCTTGCCCTCACCGTCGATGCGCACCAGCTTATCCGGGGTGATGAAGCTCTTGCTCACGCCCGTGGGGGTGGCAAGAAAGGTGCCGTCGTCGAGCTTGACGCTGACGTTGCCGTCGTTGGCGGCCACCCAGCCCTGCTGCCACATCTTGCGGCAGACGTCGCAAATTTGTTCCTTCAACATCTCGATATCCATAAACTACCTCCTTGTAGTCGTTCTTTTCTGTCAGTATACCACTTGACATTTGGAATTACAAGGAGTATAATGAAGAAAACTGGTCGAAAATTCACTTTTCGGAGGCGATATGCAGGATTTTGCCTATCACGAAAACAAAAGCCGGGGCTCCTTTCGTTTCCCAGCGGAATATCACGACGTGACCCCGCAGCATCCGCGCTATCAGATGCCTCTGCATTGGCACATGGAGTACGAGCTGATCCTGGTGCGAGAGGGACGCTTTTTGCTGTCCCTGGACGGTGCCGCCATCACGCTGACGGCAGGAGACGTGGCACTTTGCGCAGGCGGTGCGGTACACGGCGGCGTGCCGGAGGATTGTGCGTACGAGTGCCTGGTGTTTGATTTTCAGCGTTTTCTGGCTGCAGGGTTAGAGGACGATGCCGGCGTGGGGCGGGAACTGGGGTTGTCGCTTGCCATTCGCCCCTTGTTTCCGGCCGGTACCGAGGCGGCAGCAGAGCTGGCGCTGCTGTTTGAGGCGCTGCGTGTTGGCGCACCCGGTGCGGAATGGACGGTGCTGGGCGCCTTTTGCAAGTGGATCGGCTGCGTGATCCGGGAGGGACTGTACGACAACGGTGGAAGCGAAAAAGGTGATCCCAAGGCGCTGCACGCGGTGAAAAGCGTGCTGCGACGCATCCATGCCGATTACGCCACGTCCCTTTCTCTTGAGGAGCTGGCGGCGGAGGCAGGGCTTTCTCCCAAATACTTCTGTCGGCTCTTCCGGCAGATCACGAGACGCACGCCTATCGCCTATCTGCAGTATTATCGGTTGGAAAAGGCAGCGGAACGATTGGCCTCCACGGATGATTCCATCACGGAGGTGGCCTTTGCCTGCGGCTTTGGTGATATCAGCTATTTTACCAAGGCCTTCGCCGCGCAAAAGGCATTTCCGCGCGGGAATACCGCAAAACGGTGCGAGAAAATCAAAAAAACGGCCATACTAATCCTAACAAAAGCAAGGAGAATGAAATATGAACGTTACCACAGATATCCGCTATATTGGCGTCAACGATCGGGAGCTTGACCTGTTTGAGGGGCAGTATATCGTGCCGGAGGGCATGGCCTATAATTCCTATCTCATTCTGGATGAAAAAATCGCCGTTTTCGATACCGTTGACGGCCGTTTTGGCGAAAAATGGTTTGAAAATATGGCAGCGGAGCTGCAGGGTCGCGCGCCGGATTACCTCATCGTGCAGCATATGGAGCCCGACCATTCCGCCAACATCCATCGGTTTGCGGAGCGGTATCCGGAGGCGATCCTGGTGGCTTCGGCACAAGCCTTCCGCATGATGAAGAGCTATTTCGGTACCGATTATCCGGAGCGTCGGGTGGTGGTGAAGGAGGGGGATACGCTTTCCCTTGGTCGGCATCAGCTGACCTTCTACACCGCCTCTATGGTGCATTGGCCGGAGGTGATCGTGACCTACGATAGCACCGACCGCGTGCTGTTTTCTGCGGATGGATTTGGCAAATTCGGTGCGCAGGACGCCGAGGAGGATTGGGCCTGCGAGGCGAGACGGTACTATTTCGGCATCGTGGGCAAGTTCGGCGCGCAGGTACAGGCGCTGCTGCAGAAGACGGCTGGGCTGGATATTGCCATCATTTGCCCCTTGCACGGCCCTGTTCTGACCGAAGATCTCGGCTATTATCTCCACTTGTATGATACCTGGTCCAGCTACCGCCCCGAGGAGGAGGGTGTGGCAATCGCTTACACCTCGGTTTACGGCAACACCAAAAAGGCGGTGCTGGCGCTGAAGGAAAAGCTGGAGGCAAGGGGCGTGAAGGTGGCGGTCAGCGACCTTGCCCGTGACGACATGGCCGAGGCTGTGGAGGATGCCTTCCGCTACAGCAAGCTGGTGCTGGCAACCACCACCTACAATACGGATATTTTCCCCTTTATGCGTACCTTTATCGACCATCTGACGGAGCGCAACTATCAGAACCGCACCGTGGCGCTGATCGAAAACGGCAGCTGGGGACCCATGGCCGCCCGCGTGATGCGCGGTATGCTGGAGGAGTGTCGCGATCTGCGCTTTGCCGAGACCGCGGTGAAGATCCTTGCCGCCCCCAACGACGAGACCTACGCCGCTCTTGACGCTCTTGCCGACGAGCTGGCCAGGGCGTAAGGAAAGGAGCTGAGCCACGTTTCCGTGGCTCAGCTCCTTCTTTTGATGCATCTGTAATCGTTAAATTGGAGTTTGTCGGGCACTTTGAACGCGCCGCACAAGATAGCCTTCCCCAGCGGGGTATGCCCTCGGCTACGCCCAGCGCACATGGATGAGAAGAGCCGGACAGCGCAGTACAAAAGGCGACCTCCTCATCCGCCTCGCATTCGCTCGGCACCTTCCCCGCTGGGGAAGGCAAACGCACATTTTGTCTCGCCGCACTGTGCGTCGCGGACTACACCTCATCCGCCTCACATTCGTTCGGCACCTTCCCCGCTGGGGAAGGCAAACGCACATTTT
>JAFTQT010000043.1 GCA_017462615.1 Clostridia bacterium | reverse complement strand
GGCACAAAGAGAAAAGCTATCAAAAGAGAAATGCCGAAAACGTTTCGCCCTCTGCGGAGGGCGAGGAGGGCTCCGCGCCCTCCACTGCGCCGCCTTTTGAAAAAGGCGGGCGAAAACTTCCCACAAGAGTTTGTGCGAACAGAGCGATCAATCAAAATCTGAACCCATCAAGCTTCCCAAAGCGCAGCCGCCAGATCCTCTTGCGGCTGGCTTGAAAATTTACCCGCGGCACCGCCGCGAGAAAGGTATTTACCATGAAAATGACGTTTCGTTGGTATGGCGAGGGTGATTGCATTCCTCTCGACTATATCAAGCAGATCCAGGGCATGACCGGCGTTGTTACCGCCGTGTACGACGTGCCCGTGGGCGAAGTATGGCCCCTTGAGCGCCTCCTTGCCATGAAGGCTCTGTGTGAAAAAGCCGGCCTCGAGATGGAGGTCATCGAATCTGTGCCCGTTCACGAGGATATCAAGCTGGGTAAGCCCACCCGTGACAAGTATATCGAGGCCTACAAGCAGAACATCCTCAACTGCGGCAAGGCCGGCGTGAAGTGCATCTGCTACAACTTCATGCCCGTTTTCGACTGGCTGCGCACGGAGCTTTACTTCAAGCACCCGGACGGTGCCACGTCTCTCGCCTACTGCCACGACACTCTCCTGTCCCTTGATCCCAAGAATCTGCACCTGCCGGGCTGGGACGAGAGCTACACCCCCGAGGAGCTGAACGCCCTGCTCTCCGAATACGAAGGTATGACTCACGAAAAGCTCTTTGAGAATCTGGTGTACTTCCTGAACGCCATTATGCCCGCCTGCGACGAGGCCGGCATCAACATGGCCATTCACCCGGACGATCCGCCTTGGGATATGTTCGGCCTGCCTCGCATCATCTGCCGCGAGGAGGACTACGACCGGCTGTTTGCCGCCGTGCCCAATCCCCACAACGGTATCACCTTCTGCACGGGCAGCCTTGGTGCCGGACGCTTCAACGACCTGCCCAAGATGGCGGCTAAGTACGCCGATCGCATCTACTTCGCCCATCTGCGCCAGCTGAAGTACACCTCCGATACCGATTTCTTTGAGAACGGCCACATGACCGAGCTTGGCAACGTGGATATCCACGGCATCGTCAAGGCTCTGGTGGGCCATGGCTTTGAGGGCTACGTGCGTCCCGACCACGGCCGCAACGTATGGGGCGAGGATGCCAAGCCCGGCTACGGGCTCTTTGACCGCGCCATGGGCGCTTGCTATCTGGGCGGCCTGTTTGAGGCCGCAGAAAAGGAGATGAAAAAATGAAATTACCCTTTCAAGTGGATCTGAAGGACAAGGTGGTTGCCGTTACCGGTGCGGGCGGCGTACTGATGAGCGCCTTTGCCAAGGCGCTAGCCGATTGTGGCGCTAAGGTGGCGCTGCTGGATATCAATGCAGAGGCCGTGGATCGCGTGGCTGCCGAGATTGGCGAAAACGCCCTTGCCGTACCCACCAACTGCCTCGACAAGCAGAGCATCGAGGCTGCCAAGGCCACCGTCAACGCGGCCTTCGGCCCTGTGAATATGCTCATCAACGGTGCCGGCGGCAACAATCCCCGCGCCACCACCGACAACGAGTATATGACCCCCGATCTCGCGGGCGTGAAGGACTTTTTCGACCTGGAGGAGTCCGGCATCCGGTTCGTGTTTGATCTGAACATCACCACCGCGTTCCTGGTGACCCAGGTATTTGCGGCCGATATGATCAAGACCGGCGGCAATATCATCAACATTTCCTCCATGAACGCCTTCCGTCCCCTCACCAAGATTCCTGCTTACAGTGCTGCCAAGGCCGGCATCAGCAACTTTACCGAGTGGCTGGCCGTGCATTTCGCGCCCTGCGGCATCCGCTGCAACGGCATTGCACCCGGCTTCTTTGTGACCAATCAGAACAGAGGCCTGCTCTTTGACGAGAAGGGCGAGCCCACCCCCCGTACCGCCAAGATCATGGCCGGCACGCCTCAGAAGCGCTTCGGCGAGGTTTCCGATCTGATCGGCACCCTGCTGTGGCTCTCCTCCGATGAGGCCAGCGGCTTTGTGACCGGCACTACCATCCCCGTGGATGGCGGCTTCAACGCCTACTCCGGCGTTTGAGCTTGACATGAGTAAAGGAAGAGGAGGCTCTTTTTGCAAAAAGAGCCTCCTCTTCCTCTTTTTTGCCCGCGGGGCAAAAAATTCACCTACACCTCCACAAAAACCTCAAAAAGGAGGGCGATGGCATTCAGTTCAGTCATTTTCAAAAAAAGATATTTCCAATACAAATACACCGTGGATTTTTATACCAGCAAGCCCTCCAGGGCGGCGATCACGCGGCGGTAGCGGAGGCTCCCTGCGTCTGTCACCTCGGTCGCCTCGGCAAGGTCGCTTGCAACCGACTGCCGCAGCGCCTCGGCAAAGGCAAAATCCCCGTTGGGAACGAACAGATTCAGCTCCGAAAGCTGTCCAAAGGCCTTCTTGGTGATGTTGGTGGAGCCAAAGGAGACGGTTTCCTCGTTCAGAAGGAGCTTGGTGTGCAGCATCCTGGGAGAAAGATAGACCCGAATGCGTCCCCCCGATTGCTGCAGCAGCCGCTTGGCCGTTTTCATATTGGTGTCGTGCTGAAAATTGGCCGAGGAGGGTAGCAGCACCGTCACCTCCACGCCCCGATCGGCTGCCTCACAGAGCGCCGTGAGGAATTGCGGCAGGGGTGAAAAATAGGCCATGGTGATGTGCAACCGCTTTTTGGCAGCGCGGATCATTTCAAGATACCGCTCCTCCATTTCAAAGCGGCGCACGCCCCCGTCCTTGACATTGGCGCCAAAGCTGTATTCCGGCGATAAATCCGCACCGTTTGCCAGCTTTTCGCGAAAATTCGCCACGTGAAAGGACCCTTGGAGCTTGGCCATATAGTCGCCGTAGACCCGTCCCTTACAGTCTTGTCCGTTCTCCTTATCCTCGATATTGATGCCCCCGAGGAAAAGAATTTCATCGTCAATGATATAAAATTTGGAGTGATCGGCCTTGAAAACGTCCCGACTGACGGTGACGTTCGGGTGGGTCATCACGCGCTGAAACAGAGGCCCACGGGTCTCCTTTTTGTTTTTGCTGCCGCCGTTTTGGTAGCAAAGCTCCAAATATTTGATCTTGACGCGCTCCGCCAGGGTGGGACGCTCGTGAAAGAAGGATTTTTTCGCCTCCTCCGCCTTTTCCAGCACCAGGCCGTAGCGGTCAACGGAGATCTTGACCCGTGCGCCGTTGTCGGCGGCGGTAAGCACCGCCTCTGCCATGCGACAGCCAATGGCATCCTCTCGCCAGATGAACATATTGATCTCCACCGAGCGCTTCGCCGCCTCGATGCAGCGGATGATCTCGGGAAAAGCGCGCTTTCCATCCACCAAAAGAGTAAAATCCCCCCAAACGGGGCTTGATTTTGCGGTTTCTACCATTATGCCTCTCCTTCGTATTCGTCGCTGACGATCCCCACGCCCCGCCGAAAGGTGACCCGATGGGGGCGGCGCTCACAAACCTCCTGCACCGCCAGCGTTACCGTATCGGTTTCCCGAAGGTAGGCTGCCAGCAGCTGGGTATTTTCGATACCGTTTGGCAGGTAAACGCCACAGGTAGGCCGATGGGTGTCGTTGTGAAAATCTCCGCCGCAGGTGAGGATCAACCCCTCCCGGGCGGTGATCTCGGCCAGAGGTGCCAGGTGCGTGCCCTCGTAGAGCGGGTGGCAGCTGATCTCGATGCCATCAAGATAGCGGGTATCGATCAGCCTGTCCTTTTTGCGCCAGGGGTGCGCCTGCACCAGAATGCCGCCTGCTGCGCGCACCGTCTGATACAGCTGCTCTTGCGTGTAGTCAAACATCCGAGGATGCTGCAGCACAAAATCGGTATCTACGCCGTAGATCAGGAGATGCACGCTGCAGTCCTTCCCCTCGGGAATCCACTCCGTGGTCACCTCGATGCCAAACAGCACCCGGGCGCCGATGGCCTCCCCTGCCGTTTTTGTGTATTCGTATTCCGCCACGTACCGACGGGCAAAGGCGTCAAAATCACCATCCGTCACGTAGCTTTTCTGATAGTGGTTGCAAAGCACCACGCCGTCCATGCCGGCGTCCAGGGCCACCCGAAGCATTTCCGGCGCGGCGATTTTGCAGCATTTGCTGATGCCCGCGGTGTGGGCGTGCAGATCAAGTAACATATGCAAATTCTCCTTAAAGCACGATGCGATGCGTGCCATCCTTCGTTACGTAATGGGTCTTGACGCCGAGGGCGTCCATCCACCGTCTTGTCACCGCGGTGCCGTACATCCGGGTGCGGCCCCGCGCCCGCGCCTTTGCTCTGTCGGCAAGGTAAGGGGGGATCTCCGGCTCGTTGTAGAGCCAATCGGGACAGCACCAGAGGCAGACCTTGGGGGCAACGGCAGCGTAGACCTCAAGCCCCACGTTCATGTGCCCGTGGTGCGCCATTTGCACGATATCCGCCTGTAGCAGATGCCGGGCTTCCTCATAAAGCACGTCTCCGCCCTCCGGCCCCAGATCACCGAGAAAGAGGACGCTTTGCCCCGGCGTTTTCAGGCGAAAAACCAGGGAGGCGTCGTTCATGGGGTTGCTGTAAAGCCCCTGGTGGTAGGTGTACAGCACGTCGAAGCCGCACTCGTCCACCGCAAAATGCTCTCCCTGCTCTACCCGGTGCAGCTTGCCCTCCAGCGCGGGGGCAAGCCGTTCAAAAAGCGGCAGCACCTCCGTGATCTCCTCCTCAAAATAGGAGGGCCAGGGGGCTTTCTCCCGCACAGCCCAGAGGGAGGCGAAGCCCGGGAAGTGGTGATAGATCTTTTCAATATCGAAATCCGCACCGCCGTCCCGCTCCAGCTCCGAGAGCAGCCCTCCCACGTGATCCACGTGGGGATGTGTCAGGATCCAGGCGGCAATGTGCCGCCCGCCAATATATTCCTTCAACAGCGGCATATCCTCCGCGCGACCACCGTCGATGACGATGGCGTTGTTTTCCTTGGTAACGATAACGAAGCCCATCATGTATTTGCTGGTCTCCTGTAGCTGATACAGTACCGTTTCGCTGCTCATTCTCTTGCCTTTCTTCAAAAACTCATACCGTTTATGGGTGTTTTACTTTTTTCGTTTCAAATAATCGTCCTTCACGGCGTTATAGATGGTAAGGTAATCGTTGGTCAGCACCGTATCGATACCCATAGAGAAGTATTCCCGCGCCAGCTCCGGCGTATCCGCGTAAAACACATTACAGCGGATGCCGTGGCGATGCGCCTTGTCGATGGCCTTCTGATTGAAATAGGGCTTGAAGAGCTGCACCTTGTAGGCGCCAAGGGCTATGGCACGATCCACGATGGACATGGGATCGGCCTTGTTGCCGTCAAAGCCCACGCAAACGCGCATATCCGGCGCGTAGGCCTGCAGCTTTTTGATGACCTTGTCCGATTTCGTCATGAAATACACGTGCTTTTCGCAGTCGTATTTTCGCACCAGCCCCACGATCTCTGCCATTTTCAGATCCGGAAAGCTTTTATCCCAAATTTTCACGTGGATGTTCATGATGACGCGACCGGCAAATTTTTGCAGGATCTCCTCAAAGGTGCAGATCTGCAAGCCGGCGAATTTCTCGCCCCGTTTGGCACCGAAATCCAGCTTCAGCAATTCCTCATAGGTGTGCTCGTAGATCTTACCCCGACCGTTGCTCACCCGCTCCAGGGTGCTGTCGTGGCAGGATACCAGCACGCCGTCCTTGGTGCTCCACAGGTCAAATTCGATCTCCTCCGCACCCAGCGCCACCGCCGCGCCAAAGGCGGGCAGGGTGTTTTCGGGAGCTACGGTATTAAAGCCACGGTGCGCACAAAGGCGGGGGTAAGGCATCACCTCGTCAAAGGGTACCACGGAGGCACCGCCGTTGCGGTAGAGCCAGGGGCGACGCCCCTCCTCGATGTATTGATGGTGTGCCTTGGGCGCGCCCAGGTGCCCGGCGGGTTTGTAATACTTGACGGTGGGATCGATCTCGCAGACGCCCAGCCCCGCGCGGCTCTTCATGTTCAAAAGCTCCGTGCCGTCGGGCGCGATCACCGTGCTGCAGCCGCAAAGAGGCGAGTCCTCACCAAGAGAGACCGACGCCCGCACCAGATATGCGTTGGTCTGGTAGCAAAGGAAGCGATTGATGATGGACAGCGCCTGGTGGGTATCGGTGCGCTGCAGAGAGCAGCCGATGATGATATCCACGTTCTCCCGCGCGATCCGGGCAAAATTCTCATAGAAATAGAAATCGTAGCAGGTGAGGAACGCGAAGCGCAGCCCCTCCAGCTCCAGCACGTAGGGCGCGCGGGGCTCATAGCTGTAGGCAACGTCTAGCTCGTGACCGCCCTCCTTGTCGGTCTTCACCTCCGAGGGGGCGGGATGCTCCTTGAAATAGTGTCCCACCGCATTGCCCTCTCGATCAAAGGCGTGAGTGGTATTTCTCACCCCGTTTGGGGTCTTATAGCCCGCGTTGACGAAAACGAGGGCGTGGCACCGCCGCGCCGTTTCCGCCGCCAGCGCGAGGAGCCTTTCGTTGTAGCGCGCCACCATTTCGTAAAAGGGCGCCTTGCCCTTCATATCCGCCAGGGCGTCGCTGTATTCGGGCAGCACGATGAGATCCATCGTATCGTCGCATTGGGCAAGCAGCTCACAAAGCCCCTCAAAGCAGACCTCTGCATCCTCGGTTTTGAAAGAATACCTGGGCTGTAATACGCAAACCTTCATTGGTTTTCTCCTTATCCCTTATTGTATTTTCCGTATTTTTCCGCATCCGCCGCGGTGATCTCCCGCAGCACCCGACACGGCACGCCCACCGCGATCACGTTGGGCGGAATATCCCGCGTTACTACGCTCCCCGCGCCGATCACCGCATTGTCGCCGATGGTCACACCGCCCAATACGGTCACGCCCGCGCCGATCCACACGTTATTGCCTACGGTGATGGGCAGCGCCACCTCCAGCCCCGCATTCCGCTGCTCCGCGTCCAGGGCGTGCTCGGCCGTGGTAAATATGCAGTTGGGGGCAATAAACACGTGATCGCCAAAGGTCACCTTGGCGCCGTCTAAGATCTGGCAGTTATGATTGGAGAAAAAATAGTCGCCCACGGTGGTGTTGTAGCCGTAGTCACACCAAAAAGGCGTGTTGACCGTTACGTGTTCCCCCATTTTTCCAAAAATTTTTTGCAGGATCGCCCGCTGCCCTTGCCGGTCCGAGGGGCGCAGCTGATTGAACGTATGGCAAAGATCGTTGTAATAAGCGACCTCCGCCGCCAAATCCGCGTCGTAGTTGGCGTCATACAGCAGCCCGGCATCCCGCTTTTCTTTTTCCGTCATATGTATACCTCCAAGGACAAAATAGCATTTAGTCCCCAAACGGGGCGATTTATTGCTTTTCCGCCCGCAAAATCAATTTCTCGGCCTCGTCGATCATCCGCTCGATAACAGGTAGCTCGAAGGGATCGCTGGGCAGCACAGCCTCGTAGACGCCGGCACTGTAGGCGGGCTCCGTGGCAAAATAGCCAAGCTCGTTGCCCGCCAGCTCCGAGAGAATCAGCTGACGGGGCGCTACCCGCTCCCGCAGCCGCAATCCAATATCCGCGTAGGGCTCGCCGGGGAAGCCGACCACATAAAGATCACCCACCCGAAGCACCTGGATCTCCACCAATTCCGTTCGCCTCGGATGACGATGCAGCCACAGCACCTCCTGTGCCATACGTTTGCTCACGCCGCCAGCAGCCTCGTCTGCAAGGGTACGTTCGGCATTTTCTACCTCTGCTGCGCTGGGCTGGCGGCGCGGGGCGCGGAAGCGCCGGCTGGCAAAGGCCACCGTGGGGGTGGCAACCTCCCGTAGTCCCTCTCGGTGCAGCGTCAGCACGCTCTCACCCAGCGCCCGTCCCATAACCTCATAGTGATCCTTCGTATAGCCAAAATCCGGATCCGTATAGCGGGTAAAATCAATATGATTCACGTTACCG
>JAFTQT010000042.1 GCA_017462615.1 Clostridia bacterium | reverse complement strand
ACGGGCCCTCTCCTGCGCCAGTTGCCGATCATACCGATGGAATCCTCGAAATAGGTATGCTCCTCGGCGTGCTTCAGCGCATACTCGCCCTGCAGCATCCGGGTCATGCGAAGCTGGGGAATGGTGGCAATGGTGGAGATCACGGCGGAGGGCTTCTCCTCCCGCTTCGCAAGCCAATGCTCCAGCGTTTTTTGATGGGAAAGCTGCACCTGCTCGGAGATCTCCGCGCCGTCAAGACCGCTGAAGCGCTGCGTAGAGATCTGCTCGCCGGAGGTATCCCGCTTTCTCATCTCCTCCTCGGTGATATCCGCAGCACCCAGCATCTGCAGGTGATAGCCCTCGTCATCGGTGAAGTAATACCAGGCGGCCAGCACGTTGCCGGCCTTGAAATTCTCGGTGGGGGCGCCCGCCTGCCAAGCCACGTCACAGTCGCCGGTGGCATCCACCACGCCATCTACGGTGTAAGCCGTTCTGCCCGATTTATTTTCCACAAAAAGCCGGGTGATCCTGCCCTCCGCCACCTCGGTATCCACCACGTAGCTACCGTACAGGATATGAACGCCGGCATCCAGCAGCAGCTTTTCCGCCAGGATGGCAAACACCTGGGGATTATACTGCACCTGAAAGCGCTTATCCTGCTCGGTGCGGCTGCCAACGCCCTCCAACCAGTTTTCGGGATAGCGCGCCTCCGCGCCGTAGGTGATGGAGAGCCGCAGCAGCTCCTCGGCAATGCCAAAGGATACCTGATGCCCCATGCCGTCACAAATGGGCAGGTAGATGGTCACAAGCCCCGCGGTGCCAAGGCCGCCCAGCATATATTCCTTTTCAAAAAGCACCACCCTTTTGCCCCCTCTTGCTGCAGCCAGCGCCGCGGAAATGCCCGCAAAGCCACCGCCACACACGGCGATCTCATAATTGTCGTTCAAATGCAGCTTCATATCTTCTCCTTTATTGACCGCGCTGTGGGTCATTTCTTCCTCAGCGTCGACGCCTTCATTTTTATTCTTATTATACATTCCCTACCCGCGCTGTCAACGGTCCTCGACCATGTCCGTAAGGCAAACCGCGCCGCCCGTCACCGGCGGCCAAATTGGCGCTGATACTTCAGCGGCGTCATACCCGTGATCCGGGAAAAAACCTTGATAAAGTAGCTGGAGGTGGAAAAGCCGCATTGCTCGGCCACCGCCACCACCGCGTACCCACGGGAAAGCAGCTCCTTGGCGGCCTCCACGCGAGTCATGGTGATATATTCCAACAGGCTCATTTTGGCCCAGGCCTTGAAATCGTAGATCAGCTTGCCCCTGCTGACGAAAAAGCGGGAGGCGATCTGCTCCGCCGTCAGGCGCGTGGCGTAATTTTCCTTGATATACGCCACCACGTCGGCCACGTAATTCTCCTCGATCTCCTGTCGCCGCGGAGTCAACGCAGCCCCCTTCAGCAGCGCCGCCACCAACCGCGTGCCGCAGGCCAAAAGCTGATTCTCCGACTCTGCTTCACCCTTAAGCGCGGAAAAAATGCCCTCAAAGTACAAAAGCAGCTCCGCGAAATCCGCATCGTTCAGCGGCTTTTTATAGGATGCGGCCAACGCAGCGTCCGGAAACAGCCCCTCCCGCAGCAGCTCCCTTGCAAAATCCGGGGAAAAGGAGATGCGGTACCGCTCATACAAATGCGCGGTGTCGGTATGGGGATTGTGCACCTCCTGCGCCTTTACGAGGATCAAGGAGCGCTCCGGCACCTTGGTAACGCCCTCGGAATCGGTATAGGTAGAGCGCCCCTCCTTGATGAGGATGAATTTATAGCAGGGGTAGCAGCGGATCTTGTTGGTATTCTCCTCCAGCACGTATCCTTTTTTATAATCAATGGCAATGCTGCCGGACGCATTGCGATAGGATTCCATGATCATACGGCACCTCTTTGAACAAATTTGCTATTTTT
>JAFTQT010000041.1 GCA_017462615.1 Clostridia bacterium | reverse complement strand
CGATGCCCTCGCGCTTCAGAGCGGATACCGGCACGCAAATGACGTCGCAGCCCCACTCCTCGGGCACCAGCGCGTATTTGGTCAGCTCCTGCTTCACCGCGTCGGGGTTGGCAGTGGGCTTATCCATTTTATTGATGGCTACCACGATATCAATACCGGCAGCCTTGGCATGGTTGATGGCCTCAATGGTCTGGGGCATGATGCCGTCGTCCGCAGCCACCACCAGGATGGCAATATCGGTAGCCTTGGCACCACGGGCACGCATGGCGGTGAAGGCCTCGTGACCGGGGGTATCCAGGAAGGCGATATCGCGACCGTTTGCCTTGACGCGGTACGCACCGATGTGCTGGGTAATGCCACCGGCCTCTCCGGCGGTGACGTTGGTGTGACGGATGGCGTCAAGCAAGGAGGTCTTGCCGTGGTCAACGTGACCCATGACGCAAACCACGGGAGCACGATCCACCAGATCCTCGTCAGCATCCTCAGCGGCGTCGAAGAGCTTATCCTCGATGCTGACCACCACCTCCTTGGTGGCCTCCACGCCCAGCTCCTCGGCAATGAGGAAGGCGGTATCGAAATCAATGGTCTGATTGAGGGTGACCATCATGCCCATCATCATCAGCTTTTTCACCACCTCGGCAGGGGCGATCTTCATGCGGGAGGCGAATTCACTGACGGTGATCTCCTCCGGCAGCTGCACGTGCAGCGCCTGCTTGGTGGCGGGTGCGGCGGACTTTTTGCCCTTCTTGCCACCGCTCATGGCGTGAGTGCCCACCTGCTGTTTCTTGAAGCGCTGGTTGCCACCCCGTGCATCGCGCACGGCGTCGGGCACAAAGGTATCCAGACGCTCGTCGTACTTGGAAAGGTCTACGCTGGAGCCGCGCATATCCACCACGCGGGTAGCGCCGCGCTGCTTGGCAGCGTTGCCGTCACCGCCCTTGGGGGTCTGGCCACGGGTGATGACCTGGGGACGGAACTGCTCGCGTACGATGCGTCCTCCCCCCTCGTCCTTGTCGCGGAAGCCGCCGCCCTGGCGGTTCTGCTGCTGAGGAGGACGGTTGCCGCCGGCGGGGCGATCCTGTCTTTGCTGATTGCCACCGAAGGCGGGGCGCTCAAAGCGGTTGTTGCCGCCCTCAAAGCGGTTGTTACCGCCCTCGAAGCGATTACCGCCGCCCTGCTGCGGGGCACGGTCAAAGCGGTTGCCACCCTGCTGCGGTGCGCGGTCTGCGGGACGGTTGCCCTGCTGCGCTGCGCCCTGGGGACGGGCGGGGGCGGCAGGTCTTGCCGCGGGCGTGATGGTGGCACGCAGATTCTGCGGGATGTTATAGGTGCGGGGACTTGCCGCAGGACGGGCAATGGGCGCGTCCTCCTTGGCGGGAGCGGCGGGCGCCTTGGGGGCTACCTGCTCCTTGGCGGGAGCGGCGGGCTCCTTCACGGGTGTCTTTGCGGGTTCTTCCACGGGGGGCTCTTTGGAGGGGGCGGGCTTGGCAGCTTCCTTCTTCGGCGCGGACTTCGCCTCCGGCTCTGCCTTTTCTTTGGCGGTCTTCTGGGGAGCCTTTGCGGGCTTTGCGGCCTTCTGCTCCTCGGTCTTTTCCTGCTTTACGGGCGCAGGCTTCTCCTCGGGTACGGCAACAGGAGCCTCCTCTGCGGCAGGCTTCTCCTCTGCTTTTTTGGCTGCAGCCTTCTTTGGCGCGGCCGAAGGAATATAGGTATCCCCAAAGAGATAATCGTCGATATTCTTCACCTGCTTCGCGCGGGTCAGCGCCTCGAAAACGAGGTCGAATTCACCGGGCTCCAGCGTCTTTTGCGTGGTTTTACATTCCAGTCCACGCGCCGCCATCAGCTCCGTGATGTCCTTGCTCTTGATACCAAGATCCTTTGCTAATTGAGTTACTTTGAACGCCATATTTCCTCCTTGCGCCTTCGCAGTCCGTGCAAAGGCTTCTCCAAAGTTTGGTCGGTTGTATACCCGCGAGGGTAGTGTATCAGATCTGCTTTTCTGCCGTCAGCAGCTCGCGGACGGCCGCTGCCAGATGGGGCTCGGTGACGCCTACCACGGCAACGTCGGTCTCTCTCTTTCCCACGGCCAGTGCCAGGGTGTCGCCTGCTGCCTGCAGGCGGCAAAGAGAAACCTTATAATAATTGGTACGGTCGGTGATGCGCTTGACGGTATTTGCCGAGGCGTCCGACGCCAGCAGCACCAGCTGCGGTCGCTTTTCGTTGCGGGCGTTCTTCAGCGCCTCACAGGTGAGGGGCAGCCCCACCGTCACGCGACCGGCTCGCGCGGCAAGCCCCAAAAGGGCCAGTGCCTTTTTTTCAGTCTCCATCGGCGTTTCCATCGGTGGAAAGCTCCGCCTCCATCGCGTCGTAGAGGGCCTCCGGGATCTCACATTCAAGGCTCCGGGCAATGCGACCGGATTTGCGTGCCTTCTTGAAGCAGGCTACATTCTTACAAATATATGCGCCGCGCCCGGATTTTTTGCCGGTAAAGTCAAGGGAAACGGTAAAGCCCGCCTCACCCTGTGGTGAGCGCACCACACGCAGCAGCGTTTTTTTAGGAAAATGACCGTTGCAGCCAAGGCATTGGCGCTCCGGGATCTTTTTCTGCTTTTGCTCCATTTTTCGATACCGTTTGGGGGGTTATTCTGCTTTGATGTCGATCTTGCAGCCGGTCAGCCGTGCGGCGAGGCGGGCGTTGAGACCCTCTCTGCCGATGGCAAGAGACAGCTGGTCGGGATCCACCAGCACGCGGCAGGAGCGCTCGCCCGTCATCTCTACGGAAATGACGCGGGCAGGAGCCAGCGCGTTGGCAATAAACTCCTCAATGGATTCGCTGTAAGTGACGATATCCACCTTTTCGCCCCGCAGCTCGTCAACGATGCTGGCAATACGCAAGCCGCGGTTACCGATACAGGCGCCCACGGGATCCACGTCGGGATCGCGGGTGTAGACGGCCACCTTGCTGCGCACGCCCGCCTCGCGGGACACGCTCTTGATCATCACCACGCCGTCAGCGATCTCGGGCACCTCCAGCTCAAACAGGCGGCGGACCAGGCCGGCATGGGAACGGGACAGGGTCACCAGAGGACCGTGTGCCTCCTTGCTGACCTCCATGACGAAGACCTTAACGCGATCGTCCACGGCGAACTCCTCACCGGGGATCTGCTCGCTCTTCAGCAGCACGGCGCGGCCGGTGCCGGTATCCAGCACCACGTTACCGGTCTGCAGGTCGATCTTATTGACGGTGGCCGTGATGATCTCCTCCCGCTGGTTCTCGTAGGCGTCCTGCATCACCTTGCGCTCACCCTCGCGGATGCTCTGGATGATGACGGACTTGGCAGCGGCGGCGGAGAGTCGGCGGAAATTCTCGGGCTTTACCTTGATCTCGATCAGCTGACCGAGGGTGTAGCGGCGGGAGATGGCCTTTGCGTCAGCCAGGGTGATCTCGTTTTCGGGATCCACTACCTCCTCCACCACGGTCTTCTGCTGGAAGACCTTCACATCATCCTTTTCAAGATCGAAAACGATGCGGACGTTGGCACCGCTTCCGTACTCCTTATGGTAGGCGGAAACGAGGGCGGCCTCGATCTTTTCTATCATGTACGCCTTGGGGATGCCCTTCTCCTTTTCGAGAAGCTCCAGGGCGTTGACAAACGATTCCTTGCTGCTTTTCTTCGTGCTCATGGCAATATCCTTTCGTTCTATGTGTAATCTGTCTTAAAAGCGATAAACGGTGGTCAGCTTGGCAATACTTTCCCGCGGGAAGGCGCGAACCGCCCCCTCCATGTCGAGAAGCACCTCGCCGGCGGGGCTTCTGCCCACCAGGATGCCGCCGAAGCTCTTTTTGCCCTCCAGGGGCGCGAAGAGACGGAGCTCCACCTCCTCACCGACGCACGCGTCGATATGCGCGGCGGTGCGCAGCTCACGCTCGATGCCGGGAGAGCTGACCTCCAGGTCGTAAGCGGTCTCAATGGGATCGGCCTCGTCCAGGACAGGATCAATGGCGCGGTGCATCCGCTCACAATCCTCAATGGTGATGCCGTCCTCGTGATCGATGGTAATGCGCAGCACGCGGCGCGCACCCTCCTTCACAAATTCCACGTCCCAAATGGAAAGCCCCAGCTCCTCAGCTATGGGCGCGGCCAATGCGGCCACGGTCTCGGCAATATTCTTTGCCCCTGCCATCGCGTTTGCTCCTTTCTTAGCGAAACGCCGGGGCGTACACGCCCTGCATCCCGCAAACAAGAGGAGCAGGCTTGCACCTGCTCCATCCCACATCTTCTTACTGTCAAGTATTATACCACGTTTTTTGCGCTTTTGCAATAGATATTACAAATTTTTTTATATTTTTGCAAAAAAACGTATTCCGGTGCCGTTTTTTTCCTGTTTTCCTCGCAAATTTCACAAATCGTTCATTTAATGTGTTTACAATATTCAAAAAGTATGTTATAATAATATAATAGCGAACTATTGCTATCCCCAAAGCATTGAAAGGAGACTCTGTTATGAACCAAGCCACGGCGCCGAAAACCAAGCCCGCCGCCCTCCGGGACATGATCACACCGCCCGAGACCGGCAGTCTTGTCAGCGTGGCGCTGCTGTTTGTGCTGTCCCTTGCCGCCCTTCCCCTTTCCGGCAACGACACGCTTGCGCTCATCTATGCCGTTGCCGTTGTGGCTGCGCTGTATCTGCTGAGCAAATCCTTTTCCTACGTCATCAGCCTGCTGCTGCCTGCGGCGGTGCTTTACCTGATTTCCGGCGCGTTCACGCTTTCCGTCCTTTTCACGGCGCTGCTGCTGGGCAGCTGCTGCGGCACCATTCTGCTGCTGTGCTGCCGGGAGCCGAAGCATTACCTCCTGTGGTGTGCCGTCCCCCTGCTTGCCGCGGCTGCCGCTTATTTCGTGCATCACGATCTCCTCATGGCGCTGCTGGCGCTGCTGCCCCTGCCGCTGGCGGTCTGCGGCTACCTCCTCGTGCGAAGCGGCACCCGTCAGACCACGGCCATTGCCACCCGTTCCGGTGTGATGGCTGTCGTGCTGGTGGTGGCGGGGCTCGTGGCTATGTGGCGTGCCGATCTTCTGCACGGCAACCCCGTCACGGTTTTTGCCGACGCCCTCCGCAATTCTCTCTCCAAGGCGCTGGTGGAAGCGCTGGCGGAGATGCGCACGCTGTACGCAGAGGCAGGACTGGAGCTGCCCATCACCGACGAGCTGGCCGTTGCCGCCGTCAGCACACTGGTAAATCTGCTGCCCGGCTTGTTCCTCGCCGTCACGACGCTTTCCTCCTTCTTCATCTGGCGTGCCGGCCTCAATTTTCTACTCAACCTCAACATGCTGCCCCGTATCCCCCTGCGCATGGGCATGCTGGATTTCTCGCCCGTTACGGCGGTGGTCTATATCCTCGCCTTTTTCACGGATCTCATTGCCAACGCCTCCGCCATCACCCTGGTGGGCACGGCGGCAGCCAATTTCATGCTGATCCTTGCCCCCGGCCTCGCCCTGCTGGGCTACACCTCCCTCTCGCCCCGACGGGGTGAGCGGCGCTCCTGCCTTTCCTCTCTCTTGTTCTTCGGCCTGATCCTTTCCACCGTCACCAATCCCCTCACGGGCGTATCCCTGGCGGCGCTGCTTGGCGCGGCCAACGTGCTTCTGGTGACCTTTATGCCCCGAAAAGCACCCCCGCCCCGGAGCTGATCCCGACAATATTCATTTCATCATACACACGTGCGCGACCCGTCGCGCGCCACGACGAAAAAGGAGAACAACCATGCATAAGCCTTCTGAGTCACATTATCACTCCAATAGCACCCTCCCCATGATCGTGCTGCTGCTTTTGGGTCTGCTGTTCTTTGGCACCTATATCGTGGCCGAGCACGTTGCCCCCGACGCGCTGCCCGGCTACACCGCACCCGTCTTCCTTGCCATTTACGTGGGGCTTTCCGCCCTCGCCTTCCTGTTTTTCTGGCTGAAGGAGCGTAAGCAGCAGGGCGAGCAAAAGCTGATGGAGACCCTGAACACCAAAATGCACAATATGTTCAAGTATTCCGTGGGACTGCCCTACGCCGTAGCGGACGAGCAGGGTCGCATCCGCGCCCTGAACTCCGCCCTGCAGCAGATCCTCGGTGTGGAGGATCCCTTCTTCCGGGGCACGATCTCGGATTTCTGCGGCGGCGTCGGCCTGCAGGAGATCATCCGCGCCGGCATCAGCGGCGAGGACGTGCGCACCGAGCTCGGTCGCCTCACCATGGAGGCCATCTTCTCCGCCTCGGAGGATACCCCCAAGCCCGCGGAGCTTTCCGTGCGCAACATGGAGGACGGCGTGATCGTGCGCTTCCCCTCCGGCGACCGGTACGTGGCCCGCGCCTACGCCATCAACCTTGGCCGGATGAACTACCTCGTCACCTTCACCGACGTTTCCGAGCTTCTGGAGCTGAAGGAAAAGATGGACAGAGATATGCCGGCGGTGGCCTATATCGACATTGACAACCTGGAGGAGCTGACCCAGTACACCCACGTGAACTACCGCGACGCCTCCCGCCAGGTGGACGATATCCTCATTCAGTGGACGGCGAGCCTGGGTGGCTATCTGCGGGAATACGAGCGTGACCGCTACATGGTGCTCTTTGCCCAGGATCAGCTGCGGCGCTGCGAGCAGGATAAGTTCAGCTCGCTGCTGGATCGCGTCCGCGAGATCCGCCTTGGCGAATACGGCATTCCCGTTACCGTTTCCGTGGGCATTTCCCTGGCCGACGCCACCATGGCCGAGCGTGCCAAGGAGGCCAGCTCCGCGCTGGATATGGCGCTGCAGCGCGGCGGTGACCAGGTGGCCGTGCGCCGCAAGGACGGCATCCGCTACTACGGTGGCCAGACCCGCCCGCCCCAGCGCCGCAACAAGGTGCAGTCCCGCGTGGTGGCAAACTACCTGCTGACCAAGATCTCGGAATCGGACAACCTGCTGGTCATGGGCCACAAGAACCCCGACTTCGACTCCATCGGAGCCGCCATCGGCGTGGCGCAGCTGGGACTCCTGGCCGGCGTGCCCACCAAGATCATTGTAGATCTCGATAATGCCAACTTCCGCGTGGCCACCGAGCGCCTTACTGCAACAAGCCTATATAAGGATATGTTCATTTCCGGCCACAAGGGCCTGGATCTCATTCGCTCCAACACCCTCCTGATCATCACCGACGCCAACAACTTCCGCATCATCGAGTCGGAGGAGGTGGCGAATAACGTGCGGCAGGTATCGGGGCGCATCGCCATCATCGACCACCACCGTCAGACCGGCGAATACGACTTTGAACCGGTGGTGAATTACATCGACCCCTCCGCCTCCTCCGCCTCCGAGCTGGTCACCGAAATGCTGGAGCAGAGTGAGATTGGCCACGAGGGCGCCGAAAGCAAGCTGGTTTCCGACGAGGTGGCCAGCGTGATCCTCTCCGGCATTATGCTGGATACCAACGGCTTCACCCGCAACACGGGCAGCCGTACCCTGGACGCCGCCCGCTTCCTCTTCGGCAAGGGCGCCAACGCCGAGTACGTCCACAGCTTCTTCAATCAGGACTACGCCGACTACGTCTGCGAGCGCAGCTTCTCCGGCTGCGAGCTGGTGCAGGACGGCACCGTGGGCCTCACCTGGAGCCAGGGCACCGGACGGGGTGCCGACGACCGCGTGGCCGCCGCCAAGGAGGCCGATCGTCTCCTTTCCGTGAAGGGCGTTTGTGCCTCCTTTGCGCTGGTGGTGGTGGATAACGCGGTGCACATCTCCGGCCGCTCCGATGGCACGCTGAACGTGCAGCTCATTCTGGAACGCATGGGCGGCGGCGGCCGCTTTGACTCCGCCGGCACCGTGCTCGCCGACGTATCCCTTGATAAGGCCGTAAGCGACCTGAAGGCCGCCGTGCGCGCCTACTTTACCGAGCGCGAGGAGGCCCATCGCGGCGCCTGACGCCAACCGTTTCCGTATTCATTTTCAAAATTCGCATATAGCATCAAGAAAGGAACAGTATCATGAAAGTTATTCTTACCGCAGACGTGAAGGGACAGGGCAAGAAGGATCAGCTGGTGGAGGTCTCCGACGGCTACGCCCGCAACTACCTCTTCCCCCGCAAGCTGGCAAAGCCCGCCGACAACCAGGCCGTGACCGAACTGAAAAACAAGGAGGCCGCCCGCCAGCATAAGATCGACACCGACCGCGCCGCCGCCAAGGCCACCGCGGAAAAGCTCACCGCCGTGCTGCTCACCTTCAAGGTCGGCGCCGGCGCCGACGGACATCTCTACGGCTCCGTCACCACCAAGGATATTGCCGAGCGCCTGGAGAAGGAGCACGGCATCACCGTGGATAAGAAAAAGATCTCCCCCTCCGACCCCCTCAAGGCCTACGGCAAATACGAGCTGGACGTGAAGCTTTACACCGACGTGTCCGGCAAGATCAACGTCATCGTTACCGACAACTGATAGCGGAGCCTTTACAATATGAATGAAGAATTGTTAAGCGGCGCAGGGGAGCTTGTGCGCAAGATGCCCAGCTCCCTTGCCTCCGAGCGAGCGCTTCTCGGCTCGGTGCTCATTGATCCCGCCTCCCTCACCGAGGTGCTGGGCACCATCTCTGCCGATGATTTTTACGTGCAGGAGCATAAGCAGATCTTCCTCGCCATGCGAGAGCTGTTTGACGCCAGCCAGGAGATCGACCCCGTCACCCTCATCGATATGCTGGTGCACAAGGGCGTGTATGAAAAATCCGGCGGCGAGGACTATATCCGCTCACTGCTGGAGGCCACCCCCAGCGCCATGAATATCGCAGACTACGCCCGCATCGTCAAGGAGGAAAGCACCAGGCGCCGGGTGATCTCGGTCTGCCAGGAAATTTCCGACATGACCTACGGCGAGCAGGAGGCGATCTCCCACATTCTGGACTACGCCCAGGCGCAGTTCACGGAGATCTCCCAGGGGCGGGATTCCCGTAGCTTCCAGCACATCCGAGACGTGCTGCGCAACGTCTTTGCGAACCTCCACCTCCTCTCGGAGGATAAGGACGCCGCCAGAGGCACTCCCACGGGCTTTTCCGGCGTGGATCGACTGCTGGTGGGTATGGGCGACTCCGACCTGATCATTCTGGGCGCCCGTCCCGGTATGGGTAAGACCAGCTTTGCCCTCAATATTGCCACCAACGTGGCCATGGCACAGAAAAAATCGGTGTGCGTCTTCTCCCTGGAGATGTCCGCCGAGCAGCTGGTGAACCGTCTGCTCTCCAGCGAGGCGCTGGTCAGCAGCTACGCGCTGCGCTCCGGTCAGCTGACCCCCGAGGACTGGAAAAAGCTGGCCGCCGCCTCCATGCGCCTGGCCGACACCAATCTCTATATCGACGACACCTCCGGCATCACCGTCACGGCCATGAAGGCCAAGCTCAGACGGGTGGAAAACCTGGGGCTTGTGGTCATTGATTACATGGGCCTGATGGACAGCGAGGCGCGCTACGACAACCGCGCCCTGGAGGTGGGGCAGATCTCCCGTGGCCTCAAGCTGATGGCCAAGGAGCTGCGAGTGCCCATCCTCTGCTGTGCCCAGCTTTCCCGTGGCACGGAGGGTCGAAACGACAAGCGTCCCCAGCTCTCCGACCTGCGTGAGTCCGGCTCCATCGAGCAGGACGCCGACGTGGTTATGTTCCTGTACCGTGACGAATACTATAAGACCGGTGCCAACACCTCGCCCGAGGCACAGGAGGAAAACGTGGCCGAGGTCATCATTTCGAAGAACCGTCACGGCTCTCCCGGCACGGTGAAGATGCATTGGAACGGCACCTACACCAAGTTTATCACCATCGATACCGAGCACGAAGAACCGCAATGAGCAAGCATCAGCATCAAAGACTCGCCGGCTTCCGCGACCCCTGCGCGTTGGCGGGCGTGGCGGCAGATACCCCCCTTGCCGTGGCCTTTTCCGGCGGGGCGGACTCGGTGGCGCTGCTCTCCCTTCTGCGAGGGCACCCTCACCTGCTGGCCGTGCACGTGCACCACAACATCCGAGGTGCCGAGGCTGACAGAGACGCGGATTTCTGCCGCCGGACGGCAGCGGCGCTGGGGGTTCCCTACCTACAGCTTTCGGTGGACGCCCCCGCCCTTGCCAAAAAGCGGGGCATCGGCCTTGAGACCGCCGCCCGCGACGCCCGCTACGAGGCGCTGACAGCAGCGCTCCGTGAGCGTGGGATCCCGCTGCTGGTCACCGCCCATCACGCGGACGATCAGCTGGAGACCATGCTGCAGCACCTCCTGCGAGGTGCCGGCACCCGAGGCCTCTCGGGCATTCCCGCCTGTCGCCCCCTCGGTGAGGGGATCCTCGTGGTGCGCCCGCTGCTTTGCGTACCCAAGGCGGCGCTGCTGCAATATCTGGCAGCGGAGGGGCTCGCCTACGTGACCGACAGCACCAACCGGGAGCCCTGCTGCCAGCGGAACGTGCTGCGCCTTTCGGTTTTGCCGCTTCTGGCGGAGCTGCAGCCCGACGCGGCAGTTGCCGCAGCCCGCTGCGCCGAAGCGCTTGCCGAGGACGAGGCGTATCTGGACGGTCTGGCCGCCGATTTTCTAAAAAAAGAGGGCTTGACGCCACCCGTTGCGGCACTAAAGGCGCTGCCCGCGCCGATCTTTGCCCGGGTGCTGCGTCGCTGGCTCCCCACGGTGCCCACCGCGGGGCACGTGGCGGACGTTCGCGCGCTGCTCCAAAGCGAAAAGCCCAACGCCACCCTGGCGCTGCCCGGCGCACGGGTACGGTGCACGGACGGCAGGCTCTACCTGCTCCCCGCCAAGGAGCCGGACTACGCCCCCTACCGGATCCCCCTGCGGGAGGGCAAATGCGTGGGGGCAAACGGCTCTGTGGCCGCCTTTGTGGGATGTGAGCCCACGAAGGAGGAGGCCGCCGCCTACGCCTTCGTCGCATCCCTTTCCCTTGACCCCGCCGCCATACGCGGCACGCTGTATCTGCGAGAGCGCCAAGCCGGCGACCGGATCCTTTCCGGCGGCATGCACAAGGCGGTGCGCCGTCTGCCCACCTCCCGCCCCCTCTCACCGGAGGCGCGGGCCAGAATGCCCCTGCTCCTTGACGACGCAGGCATCCTGGCGGTGCCCTTTGGCCCCGTGCGGGACGGTATGCGGCAAAAAAGCCTGCAGATCACCCTTTGCTTTCAATAAGGCATTCCCACGCGCCTCCGCCAAGGCGGAGCCGTGATGTGATATATGCGATATCAGGGAGCACATCCCAATTACCAAACGGAGGAACTCATGAAAAAGAACCATATCAAAACGATCCTGTTTTACGTGGTCCTGTTCGGACTGATCCTTACCACGGCCTCCTTCCTGTTCCAGGGCCACAAGACCGAAAAGCTGGTGCTGGCCGACGTGGTGGATTATTTCGAGGCAGACCGGGTAGAATCCTTTGTCATCGACAACAAATACTATATCACCCTGAAGGTCATCAAGGTGGACGAGAGCGGCAATCTGCTCACCAACGACAAGGGTGAGTGGCAGCTGGAGGAGAAATCCTACAAGCTCCGGTCCGTGGCGATCTTTGAGGAATACTGCAACGAATACGTCAAGACCAACGCCAATCTGAAGACCTACGACATCCAGCCCGAGGCCTCTTACCCCTGGTGGATCAGCTTCCTGCCCTCCATCATCGTCATCGTGCTGCTGGTGGCGCTGTGGATCTTTATGATGCGCTCCGCCTCCAATGGCGGCCCCGGTGCCAAGCTCAACAACTTCGGCAAGGCCCGCGTCAAGCTCCCCTCGGATCAGAAGGATAAGATCACCTTTGCCGACGTGGCGGGTGCCGACGAGGAAAAGGAGGAGCTGGAGGAGATCGTCGCTTATCTGAAGGATCCCCAGAAGTTCACCCGTCTTGGTGCTAAAATCCCCCACGGCGTGCTGCTGGTGGGCCCTCCCGGTACGGGTAAGACCCTGCTTGCCAAGGCCGTTGCCGGTGAGGCAGGCGTGCCCTTCTACTCCATTTCCGGTTCGGATTTCGTGGAAATGTATGTGGGCGTGGGCGCCTCCCGTGTCCGCGACCTCTTTGATAACGCCCGCAAGTCCCCCGCCGCCATCATCTTTATCGACGAGATCGACGCGGTAGGACGCCAGCGCGGCACCGGCCTTGGCGGCGGTCACGACGAGCGTGAGCAGACCCTGAACCAGCTGCTGGTGGAAATGGACGGCTTCGGCTCTCACGAGGGCATCGTGGTCATTGCCGCCACCAACCGCGCCGACGTGCTGGATCCCGCTCTGCTCCGTCCCGGACGCTTTGACCGTCAGATCACCGTCAACCGCCCCAACCTGAAGGGACGTGAGGATATTCTGAAGGTGCACGCCCGTAACAAGCCCCTGGAGCCCGGCGTGGATATTTCCCGTGTGGCCAAGATCACCGTGGGCTTTACGGGTGCGGATCTGGCCAACCTCCTCAACGAAGCAGCCCTCCTTGCCGCCCGTCGCGGCAAGAGCCTCATCGGCATGGATGAGATCGAGGACTCCCTCAACAAGATCCTCATGGGCCCGAAGAAGAAGACCCACATCATGAGCGATGCGGAAAAGAAGAACACCGCCTATCACGAGGCAGGTCACGCCATGGTGGGCTACCTCTTGAAGACCGACCCCGTGCACCTCATCACCATCGTGCCCACCGGTCGCGGTGCCCTCGGCTACACCAGCTTCCGCCCCGATGCCGACCGCTATCAGAAATACAAGCAGGAATATAAGAACGAGATCGCCATGACCCTGGGCGGCCGTGCCGCCGAGGAGATCATCTTCGGTGATATCACCAGCGGCGCTTACTCGGATATTCAGAGCGCCACCGCCACCGCCAAGCGCATGGTGACCCTCTTCGGCATGTCCGAAAAGTTGGGCCCGCGTCGCTTCGGCTCCGACCAGAACGAGGTATTCCTCGGCCGTGACTTCTCCTCTAACGCCGACTACTCCGAAAGCATTGCCGCCGTCATCGACGAGGAGATCCACGCTCTGATCGCAGAGGCCTACGACACCGCCAAGGCGCTGCTTGCCGCCAATATCGATAAGCTGCACTTCATTGCGGATTATCTCCTTGCCCATGAGGACATGGACGGCGACCAGTTCAAGGCCGTGATGGAGACCGCAGACGTCACGGTGGAAATGATCGAGGAGATCGCCGCCGACAAGGAAAGAGCCT
>JAFTQT010000040.1 GCA_017462615.1 Clostridia bacterium | reverse complement strand
GGCGCCCACGTTCATTTTTGCAAGGCGCTCTATGGGCGTGCCGAAGAGCGCGCCGGAACGGTCAAGGTAGGCGTGCGCCTCGGCGGGCAGCACGTCAAATCCACCCTCCAACCCCTCCGGATTGCGGGTGAAATCCAAATACACGCGCCGCCCCTTCCGGCACTCCGCGGCAACCAGCAGGTCGATCTGTGAGGAGCCCGGTAGCTTTTTGACGTCAAAGGGCCATTGGTAGCCCTTGAGGAACACCAGCCCCAGGGAGTCCACACCCAGCGCGTCGTAGAGAAATTCCCGTTCTCTGCCCGTTTCATCCACAGAAATATAGCGTGGCAGCACCTGCTGATAGGTGCCCGACAGATTCCATCGGAATTGGGTGCTGGCCATACCGTATTGCCACTCCTCCAGGTTGGAAAGGGTCGCCCCCGCCTCAATGGCGAGACCCGTGGCACCGTGCTGACTCTCGGGGTAAACGGTGCTTTGGTACACGCACGCGGGGCCGCCGGTGGCAAGCACGATATGACTGCAGGAAAGGGTCAAAATCGCACCCGTTTTGGGGGATATGCAGGCAACGCCCGTGACGCCCGCGTGGTCGGTGAGGATCTTGATCACTCTGCTGTCGTCGATGATCTCAACGCCCTTGCCCAGCACCGCGCGCTCCAACGCCTCGGTCATATAGCGGGAGGTCAGCGGCCCACAGGAGGTGGCGCGGGCGCGAGGATCGTGATCGGTCTTGTAGCCTGCGTATTCGCCGTATTCGTTGGTGGGAAAGGGCACGCCCAGCTCCACCAGGTGCATGAAGCAGCGTGTGGAATAGGCGGCCTCACAAAGGGCATGCTCGCCCATGACGCCGCCGCCCGCATAAAGGGTCTCGGCCAGCTCTCTCACGCTGTCACCGTCAGAGCCGGCGAGGGAGAGCTTATAATAAGTTTGCTTGTCGCTGCCCGTATTGCGGGAGGTGCCCATCAGCCGCCCCTCGGTGACGATGGCAATATCCCGCACACCGAGGTCAAAAAGGCGATCGGCGGCGCTGTAGCCGGCGCAGCCCGTGCCGATGATCAAGGTATGATAATACTGCTTCATAGGCGTCTGATATGCATACCTCCGTCCAGAATAAAGGACTCGCCCGTGGCATAACCGAAGGTGCCGTCCGAGAGCGCCACCACGGCCTTGGCAATATCCTCCGGCGTGCCCCAACGGCCAAGGGGCACCAGCCCCTCACCGATCAGCTTGTCGTATTTTTCCTTTACCTTCGCCGTCATACCGGTTTCAATGATGCCGGGGCAGATCTCGTTGACCGTGATCCCCTCCCCCGCCAGCCGGTCGGCAAAGAGCTTTGTCATCATAGAGACGCCCGCCTTGGAGATGCAATATTCCCCACGACTGGTGGAGCTGGTATAGGCCGAGCAGGAGGAAATGTTGACGATGGCGCCGCCCTTACCCTGCCGGATCATCTCTTTTGCCACCGCCTGGGTGAGGAACAGCGTGCCCTTGGCATTGATGCCCATGACGTAGTCGTAGCTTTCCTCCGTCATTTCGAGAATGTCGCGGCGCTCACGGGGGGCAACGCCCGCCACGTTCACCAGCACGGCGATCTCCCCTGCCGCAACGGCAGCCTCCAGCAGCCGGTCTCTTCCCTCGGCAGTTCCAATGTCGCCCTGCACGTAGCAAACGTCCAGCCCTTCAAAATCCGAAAGATCGGGGGTGGCGCTTCTACCCATGCCAACGACCCTATATCCCTTTTTTGCAAGCAGCAGCGCGCTTGCCTTTCCAATTCCGCCGGCCACGCCGGTCACAATGGCAACCCTCATGCGTTGATCTCCTTATAGAGCTCTCTGTAATATGCGTTGAACACCGCGCAGCCCGAGACCTTGCCCGCCCGCATCAGCGCGGTGCACTTGGAGCAGGCGAGGCAGCTTTTTTTATCATTGAAGCAACCGTTTTGATGATCCCGATAAAAATCCGGATAGGCGAGCCAAGCGCGACCAAAGCCAACCAGATCGCACACGCCCTCCCGCAGCAGCTGCTCCGCCCTTTCAAAAAGCTCTGCCCGATAATAGGAAAGCCCCGAGCCCACCACGGTGAGGGTGGGAAAGGCCTTCTTGATATGCCTTTCAATGGCAACGAAACGGGCGAGGCCCGCCTCGGCTGCCTCGGGCGGCACGTAGCCCCCCTTGCGGTAGGGGCGATTGACGTGGGGATTGTAATAGGGATTGCCCACGGTGACGTTCAAAATCTGCACGCCCTCCCGCACCAGCGCCGCCAACAGGCGATCGGGCTCGGTGAGGTCAAGCTCATTTTCTGCCGTGGTGCCAAATCCCAGGGGGTAGGGCACCATATCCGACACCGAAAGGCGCGTGGTCAGCAGCGTATCCGCAGGGATCGCCGCCTTTACCGCCCGGATGCAATCGAGATAAAGCCTTGTGCGGTTCTCAAAGGAGCCGCCGTAGCGACCGGGGCGCGAAAAGGCGGAGAGCAGCTCCTGAAAGAGATATCCGTGGCAGGATTTCACGTCCACGCCGTCAAAGCCCGCCAGAACCGCAAGGCGTGCAGCCTCGGCGTAAAGGACGGGGAGGGTATCCAGGTAACCGTCGGTGACGATATCCGCATCGGTGGCGGGGCGACGCTCCTCGTAAAGGGGGTGGCGGTAGGCGATCATGGGGCGAATGCTCTGCCTGCCCGAGTGGGTCAGCTGCAGCAGGAAAACAGGCTCAAAGCCCACCTCCTGCCGGGCAGTCTCCCGCAGCTCCTGCAAAAAAGCCCGGAAACGGGGCAGGTTTTCCGCGGTCAGCATCATTTGCCTTGGGTTGGTGCGCCCCTCGGGGCAGACCGCCGTCGCCTCTAACCACAAAAGCCCCGCGCCGCTTTTGGCCGCCGTCTTATATTTCGCGAGAGTCAGCGCGGTGGGGCTACCGTCCCCGTTGCAATCGCAGCCCTCCATGGGCTGCAGCACCACCCGATTGGCAAGGCGCTTGCCGCCGATCTGGAGCGTTTGATGGATCATAGCTGTATCCTCCGTTGGTTGATGGCTCCATTATAGCAAACAATAAAAGAAATTTCTATGCCTATTTTTGCAAAATATATTGCATTTCTTGCAAGAAAATGCTATGCTATGCCTGAAAGGGGCGTGATGACCATGAGTTGTGAACTGCAGACCGAGCACTTCAGACTGACCTATAGCGAAAGTGACGTGGAGGATCCCGTGCTGTGGGAGCGCCATTGCCACGGAGAATTTGAGATGATCGCCGTGCTGGAGGGGGACGTCAGCGTCATGGCGGAGGGCAGAAGCTACCGCCTGGTGGAGCATCAGACGGTGTTTTTGCCGCCGCTACTGTATCATACCGTTACCGCCAATAAAAAAGGCCGTTATCGAAGGGTAACGGCGTTGTTTGACGTGGGCGCGGTGCCCGGCGTGCTGCGACCGCATTTCGACGCCAAGGGCAGCGCGCTGACCATTTTTGAGGCAAGAGAGCCGGAGGCGCTGCGCCGCTGCTGCGCCGCGGAAAACGCCGCTTATTACGCGCCGTTGGCAGAGGGGCTGATGATGGGGCTCTTTTATGGGGATATAGAGGCAAAAAGTGCCACAACGGGTGGAGAAACAGACGATTTTTTGCAAAAGCTGCTCCCCTATATCGACGCCCATCTTTCGGCGCAGATCTCCCTGGACGACTTGGCGACGCTGACCGCGCGCTCCAAATCCTCCCTGTGTCATTTGTTTGAGGAGCGCATGGGTACCTCCCCCAAGCAATATATCCTGCAAAAAAAGCTGGCCCTGGCCACCAAGCTCATCCGGAACGGCATCCCCCCCACCGAGGCGGCGCTGCGGGTAGGATACGACAATTACAGCAGCTTTTACCGACTCTATAAAAAGTATTCCGGCGCCGCACCGTCGGGGAAATAAGGTACAGCGCCGTCCTTGCTTTTACAGATTTTCCATTTCCAGCGCGAAGCGCAGGGCCTCGGTGTTTTCCTCGGAGTATTCTAACTCCAGGGAAAGGGTGCGCGCCGCCTCCACGGGCGAGAGCCCCGCGCCGCCCACCAGCCGGCAGAACAGCGCCTCCAGCAAAAGAGCAAGGCTGACGCCACAGCGGAACTCCCGCTCGTTTTCAGCGGGGCTGGCGTGGCGGTAAACAAGATAGGCGAGGAACCGCTCCGCCTCCGGCACCTCTGCCTCGGGAGCCGTGACTGCCGCCTGCAGCAGCGGCAGATGTGCCTCGTCGAAATATTCGAGCTCACCAAGCAGCGCCCGCAGCGCCTCGTTGGAAAGCGCGCGGGGTAGCGCGTAGTCTTTCGCCACGCGGCGGCGTCTTTCTCCATAGGAGAGCGCCTTGTCGGAAAGGACGGCATACAGCGCCGTGCGCCCGGCAAAAGCATCAAATTCCGCACCCGTTTGGGGGGTAATTTCCGCCGGCGCCCCATCGGGGCTCACCATGGTAACGTAATCCTCCTCGGCGAGGATCAGTCTTGCGGCCTCCTCGCAGGAGGCACCGATGCCGCCCTCCATATGACCGCCCGCCCTGTGATAAAAGCGGGGATGCTCCCGGCAGATCTCGCAGAGATACCCCTCGCCGAGGGTCGAAATAATGCGGCAAAGCCCTCTTTCATCCAGATGGACGCAGCGCTCCTGCTCGTCCAGCCGAAGGGTAGTGCCCTCGTCGTCCTCTACAAGCCCCTGCCGGATGGCGTGCCCCATTTGACCCTTGAGGGCGCGGTATGTTTGCAGCGTATCCTCATCCACGCCGATCTCCCAGCCAATGCAGCAGCTGTGGCCGCACCGCGCGGCAATACACTTGAATTTCGGAAAATACGTTGGTACAAGCACGGCAGCATCCTCCCCCAGGGCATTTTTCTTATTCTACCATAAGCAAAGGCAAAGCGCAAGCATATTTGCTATTTTTTCCATTCGCAAAATTTTTGCGTCACGTTATTGACAATCATCGACAAATCTTGTATAATGTTTATAGGCGGCAACGCACCGTTCCCGCCAAATCATCATCAAAGGAGATCCTGGCAATGGATAACAACAATCTCGTCCGTTTCTTGCTGACCTTTTTCCTGGGTTGGATCGGCAGCCTGATCATCAACCACACCTCCCTGAAGCCTGAGGGCTACACCTGCAGAACCAAGGCTTACCTGTTCCTTGGCTATATCACCTGCGGTATCTACTCCCTGGTTGCCTCCATCTGCAACCTGTTCTTCGATCCCAGCAAGGAAAAGAACATCGGCTACTTCAAGGGCTGATCCAACAAAAGCAGCATCCAAGCATAAAAGCCCCGGCAGAGCTCTGCCGGGGCTTTTATGCTTGGGACTAATCTTTATTGAAAAAGCAATCGCTTTGCCATCTTTCGGGATTTTCAAAAATATATTTGGCAATTTTTTCGTAATCTGATCGGCTTCTGATAACATGATCGTGATAGCCGCGTTGCCATATTCTGTTGCCGCCATATAATTGATGAATGACCTTGGAGGCGTTCATTTTTATATATCCTATTGCTTTGGACAATATAGAACGAGCTCGTAGGGGCGATTCACGAATCGCCCGCAACGCCTCACTATCGGTAATCACCACAATAAGATGGATGTGATTTGGCATAATAACGTATTGCGCAATTGTAGCCTTAAGATGAGATGGAAAATGGTTTATGATATCCTCCACGATGAAACCGTGTTTCGACAATTGGAGCGCGGGCGATTCGTGAATCGCCCCTACGATACGGGATAGCGTATTTTTTCGGTTATGCGTGCAAAAGGTAATGAAATATGCTCCCGGAGAACTGTAATCATAATACTCCAAACGGGTTCTTTTTCGCTTCGGCAATTCCCGTTGATTCTCATTGCCATCCAACGTCATTGCATTTTCAGATCTCGCTC
>JAFTQT010000006.1 GCA_017462615.1 Clostridia bacterium | reverse complement strand
GGCTGCGCCGAGACTGCAAGTTTGCCTGTGGCAAACATTGCCGCGTCGCAGAACGCGAGCAAAACGCGATTTGCGATGCGTGATGCGAAAACGGCAACAGGAAAGAGGAGGCGCTTTTTGCAAAAAGCGCCTCCTCTCCCTCAAAAGGGCGCTTTTGCAAAAGTGCCCTCCTCCTGCTCCTGCTTTTCCTCCCCGACAAATCAAAATTTGAAATCCCTTGATAACCATGACGAGGGGATCTGTTATATTTTAATGAATAAGCCCCTTGACTTTATGTGTGCTTCAGGATTTGTAATGCGCCGCTTGGCACATCCTCCGGCAGGCACAGGGAGACCACGTGCTCACGGTAGAGAAGATGATGCAGCTTCGCGTGATGAATTTTGGCAAAATGTGGGCAAACGGTATCGATTTTCAGCGTTTTGGCAAGCCCTGTGCCCACGTATTTGGCAAAGGCCTCCTTGCCGGTAAACATCTCCAAAAACGCTTTGATGGTATCGTTACTTTCATTCACGTATGCCTGCTCTCCGGGGGTGAGGAAGCGTGCCGCCAGGCGTTGCACCTTCGGGAGAGAAAGCGAGAGGAGCGGCTCTGCGTCGATGCCTACGTGCGGCGGCCTTTGAGAGTCAACGGCAAGCAGGCAAAGAGCCAGCGTATCGGTGTGGCTGATGCTGAAATCTGCCTGTGGGCAGGCGGGCAAAAAGGGACGCCCCTCGGCAGTTTTGGCGTACGCGGCATCGGTGGGAAGATCTGCCGCTTCCAGCAGCATGGGAAGCAGCCCATAGGCGGCAGCGCTGGCAGTGGCGCGCGCCTGCCCCCGCGAGACGGGCGGAATGGGTGCGGTGGCAAGATAGAGGCGCATCAAAGCTTCTTCAGACGCGCAAGGCAGTCGGGGCAAATGCGCTTGCCCTCAAATAGGGTAGCATCCTTGGCCTCGCCGCAGAAAATGCAGGCGGGTTGATATTTTTTCAGAATAATGCGGTCGTCCTCGGTAAAGATCTCCAGGGTATCCTTCACGTTGATGCCGTAGGTGTTACGGATCTCTTTGGGTAAAACCAGTCGGCCAAGCTCGTCGATCTGGCGGGTGATGCCGGTAGATTTCATACGATGTCGCACTCCTTTCAGTATTTTGAATGATCTATATATAGTATTATACACGGTCGAAATATGGTTGTCAAGCCCCATTTATGGGATTTTATGGAATTTTTGTAAGAAGTAGGGTGAAGGGTGTCGAAGAGTTTTTGTATAGCGGAGGATTTTTTCGGCAGAAACTGGAAAGACGCCCGTGATCAGGCAAGAGGGAAAGAAGGAGGCAATGTATATGTTGCGAGGATGTCAGAGAGAGATGATCGTGCTGCAGACCAGGGATAGCGCCTTGTTTGAGTGCGCGTGGTTCGTGCTGCGCCAGGAAAAGCCTTGTGTGGGGGCGGAGGATATGCTGGCGGAGGCGGAACGGATCGTTGCAGAGGGTGGGCGTGGCGACCGACGACGCAAGCGAGATGGCAAATGGCCCTGCTTTTGGCTGGGACTTTTTTGCGGTGCTGTTTTTTTTGCAATCATTTGGCTTTTACTGCGCCTATAAGTATTGACAAAATAGTTTTTTTGGTGTATAATAAGTAGAGTTTGTATCAGCGCGTGGCGCTTGGAACGGTTTTTAGAACGAAATCAGGAAGGCTCGGGGAAGAGCGTGGGTCGTTTGCGCTCTTTTGGTGAGTCTTCGTTTTGTTGCAAAATTTGATTAAAGGAGGATCTATGCCGAAGGTTAAAAAGGACAAAGGAAAGCTGCGCATCATACCGCTGGGAGGTCTGTCGGAGATCGGCAAAAACCTGACGGTCATTGAGTATGAAAACGATATTATCGCGGTGGATTGCGGTCTTGCCTTCCCCGATGAAGATATGCTGGGCGTGGACCTGGTGATTCCGGACATTACGTATCTGGAGCAAAATCAAGACCGTTTGCGGGGTATTTTCCTTACGCACGGTCACGAGGACCATATTGGCGCCCTGCCTTACGTGCTGCGCACCATCAACCCTCCCGTTTACGGCACCAAGCTGACGGTGGGCATTATCAAAAATAAATTGGAGGAGCATTCGCTCCCCTGGAATCCGGATCTGCGTATCGCGAACGCAGGAGATACCATTCGGGCGGGCAGCCTTAACGTGGAATTCATCCGCGTCAACCACTCCATTGCGGATGCTTGCGCGCTGGCCATCCACACCCCGCTTGGTACCATCGTTCACACCGGCGACTTTAAGCTGGACGTGACCCCCATTCAGGGCGAGATGATGAACCTCACCCGCTTCGGCGAGCTGGGACGCAAGGGCGTTTTGATGCTGATGTGCGAATCCACCAACGCGGAGCGCCCGGGATTTACCCCCTCTGAGAAGAAGGTTGGCAAGTCCCTTGAGTATATCTTTACCACAAATCCCACCAAACGGATCGTGATCTCCACGTTTTCCTCTAACGTGCACCGTGTGCAGCAGATCATTGATATCAGCGCGCAGCACGGGCGCAAGGTGGCAGTAACCGGCCGCAGCATGCTGAATATCGTGGGCGCGGCGGTGGAGCTGGGGTATATGAAGGTGCCCAAGGACGTGCTGATCGATATTGGCGATATCAAGCGCTATAAGCCCGAGCAGCTGACGCTGGTGACCACCGGCAGCCAGGGCGAGCCCATGTCGGCGCTGTACCGCATGGCCTATTCGGAGCACAGCCAGGTGACGCTCGGTCGCAACGATCTGGTGGTGCTTTCCTCCAGCCCCATTCCCGGCAACGAAAAGCTGGTTGGGCGTGTGATCAACGAGCTTTCCCGCAATGGCGTGGAGGTGCTTCACGACGCTTCCCTTGCCGTGCACGTTTCCGGACACGCCTGCCAGGAGGAGCTGAAGCTGATGCAGGCCCTGACCCGGCCCCGCTATTTCATGCCTATTCACGGTGAAAATAGGCATCTGGCCGCCAATCGGGAGCTGGCAAGAGAAATGGGAATTCCGGACAAGAACATCTTCCTCTCCGAGATCGGAAAGGTATTGGAGATCGACAGTAAAGGCGCCCGCTTTGCCGGCACCGTGCCTGCAGGTCAGGTGCTGGTGGATGGCTACGGCGTTGGCGACGTTGGCAACATCGTGCTGCGCGATCGCAAGCATCTCTCGCAGGACGGCCTGCTGGTGGTGGTGGCCACGGTGGATGAGGAAAGCTCTCTACTGCTTTCCGGCCCCGATATCGTTTCCCGCGGCTTCGTTTACGTGCGCGAGAACGAGGAGCTGATGGAGGAGGCGAAGCGAGTGGTGCAAAAATCCCTGGAGCGTTGCCTCGGAAAGGGAAAGAACGTGGATCGTATGCACCTCAAAAACACCGTGCGCGACGACCTCTCCAAATTTCTCTTTACCAAAACCGGCCGCAAGCCGATGATCCTGCCGGTTATTATGAATATCTAAATCGGCGCACAATTTCAATTTCATTCACACTTCGTTCAAGGATACAACACTTATTGCATGTACAATAAGAGCTGTATTACTTTATAGAAAAATTCAAATCAAAGGTGGATCCTAACAATGGGAAAAGGAAACAGAGCTAAGAAAGAAAGAGCAAGCAGCGTGCTCGCTGGCGGCGCCAGCAAAAAGACTGCCAAGAAGTCGCTACCTACCTGGGTGGGCACCTCGATCCTGTGCGGCGTTCTTGCCTTCCTGATCGTGTTTGCCTCCGTTGCTGTGATGAGCTCCCGCGGCGTATTCGTGCGCGGCAAGATCGTTGCCGCAACCAAGAACTATGAGATCAGCGTGCCGATGATGTCCTACATGGTATATACCCAGTATCAAAACTGGACCTCTACCTACGAGGGCTACTACCAGTATATCACGGGCACCGGCGGTGACAAGCTGAACACCAACAAGAGCCTGCATCTGCAGAATTACAGCGTGACCAAGGATGAGACCACCGGTGCGACCACCGTGGTGACCTGGTTTGACTTCTTCGCTTCCTCTGCCAAGACCCAGGCAGAGCAGGTCCTCATTTTCTGTGAGTGTGCCAACGCCATGGGCATGGAGCTGGATGCGGACGACTACAAGGAGATTGACGGCGCCATCAACCTGCTGAAGGCCTATGCCGCCATTTACGGCTACACCACCGACGCTTACATCAGCATGCAGTACGGTAAGGGCGTTAACATCAAGGACGTGCGTAAGATGATGGAGCTTTCTCAGCTGGCCAGCAAGTACTCTGAGTACAAGATGGAGCAGCTGGAGGAGGGCGCTACCGACAAGCGCGTTGAGGAGTTCTACAACAAGAATCAGAAGGATTACGACGTATCCATCAACTTCATTGGCTACGAGTTCGAGGCTACCTTCACCCCCGCTGCCGACACCGACGCCGAGAAGGACAGCAAGAATGCTGCCGCTCTTGAGAAGTACCAGGCAGAGCAGAAGAAGTACAAGGAGCGCGTAGAGGCGCTGAAGGCTTGCGAGAGCGTAGAGGCCTTCAACGAGCTGCTTTACTCCTACTTCCGTGCCGATGCCGTTGAGGCCGGTGCTGAGAATCCCGATGCCGAGGCGCTGAAGAAGATGACCGAGGCTACCAAGGAGAACTACGAGAAGCCCAGCACGCCCAGCGATGCTGACTCCTGGCTCTTCTCCACCCCCAGCGCTGACGACGACAAGGACGACGACGCAGAGGACAAGGATGCCGAGACCACGACCGGCCGTAAGGTAGGTGATACCAATAGCTTCGTCACCGAGAAGAAGGCCTACGAAAACGAAAAGTACAGCAAGGCAACCTCCACTTACTCCGCATATATTGTAACGAAGGAGCTCCACAGAAACGACACCAAGGTGCGTGACGTGGGCCACATCCTGCTGAAGACCTCTACTTATAAGAATCTGACCAATACCGGATCTCTGCCCACCGAGCTTGCAAAGCTGGCCGAGAAGTTTATCAAGGGCGAGATGAAGGATGAAAAGGGCGAGAAGCTTGCCTTGAACGCAGAGAACATGGCCAAGGCTGTGCTTGACGTGATGATGGCAGACAAGGCCATCGAGGAGAAGACCAACGAGGACGGCGAGAAGTACTACGTGATCGACAAGGATAAGTTCGAGGAGTACGGTAAGAAGTACAACGAGGACAGCAACATCTTCTACGAGGAGGTTGCCAAGGGCGACATGGTCGCACCCTTCGAGAACTGGCTCTTTGACAGCGCCCGCGTGGATAACGAGATCTCCTATCCTGCCGCTGTGGAGTCTGAGTACGGCTTCCACATCATGTTCTTTACCGGCGAGTGCGATGAGGAAAGCTGGTTCGTTGACTGCCGCACCGACCTTATTGACGACGACTACAAGGTTTGGTACGAGGGCCAGCAGAAGGCATTCGGCATTCAGTGGAACAACGACAATATGATGAAGATCGACGCTTGATCTTCTCCCGGAGGAGGCACGCTTTGTGCCTCCTCTTGTATGATATCCCCCCAAACGGGTCATATTATTTTCACATTGCGATGCCAAGGAGGAGTCTATGGTTCTGAATACCAAGCAAACCACCATCGCCTACCGCTGCCCCCATTGCGGTACCGGCGTGATGAGCGCGGTCAGTCTGTTTGCCCTGAAGGGGAATATGATCCGCCTCAAATGCACCTGCGGCAAAAGCTATCTGGAGATCGAGCCGGCGCCGGAGCAAAAGCTGCGTCTGACGGTGCCCTGCATCATCTGCCCGAAGCCCCATCATTTTACGGTAAGTGAAAACGTATTTTTCAGTGATGAGCTGTTCGCGCTGCCCTGTCCCTATTCGGATATCAATATTGCCGTTATGGGCGAGGTCAACCACGTGAAGGCGGAGCTGGCCCGCACCGAGCTGCAGCTTCTGGATATGATGGAAAAAAGCGGCATTGAGAGCTTTGCGGCGCTGCACCAGGAGGAAGAGGAGCAGATGCCCGATCCGCAGGTGCTGGAGATCGTGACCTTTGTGATCCGGGATCTGGACGAGGAAGGAAAGATCTATTGCAAGTGCCCGAGGGGAGAGGGAGAGCCGGAGTGTGAGTATGACGCCGAGATCCTGCCCGAGGGCGTGCGGGTGACCTGCCGCCGCTGCGGTGCCACCAAGCTGATCCCCACGCGGTCGCTGCTGGAGGCGCATGATTTCCTGAATTGCGATTCGCTGACGCTGGAATAAAAAGGCATAAAACAAGGCCCCGTTTGCCGCCTAAGGCGGCAAACGGGGCCTGTTGTTGTTAGTGGATGCCTTGGTGCATCAGCCGATGCAGGAGCCGTGAAAAGGGCAGGATCAGCAGCCCGGCGGCTACGTTTCCGATGGCGTGCAGCACGTCAAAGGGAAGCCCCGACACGATCCAGGCCAGCATTTGCTGGAAATTCAGGCCAAACAGCAGCGCTTGGGCAGGGGCGTACAGCGTGCCGTAGAGTAGGCCGTGCAGACCGCAAATAATGGGATAGAGCACCATTTTTGCACCGTTTGGTATCCGCCGAGGCAGCAGCATCGTCATGCCCCACAGCACCGTCCAGATGTAGAGGTAGGGCACCCACCAGGTGGCAAAGCCGCCGTAAACGCCGGTCAGCACCACAAAAATATAGATGGGGATCAGCGCTTTCCGTCGGAAGGCCAGGGTGTATGTCATGATCAGCATGCCCAGGAGGTGGATGTTTGGCAGGGCCTCCATGATCAGCTTGGAGCAGAACATCAAGGTGCCGAGCATGGCAAAAATGCATATTTCCCGCACCCTTTGCCGGTATATGCGGGGATTGGCGCGATTATTTTGTGTAGACAAGCTCGTAATGCTCCCCGTCGGCAATGGTGGCATCGTCCATGCCTACCATCATGTATTCTCCGTTTTTGTAAAAGCCCCAGTAGCTTTTATCCACGCTGTAATCTGCGGTGATGCCGTTGACCTTGGTGTAGAGGCCGTCCTTGCCCTCGATCAAATCGTGGGTCAGCAGCGCTTCTCCAAGGGTGTTGGCATCGGTTTGGAGGGTGATGGTGATGGCCTCCTCGCCGGCCTTTATCTCCACCTCCACGGTCTTTTCACCCTTGCCAAGGGTCACGTCGCGGCGGTAGGTGGCGCTCTCCCAAAGGCCGGTGGCGTCAACGGTGTTGCAGGCGACAAAGGAGAGGAGCGCTGCTATCATCAGTAGCAATGCGGTGATTTTGATTTGTTTGGTCATGTTCAGGTTCCTTTCTTCCATTGAAATAGCAAAAAAGGATAAAGTAAAAGCACCCTCCAGGGGGTGCTGACACGCCAAAAAAGGATACCCTGCCGTATCCCACAAGCAAGCCCGCAGCTCCCCTTTGCCCAAGAGCCCTTTACGAGGCACAGAACGATAAGCATTCCGACTTGACCTGTCCAATTAGGGCAGAGAATTACGGTAATGGCTGTTGCTGCAGATTTGCACTGCGATTTCCTTATCCCCGAGCGGCGGCCTTATGACCGCGCCCGACAATGGAGGGCAGTTGCCCTCGCAATGAACTGTGTTTATTCATTTTTGCCCTTTTATTATAGCACGCTTGCACGCTTTTGGCAAGTGAATTGCATTAAAAAATGAAATTTTTCGCGTCGCTTCGGGCGATCACGGGCCGCATTTTACCGCAAATGTCGTGCTGACAGCCTTTCCCGCCGATTTGGCGGTGAGCGCGGCGGGCTTTCGCGCTTTCCTGATTACTCTTGACAGATACGCTTGCTTGTGCTATAATGATATTACATCAATGGTGCGTTTGTATAAAAAATAAGTGAAAATTTAACCCGAAAGGAGTTGCAGCCGTGTTGCAGATCGGGTATAATCTTTACAGACAGACAG
>JAFTQT010000039.1 GCA_017462615.1 Clostridia bacterium | reverse complement strand
TCGGGCTTTGCCCGAAAAGCTAAGTTTTGCTGCGCAAAACTTGCCCCTGCGGGTTCTCGCACCCGTAAGGAGCGGCATAACAAGAAAACCACCCCGAATGGGGGGGGCTTCTTGTTATGGAGCGGATTACGGGGCTCGAACCCGCCACCTCGACCTTGGCAAGGTCGCGCTCTACCAAATGAGCTAAATCCGCAGGTGGCAATGGAGGTTTGGGTGGCGACCCGGATGGGACTCGAACCCACGACCTCTAGCGTGACAGGCTAGCGTTCTAACCAACTGAACTACCGGGCCGGATAGGTACCGCCCCCAATTGCTTGGGGGCGGATCCGTCGTGGTGGAAACAATAGGGCTCGAACCTATGACCCTCTGCTTGTAAGGCAGATGCTCTCCCAGCTGAGCTATGCTTCCGTATCGCGACGGGCATTATTATAGCACATCCTTTTTCGTTTGTCAACCCCTTTTTTGAAAAAAATAAAATTTTTTTCGTTTTCTGCCTAAATTAACACAAAACGATGCTTTTGGAGGTCGAAATATGAAAATCTTTTCTTTTTTTTCCAAAATCGCATAAAAAAGTACCGTCACCTTGACTTTGGGAGCAAAATGCGGTATGATAATACTGTAAAAATATTTCTCATCATCGCATGAGAGCAAGGAGCATGATATGGATGTATTGAAGGAGCTTTCCCTCATTGGTATTGTACCCGTTATTAAAATTGAAAATGCCGCCGACGCGGTTCCGCTGGCCAAGGCCCTGCTGGAGGGCGGTCTGCCCTGCGCGGAGGTGACCTTCCGCACCGCTGCTGCCGCTGAAGCCATCGCCGCCATGACCAAGGCTTATCCCGAAATGCTGGTGGGTGCGGGCACCGTTCTCACTCCCGCCCAAGTGGATGCTGCCGTGGCCGCCGGCGCCAGATTCATCGTCAGCCCCGGTCTCAACCCCGAGGTGGTTAAGTACTGCCAGAGCAAGAACGTGCCCATCGTGCCCGGCATCAACAACCCCACCGGCATCGAGGAGGCGCTTGGCCTTGGCCTGAAGACTGTAAAGTTCTTTCCGGCAGAGCCCTCCGGCGGTGTCAAAATGATCAAGGCTATGGCCGCTCCCTACGGCGACGTGACCTTTATGCCCACCGGTGGCGTAGACGCCAAGAATCTTTGCGATTACCTGGCGTTCCCCAAGATCATCGCCTGCGGTGGTAGCTGGATGGTGAAGCCCGAAATGATCGCAGCCGGCGATTTTGACGGCATCAAGCGCCTGGTGCGTGAGGCTGTGGATGCCATGCTGGGCTTTGAGCTGCGTCACGTGGGCATCAACTGCCCCGACAAGGCCGCTGCCGACGGTGCCGCTGCCACCATGAAGGAGATCTTCTCCTTCCCCATCGACGAGCGCAGCGCCTCCTGCTTTGCCGGTGCGGGCTTTGAATTTATGAACACCATCGGCAAGGGCGCCATGGGCCACATCGCCATCCGCACCACCTCTGTGGAGCGCGCTGTATATCATCTGACCCGCCGCGGCGTGAAGTTTGATCAGGAATCCGCCCGCTACAAGAACGGCAAGATGACCTTTATCTACCTCGCCGACGAGATCGCAGGCTTTGCCTATCACCTGGTTGAGTGACGGGTGAAGAATAAAGGAGGAAGGGAGACCCTTTTTGCAAAAAGGATCTCCCTTCCTCTTTGTTTTCGCCTTCGCGAAAACAAATTCACCTTTCCTCACCAAAAACCTCAAGAAATATTTCTTCTCAGCCGTAAATGCGGTTCTTCAATGCCTCAAATTCCTCACGTGTGGCGCCGTGGCGCACGTCTTGATCAACGGGCGTGAGAATGTCGCCCTTGTAGGAGCCGTCGGCGCGGCCGGGCACGTCGCCTCGCTCCATGCTGTTGCCTGCAAGTCCCGTGTGATCGGTGCCGCCGGTGACGTACATATTGTGGGTTTCGGCAAATTGCCGCGCCACAGCCTCGTCGTGCTCGTCGATGTCGGGGTGACAGCACTCTACGCCGCCGAGGCCCTCGGCGTACAGGGCGGAGAGGTAGGGCGTTTTGTGGTGCGGATGGGCCAGCACCGCTACGCCGCCGGCGTTTTTGATCATACGGATCACCTCTGCGGAGGTCTTTTTGGGATAGGTGGCCTTGACGCTGACGCGGGGGGCACGGAAGCCCTTGATCCATTGCCAGTAGTCGCTTTGCTGATTCTGCCCCTTGGCGATCAGTGTGGCAAAGATCTGCTCGTTGCAAAGCCACGCGCCGTCGGGAGAGTGATCCAGTACCTCCTGCCAAGTGATGTCGCGGAAGATGCCCTCGGCCACACATGCCTCAAAGCGGGCGCGGGTGACGGTCACCATAGATTGCCGCATTTCCTCAATGGCGGTGGCGATGCCCTTTTCGGTAGGGTCGAAATCGTAGGCAAGAATGTGAAAGCTTGTGTCGGGTCCTTTGGCGTAAAGCTCCATACCCACCATGGTGTCAAGGCCCAGCGCCGCAGCTGCCGCCTTAATTTCGGCAGTGCCGTTTGCGGTCTCGTGATCGGAGAGAACAATGGCGCCGTAGCCCATCTCCTTTACCGTCTGGCAAAGCTCGGCAGGAGTATAAATACCGTCGGAATGGACGGAGTGCAAATGCATGTTGGCGTATTTCATGGGAGTCTCCTTTTTGGTTGCATTTTTGAATCAAGGTCTTGCGATTTATTTTCTTTTGCCTCCGCTATATTTCTTTGTAAGCTCGGCTATCACGCCAAACGGAAAATATAGTAGCGTCGCTAAACAGCCCAGTGTTTTCCAATCCTTGTTTCCCATATGGAGATTCCTCCGTGCGTATTACGATTATTATGATTATTATAATTATAGGCCGCCGACGGAAGAAAGTCAATAGCCGCGTCCTTTTTTTTGAAAGTTTTGGGGAAGGGTGGTGAATCACTTTTCGCGAAGGCGAAAAGTGAGAGGCAGGGGAAGCCCCTTTTTCAAAAGGGGTTCTCCTGCCTTTTTCAATTCCGTTTCCGCTTTCGAGGAGCAATGCGGTATCATGCCCGCTCATGAAAGGGGATTTATAGGTTGTCAAAGAAAAAGGGCGCAAGACAAGGCGCACGAGGAAAGATACCGCGCATTGCTGGCTAACGTGGAAAAGAAGACCGTGTTTGAGAAGGCGGGCGTGACCATGTGGGAATGCCGCAACTGCGGTCATCTGGTGATGGGCACCGCCGCACCCGAGCTTTGACCCGTTTGCAAGCATCCTCAGGCCTACTTTGAGGTAAGAAAAGAGAATTATTGACCGTTCGTCAACCAAAAAAGGGCGGGGGCTGATGCCCCACGCCCTTTTTGCGTATAGGGGTCTGCATTTCGAAAATGTTTCGTAAAAAAAGCACTTGACAAGCGGTTTTTTATGGGCTACAATGCAGTTGAAGATGCGTTTTGGGCATTTTCAATCTTTACAAAGGGAGTGAAGCTGTGAAAGAATACATTTCATGCAATCAACGGGAACTTTTTGCCGAAACCGACAGCGGCACCATTCAAAACGCCATTGCGGCGGCAGTAGCCGACGGATGCCGTAAAGTTTTGATCCCACGCTACAATCTGCGTACGGATAAGACTGAATGGCGCATCGATAAGGCCATTGAGATCCCAAGCGAAATGACCCTTATCCTTGATAACTGCTATATGGTGCAGGAAACCGGCGTATATGATAATATGTTCCGCAACAGCTTGGCGCTGACGCAGCACCACACGCTGGAAACCGAGCAGCACGACATTGCCGTGCTCGGCGTTGGTAACGTGCGCCTTTCCGGCGGCGTACACAACGGACTTCTGGAGCGTACCTGCGGCAAGAACGGCTTCCCGAAGAGTATTCAATGCAATCATATCTTTTTGTGGATCAACGTGCGCGGTCTGCGCCTTGAAAATATTTATTTCGAAAACCAGCGCTATTGGGCGGTCAATCACATCTACTGCCGCGACGTAAAGATGAAAAATCTGGACTTCTTCGCCTACCCTCACGTGCCCAATATGGACGGCATCGATCTGCGTGTGGGCTGTCGGGATTTTGAGATCGAAAACATCACCGGCAGAACGGGTGACGATACCGTAGCCATGACCGCCATTATGGGCAACAACGAGACCGCCGCCCGCGTGGAGGGCAAGACCACAGATATCTGCAATGTGAAGGTGCGCAACGTGATCTCCGATGCCAACCGTATGCTCAACGTGCGTATGCTGACGCAGGACGGCGTGCTGCTGCACGATATCGACGTGGACACCGTGATGGATTCCTCTGCCTGGGAGACCAAGGTCTACTGCAAGGCCGCCCTCGGCCTCGGCACGCAGGGTGCGCTGTACGTCAAGGTCTGCCGCGCCAAGCCGGGTGATCTCAGCCGCATTACCGCGCGGAATATCTACACCCGCGGTGCTATTGCCGTACGCTTTGATGATGCGTGCACCGACTCTACCTTTACCAATATCAAGACCTTCAACACCTGCTTTACGGGTATCGGCACGGTGGGCTTTGGCTGTGTTTTGAAAAACATCACGGTAGACGGTATGTATTGCGGCGCCAATAAGAGCGACCGCCAGCGCGGCTGGGTGGATGGCTATCAGCCCACCGCTGTTGTGCGTATGCCGCAGACCACGGGCGAGCTGACCGTGAAAAACGTACAGCACGACGGGCTGGAGTATCTGTGCCAGGGCACGGACGGGCTGAACGTGACCTTTGAGAACTGTGAGACCGCGCGCGTGGGTGCTGTGACCGACGTGATGGGCGCGGGTGTGATTGCCATGAACGGGGAGGTGTACCGTGGTGAATGATCTGTTGGAGCTGAAGGTGCGCGGCTACGTTGCCCCCGAGGATTTTGAGGGCAGTGATGCCGAAAGAATACAAAAGGCGCTGGATCTTGCCAAGAGCGCGGATATTGCCAAGGTGGTGCTGACGGGTACGTATCGGGCCGATGTGCCCCTGACCGTTCCCTGCGGGATGCACGTGGTGCTGGACGGCGCGACGCTGTACGGCGATCTGCAAAACGAGGTGATCAAAAATTTCAACTTTGAGCAGGATCGCATCTATATCGAGGGCAAAAACGGTGAGCTGGTGGGCAATATCGATTTTTGCCACACCCGCCACGCGGTGCTGGAAAATTTGCGCATCGACGGTAACGTGAGCTTTCGCGTCTCCCGCGATCTGCGCGTGGAGTACGTGACGATGAGCGGTATGCTGAACATTGGACGCGGCTGTCAGAACGCCATTATGCAGCACATCACGTGCCGCGGCGCGCAAATGGACGCAACCGACGGCGGCTACGATATTATGGGCCGCGGGCGGTTGATCAAAAATATCCTTTTGCGCCATAGCGTGCTGACCGACGGTGCCTGCCTTACGGCCGCCGAGGACTGCGGATTTTTGAATATCCAGATCGACGGCATCTGCATTCAAAAAACGGGTGTGGTGCTGGGCAAGGCGGGTGTTACCCTGCCTGCGGAGCTGTACAAAAATCTGACCTTTGCCGATATTGACGCCCCCGAGGGTGTGGTACTGCACAACGAGTGCCTGCACGCGTATATCAAATAAATACGGTGAAACAAAAAGGGGGATGCGAATGCATCCCCCTTTTGCACAGCAGATATGGAACGATGAAACTAAATTACTTCAGCTCAACGGTAGCGCCGGCATCCTCAAGAGCCTTCTTGATGTTCTCAGCCTCTTCCTTGGTAGCGCCTTCCTTAACGGCCTTAGGAGCGGCCTCAACCAGATCCTTAGCGTCCTTCAGACCGAGACCGGTGATCTCGCGGACAGCCTTGATAACGTCGAGCTTCTTAGCACCGAAGGAAGCAAGGATAACGTCAAACTCAGTCTTCTCCTCAGCAGCGGGAGCAGCAGCGGCAGCAACGCCAACAGCAGCAACGGGAGCAGCGGATACGCCGAACTCCTCCTCAACAGCCTTAACAAGCTCGTTCAGCTCAAGCAGAGTGAGAGCCTTAACACTTTCAACAATAGCGGTAATCTTTTCGCTAGCCATTTCAATTTACCTCCGTAATGGAATTTTTAAGATTTTTGTTTGCGTGAGAGCCGTCACGCAGCGGTGATCGCCATTACGCGGCGACCGGCGTTTTGCAGATTATTCTGCAGCGGCGGGAGCCTCCTCGCCGTTCTTGTCGATGATCGCCTGAAGGGCGTAGGCAAGACCGTACAGAGGGGACTGGATGCTGCCGAGGAACTTGGCGACGAGAACCTCCTTGGAGGGGATGTCGGCCAGAGCGTTCACGGTAGCCTCATCGATGACGGCACCGTCAAGGTAGCCGGCAAGGATCTTGAAGGACTCAACCTTCTCTGCGTACTTCTTCAGAACCTTTGCAGGAGCAACTGCGTCATTTTCGCTGATCGCGATAGCGGTCATACCGTTGAGGTACTGCTTCATGTCGCCGTAGCCAACTGCCTCACAAGCGCGGCCGGTCATGGTGTTCTTGACAACCATATACTTCACGCCTGCTTCACGCAGAGCCTTACGCATAGCGGTGTCGTCCTCAACCGTGATGCCCTGGTAGTTCACGAGAACGCCGGAAACGGAGTTCTTGATCTGCTCTGCCAGTTCAGCCACAGCCTGCTGCTTTTGCTCGAGAATCATTTTGCTGGGCATTTCTTTTTCACCTCCCGAAATGTGATGGATATAAAAAAATCTTTCTTCCCGCCAAAGACGCCCCGGCACGAAGAAAGACACACTTAACCATATAAAAAGTGAATCGCTCCTCGGCAGGAGAGCTGCTCGAAAGCCGCCTTTACGGGAACCTGCTGTCTTTAGAACGCGGATATTATAGCACAACAAGACGCGTTTGTCAAGTCTTTTTTGAAAAAAAGTGAAAAAGTTTTTCCGGCGGTGTCGTGCCGCCGGAAACTAGATCATTCGTGATTCTTCAGCACCCGGCGGGCGGAGGCCACAAGCCGTTCGCGGAGCCAATCGGGCTCCAGGATCTGCACGCTTTCCTCCAGGGAGAAGATCACGCCGAGAAAGGCCTCGATGCTGTGGAACTCGCACAGCACCGTGCTTTTGTCCTGCCTGCCGGTGATGAAGCGCTGTAGCTCCAGCTGCGTCAGCTTGCTTTGAAGGCGCAGCGTGGCGGTGTAGGGAATCTGCATTTGCAGGATCTCCTGATCGGCCGCGTGGCTGTCAGCACCGGTGACGCTGTCAATGTAATCCTCGCCGTTGGCGGTGACGGTGTAGGTGGGGAGAGAAAAGGGGGCGGCGTAGTAAAAGCCTCTGTGTTTGGCAGAATAGGCCAACGGCGCCTCCAGCACGGTGCGCAGATGCTCTACGTCCCGTTGCGCCTGCCGGAGAGAAATGCCGAAGCGCTCGGCCAGATGCCCTGTGTTAGGATAGCGGCCGTCCGCAATGCGGGTGTGCAGCCATTGGATGCGGTCATTGGCATTCGTCATGAGACACCTCCGCCGCATGCTCCTTCTCGATCTCGACAAGGGCTTGTGCGTCCCTGCGCGCCGTTGCGGCGCTGTGAGTGCCGATATAGACCGCGAGGCCGATCAACAGCAGATCCTGCGCGAGGTAAGGAACGCTGCAATACACGCCAGCGAGAAATCCAATGAGATTGGAGATGCCAATGGTGGCGGTGAACACAAAGGCCACGCCGGAGCTGATGGCGGCAGCGCGAGGCATGGCTTCGCCTGCCAGCGCGCGGAGGTCGTAGAGCAAGTATACCATAGCAGAGAGCAGCGCCAGATGCAGACCTATTTTGTGAGGGGCGTTCATCGGGGTCAACTGGTCAAAGTAGGTAAAGCAAAGCAGCAGTGCAAGGGAGAGGATGGCACCGTAGCCGCAAAGCAGAGTGACGTGCAGCGGCGGCTTTTCTGCCAAGAAGCGCAGCGCGAAATAGGCAGCGGCGATCAGGAGCGTCAGCAGTCCCGCGAACCAAAGGCCGGTGGGGAGCTTGAGCGTTGCTTGCGAGAGGCAGCCTTCCACAAAATTGATCAGAAAAAGCAATGCACAAATACCGGCGCTGCAAAGACCGGGGAGGGTCGGCGCGGGCGCCGTGGCTGGCAGCGCGTCCTTCTTTATAAATAAAGGAAGGGAAGCGCACAAAAGCAACGTTGCGACCATAAAGACGTAAAAGAGAACGGTAATGGGCGCGAGGCGGAAATAACCGGGGCGTACGTCAAAGGCTGTGAGCAGGGCTACGGTGCGCAGCAGCGCGCAGAGCAGTGTCAGCGTACAGACGGCAACGTACCAAAGGCACAGACGGTGGGAGGATCGCTTCATAAAAAGCACCTTTCCTTTCATTTAATATAAATAAAAGCTGTTTGAACCCGTAAAACGGCATGCGAACGTACAATTAAAATTAGTATAGCACATAAATGTGAACAAATTGTAACCAAAACGAGCGGATTGGAAAATTTATTGTCATTTAAACGGTTGATTTTTATAATTGGAAGTGCTATAATGCTATCGTAAGGTCTGATTTCAGCCGAGGTGAAGGAGGACTACAATAATGAAGAAAAAAATGAAAATGACATGGTTGATCTCGCTTGTTTGTGGACTTTTGATTGTCGGTGTCATCGTCGTGTGCGTGGTGCTTTCGGGGAAGGGCTCCGAAACGGGAAGCGAAAATGGCGGTAATACCAATACGGAGGAAGGCTCCGGCTCCGGCAGTGGCTCCGGCTCCGGCAGTGGCTCCAGTTCCGGCGAGGGCGAAGGCTCCGGTGAGGGCGAAGGGTCCGGTGAGGGCGAAGGGTCCGGCGAGGGCGAAGGCTCCGGCGAGGGAGAAGACTCCGGTGAGGGCGAAGGGTCCGGTGAGGGCGAAGGGTCCGGTGAGGGCGAAGGCTCCGGTGAGGGCGAAGGGCCCGGCGAGGGCGAAGGCCCCGGCGAGGGCGGAGGAGACGACCCCGACGGCTCTCATCAGCATAGCTATGACGCATGGAGTGTTGTCACGGAGGCGGGATGCTTGAGCGAGGGCGAGGAGCGTGGAGTGTGCGCTTGCGGCGACGTGCAGACGAGACCAATCGAGCCCAAGGGGCACAGCTACGGTGAGTGGGTCGTTGTGACGGAGGCCACCTGCGAGCACGGCGGCGAACGATACCGCACGTGTGCCTGTGGCTACGAGGAGCGGGAGCGCCCGGGAACATTGCCCCACACTCCCGGAGCTGCGGCGGGATGCGAAACGGCTCAGTATTGCACGGTTTGTCTTGCCAAGCTGGCAGATGCGTTAGGGCACTCCTACGTGGATCACGTTTGTTCAAGATGCGGCGATGTGGAGCAAATTCCCAGCACGGGCTTAAAATTCCATTCCTACGGAGACGGCACCTGTGCGATCACCGGCATTGGTACGTGCACCGACAGGGAATTGGTGCTCCCCTCCGTGTCTCCCGACGGGGATGTGGTGATCTCTGTAAGTGGTTTTTCCTCCAAAACGGCGATCGCCAGCTTGATCATCCCGGACAGCGTGGAGAGGATCGCAGACGCTGCATTTTATAACTGCACCGCCCTTTCGTCCGTAACGCTGCCCGATCATGCGCTCTATATTGGCGGTGATGCATTTCTCGGCACTGCTTATTATAAAAAGAACGCGAATTGGCAAAACGGCACACTGTATATCGGTCGCCATTTGATCAAGGTGCAGGGCACTGCCTCCGGTAGCTTGCTCCTGCGGGAGGATACCCTCAGCATTGCCGTGCAGGCGCTTCAGGATTGCAACAGGATCACTTCCATTTCCGTTCCCTCCGATGTTGGGATGATCGGTTTTCAATTTTATAATTGTACCTCCTTGCAGGAGATCACGGTTGCACAGGAGAACGCTGTATACCACAGTGCGGGTAACTGCCTGATCGAAACGGCTACCGGTCGACTGATGCTGGGCTGCAAGAGCAGCGTGATTCCGAGCGACGGCAGCGTGACCGCCATTGCGGAGAACGCCTTTTACGGTCAGACCGGCTTGCGGTCTATTGCGGTACCGGAGAGTGTGAAGGAGATCGGGAGCAATGCTTTTGGGGGCTGTACCGCGCTGGCGGAGGTGTCCCTTCCCTCCGAATTGACGCATTTGGGACGTCGCGTACTCTATCAAACGGCGTATTATCAGAATGCGGAGCATTGGGAGAGTGGAGTGTTGTATTTCGGCGCATATCTCTTGGAGGGAGACCAGAATTACGTTGGTACCTGCACGGTGCGACCGGGTACGCGTATCCTTGCGGACGGAGCCTTTCTCTTCTGCGACGGACTTACCAAGATCATACTGCCCGACGGCGTGCAGGTGATCGGAAAGGAAGCGTTCTGCTACTGTGAGAATCTGCAATCGGTGGAGATCGGCGAAGGCATTACCGAGATCCTGCCGTCGACCTTTCAGGACTGTGGAAGGCTGACTTCGGTCACGCTGCCCGACAGCTTGAGAAAGATCGGTGAGAAAGCATTTTGGTGCTGCTATAGCTTGACGGAAATCACGCTTCCCTCGGGGCTCTTGGAGATCGATCCCAAGGCCTTTATGGACTGTGCGATGCTGAACTCGGTGACCTTTGCGGTACCCGACGGCTGGTGGGTGAGTAAGTCTGCCGATGCAACTGTCGGAAGCAATGTGGATGTAAAGGATGCAGCGCAAGCCGCGTTACTCTTAGCGGAGCGGTATACGAACTATTATTGGAAGCGCGCTTGAAAAATGCTCCTTCTTCCCCCCTGTATTGCCCTTTTCAAAAGGGCAATACAGGGGGATTTTGAGTGAAAAATCCAAGCGGAGGCATTTTTGTTCTTCTGACGAAGAGCTTTGGTGGCAAAAATACGCGTTTTGGAACAATTTTTGTGCACGTTGCCTTCAAACGGCTATTGCTTGTATGAAAGTTCTACATTTCTCACAACAGAAATATCTTGCTTTTTTTTGAGAGTTATGGTAAAATAAACGAGTCTGATATGCGATGAAGCGAGAGGTTGCCGCGTAAGCGGGTAAATTTTCGCAGAGTATGTCCGTAACAATCGGGCGGAAGAGTGCGCAAAGCGCTGTCCGGTGTCCGACTTTCCCTACAGCTAACCCCCGGAAACTACCCATGCAATGCTGGTGTGGGCAAATCCGGTTTTTGTCAGGGAAGGGAAGAAACACCCGGCACGGTGTCAGAACGTTCTCGCCCCAGATGAACCTGCGGACCCGAGTGCGATCCTTCATTATTATATATGAGACCGCCCCACGGGACGCAAAATTCAAAAAGGAGGCAAAAACAATGGCAGTCAAGGAAAAGATCAGAGTCAGACTGACGAGCTACGATCACACCCTCATCGATACCGCTGCGGAGAAGATCGTAGACGTAGCCAAGAGAAACGGCGCTACCGTTTCCGGTCCTGTACCGCTCCCCACGAAGAAGGAGATCATCACCATTCTTCGCGCTGTGCACAAGTACAAGGACAGCCGTGAGCAGTTCGAGCTGCGCACGCACAAGCGACTCATCGACATCATCAAGCCCACGCAGAAGACCGTGGACGCCCTGATGAGCGTCGAGCTCCCCGCCGGTGTTGAGATCGAGATCAAGCTCTGATTTCAATCGGCAAAACAAAGATAACAGTCGATGCCCGCGACATTCTATCGTGAGGCAGCTCGGCAACTTTGTAAATCATGTTGGCGCGGCTTCCGTGTCCAACCAATAATTTACAGGAGGAATCCAAAATGAAAAAGGGTATCATCGGTAAGAAGATCGGCATGACGCAGATTTTCGACGAGGTCGGAAACGTCATTCCCGTTACTGTTATCGAGGCGGGCCCCTGTGTAGTAGCACAGAAGAAGACCGCTGAAAACGACGGCTACGACGCCGTGCAGCTTGGCTTCGTTGACGCCAAGGAAAAGAACACCAACAAGCCCCAGAAGGGCCACTTCGCTAAGGCAGGCGTTGCTGCCAAGCGTCACCTCAAGGAGTTCCGCCTTGATGATTGCTCCGCTCTCAACGTGGGCGACATCATCACCGCCGACACCTTCGAGGCCGGTGAGAAGGTTGACGTAACCGGTATCACCAAGGGTCGCGGCTACACCGGCGCGATCAAGAGATGGAACCTGCACATGCTGGGTAAGACCCACGGTATCGGCCCCATCCACCGTCAGTCCGGTTCTATGGGCGTTATCGACCCTGCCCATATCTTCAAGAACAAGAAGATGGCTGGCCAGTATGGTAACGAGCAGGTTACCGTGCTGAATCTCAAAGTAGTTAAGATCGATGCAGAGAAGAACCTCATCGCTGTGAAGGGTGCCATTCCCGGCGCCAAGAACGGCATCGTGTTCATCCGCAACTCGGTCAAGCACTAAGCGGAAGGAGGAAATACCATGCCAAACGTAAAGGTTTATGATATGGCCGGCAAGGAAGTCGGCGACATTGCTCTCTCCGACGTTGTGTTCGGCGCAGAGGTGAACGGTGCTGTCCTCCACGCAGCGGTTCGCACCTATCTGATGAATCAGAGACAGGGCACTCAGTCCACCCTCACTCGTACCGAGGTTTCCGGTGGCGGTAAGAAGCCCTGGAGACAGAAGGGCACCGGTCGTGCTCGTCAGGGCTCTACCCGCGCTCCCCAGTGGACTCACGGCGGCGTAGCACTCGGCCCGAAGCCCCGCGACTACCGCATTGATATGAACAAGAAGACCAAGAAGGTTGCTCTTTACAGCGCACTTTCTGCTAAGGTTGCTGCAGGCGACCTTGTGGTTGTGGACGCCATCAAGACTGAGGGTTATTCCACCAAGACTATGGTCAACATGCTGAAGGCTCTCGGCGCTGACAGAAAGGCACTCGTCGTTCTCCCTGAGGTTGACGCTGCCGTGATCAAGAGCTGCGCCAACATCCCCGGCGTTGTGACCACCCAGTTCAATACCGTTAACGTATACGACGTGCTGAATGCTGATAAGTTCATTATCGCCAAGGATGCCGTTGCAAAGCTTGAGGAGGTGTACGCATAATGAGAATGGTAGAGGATATCATCATTAAGCCGATCATCACGGAAGCAAGCATGGACATGCTTGATGCAAAGAAATATGTCTTTAAGGTACAGAAGACTGCTACCAAGGCTGATATTGCAAACGCCGTTGAGGAAATGTTCAAGGTTGAGGTTGCCGATGTCAACACCATCAACATGAAGAAGAAGCCCAAGAGAATGGGCGTGCACGCAGGCTACACTTCCGAGTGGAAGAAGGCCATCGTGACCCTGAAGCCCGATTCCAAGACCATCGAGTTCTTCGATGGTATGAAGTAAGAGTAGGAGGTTTAGAGAATAATGCCTACCATTAAGTATAAGCCGACTACCCCGGCAAGACGTCACATGACCGTGCCTACCTTCGAGGAGATCACCAAGTTTTCTCCTGAGAAGAGCCTGGTCGTTATCAAGAAGAAGAATGCTGGCCGTAACAGCTACGGTCGCATCACCGTTCGCCATCGCGGCGGCGGCAACAAGGTTAAGTACAGAATTATCGATTTCAAGCGTCAGAGCGAGTCTCCCGCAACCGTTATCGGTATCGAGTACGACCCTAACCGCTCCGCTTACATCGCTCTGCTTCAGAACGAAGAGGGCGACAAGTCCTACATTCTGGCTCCTGTCGGTCTGAAGGACGGCGACAAGGTTTACTCCGGCGCAGATGCAGATATCAAGCCCGGTAACACCCTTCCGATCGCCAACATCCCCGTGGGTACCATGATCCACAATGTTGAGATCTACCCCGGTAAGGGCGGTCAGCTGGTTCGCTCCGCAGGTTCCGCTGCACAGCTCATCTCCAAGGAAGAGAACGGTATGGCTCAGGTCAGACTTCCTTCCGGCGAGGTTCGCTTCATCCGTCTGGACTGCAAGGCAACCATTGGTCAGGTCGGCAACCTTGAGCATGAGAATGTCAAGGTCGGTAAGGCAGGTAAGACCAGACATAAGGGCATCCGTCCTACTGTCCGCGGTTCTGTCATGAACCCCTGCTATCACCCCCACGGTGGTGGTGAGGGCCGCAGCCCGATCGGTCATCCCGGCCCGCTTACTCCTTGGGGCAAGCCTGCTCTGGGTTATAAGACCAGAAACAAGAAAGCTAAGACTGACAAGTTCATTGTCAAGCGCAGAAACGCTAAATAAGGAGGGAAAAGGATATGAGCAGAAGTTTGAAAAAGGCTCCTTATGTAGAGGAAAAGCTGTTCAACCGTGTTGTTGAAATGAACAACAAGGGTGAGAAGAAGGTTCTGAAGACTTGGTCCCGTTCTTCTACCATTTTCCCGGAGTTTGTCGGTCATACCATTGCTGTTCATGACGGCAGAAAGCACGTTCCGGTGTATGTTGTAGAAGATATGGTCGGTCACAAGCTCGGTGAGTTTGCGCCCACCAGAACGTTCAAGGGCCACGCAGGTTCCAAGACATCCAACAACGGTAAATAATTCGCAAATTTGATAGAGAGGAAAATTCGAAATGGAAGCAAAAGCTCATCTCAAATATGCAAGAATTTCCCCGCGCAAGGTTAAGATCGTGCTCGATCTGATCAGAGGCAAGGATGCCGGTGTTGCGATGGCGATCCTCAAGAACACCCCCAAGAGCGCATCTGAGTACCTGGTAAAACTGCTGGGAAGTGCAATTGCAAACGCAGAAAACAATTTCCACATGGATCCCTCTAAGCTTTACGTCTCTGAGTGCTTCGTGTGCCCCGGTCCGACTCTGAAGAGAATCATGCCGAGAGCAAAGGGAAGCGCAGACAGAATCCTTAAGAGAACGTCCCATGTTACCATCGTAGTTAAAGAACGAGTCTAAGAGAAGGAGGTTAAGCTTAAATGGGTCAGAAAGTAAATCCCCACGGTTTTCGCGTGGGTGTAATCAAGAACTGGGATTCCAGATGGTATGTCAAAGATGAAGTATTCGGCGACACCCTGGTTTCCGACTACAAGATCAGAAAGTATCTGAAGAACGAGCTTCAGGCTGCAGGCGTTCCGAAGATCGAGATCGAGCGCGACTCTCACAGAGTCAGAGTGTTCATTCACTGCGCTAAGCCCGGCATGGTAATCGGCCGCGGCGGTGTCGAGATCGAGAAGTACAAGACTGCTCTGGAGAAGATGGTAGGTATGCCCGTTGCTCTCAACGTTGTTGAGATCAGACAGCCCGACCTCAGCGCTCAGCTGGTTGCTGAAAATATCGCATCTCAGCTGGAAAGACGCGTTATGTTCCGCCGTGCCATGAAGATGGCAATCCGTAACACCATGAGACTTGGTGCTAAGGGTATCAAGATCAGCTGCTCCGGCCGTCTGGGCGGTGCAGAAATCGCAAGAGTCGAGCACTACCAGGAGGGTACCATTCCGCTGCAGACTCTGCGCGCAGATATCGACTACGGCTTCTGGGAGGCTAACACCACCTACGGTAAGATCGGTATCAAGGTTTGGATCTACAAGGGCGAGATCCTGAACGAAGTCAACCGTACCTCTACTGTTGCTCCCAAGGAAAACAACAACTTCCGCAGAGATCGCAGAGATAACAACCGCGGTGACCGCAGAAACAACAACTATCACGGTGCGCGTAACAACGACAGAGCACCCAGAGAAGGGGGCAGAAAGTAATGTTAATGCCGAAGAGAGTTAAGTTCCGCCGTGTTCATCGTGGCAGACTTACCGGTAAAGCAAGCCGTGGCAACACCCTGTCCAACGGTATCTATGGTCTGGTAGCGACCGAGCCTGCTTGGATCACCTCCAATCAGATCGAGGCTGCCCGTATCGCAATGACCCGTTACACCAAGCGTGGCGGTCAGGTATGGATCAAGATTTTCCCCGACAAGCCGATCACTGAGAAGCCTGCCGAGACTCGAATGGGTTCAGGTAAGGGTTCACCCGAATACTGGGTAGCAGTCGTTAAGCCGGGCAGAGTTATGTTCGAGATGGACGGAGTTGCTGAGGACGTAGCTCGTGAGGCTATGCGTCTTGCATCTCACAAGCTCCCCATCAAGTGTAAGTTCGCAGTAAAGGAGGAAGCATAAGATGAAATCTACCAAATTTGTAAAAGATTTGAGAGAGATGAGCGCTGAAGAGCTTAACGCAAAGCTCAAGGAGCTCAAGGAAGAACTCTTCACTCTTCGCTTCCAGCATGCGATCAATCAGCTTGACAATCCTCAGAAGATCGTGGAAGTCAAGAAGAACATTGCTCGTGTAATGACAGTCCTCTCAGAGAAAAATGCGGAAGGAGGAAAAGTCATGACAGAAGAAAGAAATCTCAGAAAAACCAGAGTCGGACGCGTTGTAAGCGACAAGATGAACAAGACAGTTGTTATCGCTAT